>JAQYVF010000009.1 GCA_030145625.1 Desulfocapsa sp. | reverse complement strand
TCTCTCCTCTCCCGAGGTTGTTTCAAGTAAGTTTTGGTTGCTGCAGCAATACTGAGACGATGAAAGTCCAGTTATTCGTTTATGCGCTCTCATTGTTGCATAAAAAACTTGTGAAAATATACAGGTTCGGGAAAATAAGTTATATCCATTTTGGAATTAATAATTTTTCTTCCCGAATCTTTTTTCCACTCAGGTGCTTGCTCATGCTGAAGCAGGAAACTTTAGAATCCCTCGTACCCCTATTCTTCTCTGCCACTTTTTTAAAGAAATGGCTTTTTATCTGCCTGAATGGTGTCCTGCTTTTGTTCGTAGTTTCAAATTCTGCCTTTGCGGAGAAGGTGACGGTTGGTGTGTACAGCAATAAGCCGCTTGTTTTTCAAGATGAACAGGGAGAGTTTCAGGGGCTCACCATTGATGTTCTCCGCCATATTGCCAAAGAAGAAGGATGGGATCTGGAATTTAAGCAGGGGGCATGGTCTGAGTGTTTGGAAAGGCTTGAAAAAGGAGAGACAGACCTGCAAGTTGCCATTGCCATATCCGCTGAGCGGGAAAAGTTATTTAGCTATCCAGAGCAAACCTTGATCACCAACTGGGGAAGGCTCTACCGTTATCCTGGCTCTGCAGTTGAGTCCATCCTTGATCTGGATGAAAAAAGGGTTGCACTTGTAGCGAAAGACATCCATGCCAAAGTTTTTACGGATTTTATGGAAAAATTCGGCCTGAACGTGAAGCCGGTCTATCTGAAAAGCTATGATGAGGTCTTGACGCAGGTGCAGGAGGGCAAGGTGGATGTTGGTGTGGTTAACCGAATGTATGCCATGCAGAACGCGCATCGTTTTCAAGTGGAAACAACACCGATGATTTTCAATCCCATTGAGGTTCGTTACGCAACCCCGAAAGGAAAAAAACGTCATCTTCTCCAAGCCATTGACCATCATCTGCAGATTCTGCGTAATAGTAAAGATTCTGTCTACTATCAATCCCTTGAAAAATGGTTCGGACAGAGTCAGGTAGCCAGGATTCCAGTCTGGATAAAATCTACATTGCTTATTGCCGGGAGTCTGTTCGCTTTGGTGTTTGTCGTTTCTTTGTTTTTAAGAAGACAGGTGACTGTAAAAACAGCAGAGATTAAAGAGGTCAACCAGCAGCTCACAGCTCAGATTCATCAACTGCAGCAGACAGAGGACGCACTGCGGGGAAGCGAAGAAAAGCTGAGGACACTTATCGATACCACTGATACAGCCTATGTTGTTATTGATAAACAAGGCATTATTCTGGAGGCGAACCCGGAATATGTCCGTTTGGCAGGATGTAAAAAATTCGCTGAGATCAAAGGCCGTTCTGTTTTTGAATGGACTGCAGAATATGATCGGGAGCGAAATGATCTGAGCGTTGCCAAATGTTACACAGAAGGTGTGATACGAAACTTGGAGATCGATTACATAGATAGTGATAATCATATTATTCCTGTTGAGGTCAATGCATCTGTTTTTAGAAAAAATGATCAGACCCTTATCCTGGGTATGTTGCGTGATATAACAGAGCGTAAAGAAGCCGCAGCTGCTCTGCAGACGGAAAAAGAGATGCTGTCTGTTACGTTGCGCAGTATTGGAGACGGAGTGATCACCACCGACACGGAAGGGAAAATTACCTTTTTAAATAAGGTGGCGGAAAAGTTGACCGGCTGGTCCGATGAAGAGGCGAGAGGTAAAAGCTCTGAGAACGTTTTTCATATCATCAATGAAAAGAGCGGCAAGCGATGTGCAAGCCCTGTGCTGAGGGTTATGGAACTTGGCAGGATAATAGACCTTGCTAACCATACAGCTCTCATTGCCAAAGATGGAAGCAGGAAGACGATAGCTGATAGTGGAGCGCCGATCAGGGACAGATTGTCCATTATTGTTGGTGTGGTCATCGTCTTCAGAGATGTGAGCAATGAGTATAGAATGGAAGAGGAGCTGCTCAAGGTCAGAAAACTGGAGTCCGTTGGAGTGTTGGCTGGAGGGATTGCTCATGATTTTAATAATATCCTTTCCGGGATCCTTGGTAATATTGAACTGGCCCGCCTTCGAATTGCGGAAAAAGATACAGAGGCGGCTTCGTTGTTGAGTGATGCACAAAAGGCAACAAAAAGAGCAGGGAAACTCACCCAGCAACTGCTCACCTTCTCCAAGGGGGGGGACCCTGTCAGGGAGTCAACAGCTCTGCCTGAATTAGTGAGAGATTCCGCTGCCTTTGTGTTGCAGGGAAGCAACATAGCCTGTGACTATTTTTTTGCAGAAGATCTCTGGGCAGTGGATGCCGATTCCGGCCAGATCAGTCAGGTTATTCAGAATATTATCCTAAACGCTGACCATGCCATGCCGGAGGGCGGCAGGATTAGGATTAACTGTGTCAATGTTGCCAACCCTGCAGCTGAGGCTCTCCTGAATGCGTATGAGGGAAGTTTTGTACGTATTCTTATTCAGGATTCAGGTATTGGGATTCCCCTTGAAATTATTGATAAAATATTTGATCCTTACTTCTCCACCAAACAGCATGGGAGCGGTCTTGGGCTGGCTATCTGTCATTCGATAATCAATAAACATGATGGGTGTCTTACGGTTGACTCTCTTCCTGGCAAGGGAACAACTTTTACTATCTACCTGCCAGCGGTATTTTCTGCAAAAATCACTATTCCCGAAAGGGCGAAGATAGTGGTCGCGGATAAAGCTGCCAGGGTCATGGTCATGGACGATGAAAAGATGCTGCGGGATGTGGCACAATCGCAGCTTGTTGCCCTAGGTCATGAGCCGATTCTGGTAGCAGATGGTGAGCAGGCGATCAACAGGTATCAAGAACTGCATGAATGTGGTACACCTGTTGATCTTGTGATAATGGATTTAACTATTCCCGGTGGTATGGGTGGGCAGGAGGCAGCTCAGAAACTCCTGCAGATTGATCCTCAGGCAAAAATTATAGTATCCAGCGGATATTCAAATGATCCGATAATGGCCAATTGTCGTGAACATGGTTTCATTGCCTCAATTGCTAAACCTTTTGATATGAGAGAGTTGAGCAATATACTCACGTATGTGCTCTGAATTTTACTTTTCTTCGAGCCAATTCCAATTTAATAGAGAAATATTTTTCAAAACCCATGACAACAGCAAAACTTTCCGGTATTACCCTGGATGATATACTCCCGCATCGTGAACCTATGATGCTTATTGATGATATCCTAGAAGTGGGCTCTAATCATGCTCTTACCTCTTCTGTGATCAGTACATCTTATCCCTTGCTTGATGTAAACGGTGTGCAGCCATTAATTATGGTGGAACTGGCGGCTCAGACTGCCGGAGTGTGTAACGGCTTGGACCGGATCAAAACTCAAGGGATTGATTCCAATCAGATGGGCTGGTTGGTTGGCATTAAGCGGGCACATTTTTATATTGAGCATATTCCTCTAGGGAGTAGAGTCGTTACTCGTTCGGAGAATAGCCATAATTATGAAAATCTACGGGAAGTTTCTTGCGTGCTACACCTGGATGAGAGACTGATTGGGGAAGTTACCTTACAGCTTTTTCAGGCGTAGAAATAGTTGATAGTGGATAGTGATTATGAAAGAAGGCAGTAACCAGAAAGTAGCTGTTATTACCGGTGCGGCCAAGGGAATTGGGCGGGCCATTGCTTTGGAACTGGCTCGGGCCGGATATTATACAGTGATTAATTATTTGTCTGATCAGGCCGGTGCGGAACAGACTCTGGCACTGGTTGAAGAACATGGAAGCTGTGGAGAGGTGTATCCCTTTGATGTTCGGGATGGCCGGAAGACAGAAGAGGTGATTGAGGATATCGCCCAGCGACTGGGCAGGATTGATGTCCTGATCAATAATGCCGGAATTATTCATGATGGCCTGTTTATGATGATGGAACCGGAGAATTGGCAGTCCGTGGTTGATACCAGCCTCAATGGGTTTTATAATATGACCCGACCGGTCATTGAAAAGATGGTGCGTAACCGGAGTGGAGTGGTCATCTCTCTGTCATCAGCCTCGGCGTCCATGCCCAATAGAGGGCAGGCAAACTATTCGGCGGCCAAGGCCGGGTTGACTGCTGCCAGCAGAGTCGTAGCCTCAGAGGTTGGTCGGCTGGGGATCCGGGTCAACGTGGTGGCACCGGGACTTATTGAGACCGATATGATAAAAGATGCCCCCAAAGAGTACATCAAAACCATGATTCCCATGGCACGAATCGGCCGCCCCGATGAGGTGGCAAAAGTCGTGGCCTTCCTCTGCTCCGACGATGCTTCCTATGTGACCGGTCAGGTATTCTCGGTTAATGGCGGGATGTGTTAGTAATGCGTCACTTTATTATTGTTTTTTTGCTGTGTGCAGCCCTTGGTTTTTTTAAGCAGACTCAGGCGATGGAAAAAAGCGACGGCTCTGCTCTGCGTGTGGAGTCGGTGCAGGCGGAATTCATTCAGGAAAAGCATTTGCCTATCCTTGCTCGGCCCATTCTCTCCAAGGGAACCTTTGTCTTTCAGGCCCCCGGATCTTTACGTTGGGAGTATCTTACCCCCATTCACTCTGTTCTCCTTATGCATGGGGACCGCATTCGTAAGTTCATACGCCATAACGACCAATTTGTGGAAGAACGTGGTATGGGTGTGGATTCCATGCAGATTGTTCTTCGGGAGATTACAGGATGGCTGGATGGGCATATCACTGATACACCCACCTTTCAGGCAACAGTTCAGGAGGACGGCATAATCATTCTTATCCCGAAAGAACCGGCACTGGGGAAGATCATCAGTCGTATTGAACTCCGCCTGACGGATCAGTCCGGTCTGATGGAATCGGTTACCCTATATGAAGGTGCCGATTCTCTGACCAAGCTGATATTTTCACACGCTGCCTTGAATGAAAAGATTTCGGCAGCAACATTTACCCAACCATGAAGTCTGTTTTTTTTCTTTTCATTCTCTTTTTGCTGACAGCCTGTTCAGGGGTACATTCCGTGTATCTGCCGGAATTGACTGATACGGCTGGTGTCACTGACAAGCAGGACAGGCAGCTTCGGCAGAGATGTGCAGGCAATTTTGTCGAGGGGAACTGGCAGTTTGTCCATTCCATTGCATTTAAGATGGCTGGCGGGGGCGGTGCTACGGTGATCGGGGTTACAGTCCTTGATGGGACAAAGCTCAAATGTGCCCTGATGGGTGTGGAAGGGTTTGTCTTTTTTGAGGCCGTGCTCGACCAGGAACTTACAGTAAGCCGGGCACTCCCTCCCTTTGATAACCCGGAATTTGCCAGGGGCTTGATGCGTGATGTACAGTCCATCTTTCTGCCGCCGTCAGCACAGTCTCCATTGACCGGAATGCTTGTGGATGGTGAGCCTGTTTGCCGTTACTCTGGAGAAGATGGTCAGACAATTGATATCATTTTTGCTGAAGATTCCAGCAGTCGCATGAATATCTATGGTCCTGATTTGAGCAGAACTCGAAGCATTCAAACTGGATCCCGTTTTCCCTTGGATGCTGAGATGATACCAGAAACCTTGGAGTTCACCGCATCCGGTTTGCGCGGCTATACCTTAACCATGACACTGATCAGTGCTGAAAAAATATGAAATTTAAGCTTATCTATCCTAAATGGGTCAAACTTTCCCGGCAGACTGAGTTTCATCTGCCGCCGCACGGGCCTGTGGTATTTGCCGCCACCTTACCCGATTTTGTCGATGTCGATTTTGTGGATGAAAATCTGGAGAACATTGGTTTTGATGATCCTGTCGATATCGTCGGTATCTCCATGATGCTGACTGTGCAGGTGAAACGTGGTTGGGAGATTGCTGATCTCTACCGGAAAAAAGGGGTCAAGGTCATCTTTGGTGGGATTGCCACCATGCTCCATGCTCAGGAAACCATGGAACATGCCGACTCCGTCTTTCTTGGCGAGGCCGAGGGCAGGATGGAAGAGGTATTGGCCGATTTTAAGCAGGGCAAACTCAAACCCTGTTATGATTATATGGACGCGCGCCCGGATATTGCCTTGGTTGGCCCGGCCCGCAGAGATATTCTCAACCGGGAGCTCTATAATTATAAAGGCGTGCAGATGGTTGATCTGGTGCATGCCTCTCGAGGGTGCCGCTTTAACTGTTACCCCTGCGCGGTCTCTTTCTTAGGTGGGCGGGAGTTCAGGCCTCGCCCTATTGACATGGCAGTGGCCGAGATGGCCGGGATTGACAATAATCGCATGTTTGTTGTGGACAACTCGCTTTCCCAGGACAGTCAGTGGGAAAAAGATCTGTTTCGGGAAATGATCCCCTTGAAGAAGAAGTGGTGCTCTCATCCCATTGAAGATAAACCGGAGATCCTGGATCTGGCAGCTCAGGCCGGGGCCTGGTACGTGTATCAGGCAGTTTTTGATACCTCGGATTATATCCGTGAGCGGATTAAACGCTATCATGACCATGGCATCGGGGTTGAGGGGACGATCCTCCTGGGCCTTGACAGTCACAGTGAGGACTTTATCAAGGAATTGATCGATTTTCTTCTCGAAATAGAACTGGACCTTGCCGAATTTACCGTGTTAACTCCCTTTCCTCACACCAAGGCCTATAAGGAACTGGAGGAGCAGGGGCGTATTTTATCCAAAGACTGGAATGACTATTCAGCGGATAAGGTTGTGTATCAGCCAAAACAGATGAGCCCGGAACGGTTACAGGAATTGCTCGATCTTGCCTGGAATTCTTTTTATCGGGATGAGTCGCAGGAGCTGAAGATGTTTAAACTCTTTAAACAGGTGGTGGAAAAGGAAATGGCAGACGGCACCTTTACTCCCCGTGACAGACGTCTGGCCGATCAGGCCTTTGGTCGAGATGTCCGCTGATATGTCCGGTTTTTTGTCAGAGGCCGAACTGGACGCCGCTCTTGCCGAACTCCTGCAGGGACCGCGTTATCCGGAGTGTGAGTTTGTCGCCCATGGGCTAACCTTTGCTGAGGTGTATAGACTTGCCTCACGGCTCGCTACTATCTTTGCCGAACCCAAATATGAGGGTGTCCCCTTTTGCCTGGCAGCCGAGGATAAGAGCCTCATTGCTGCTGCACTGTTGGCCTCTCTTGCCACAGGCTCGGTGCTGCTGCTGCCCCATAGCTTTTCAGCCAGGGCCTTGCAGCAGATGCAGGAACTTTCCGGGTTCAGGGCTGCAATTTGTGATGTGGCAAGAGAGTTTCCCAGAGGAACGGAATGTATATCTGCTGCATCAGAGGAGGAGTTGACACCTCTCTCTTTTGCTCAGATCTCTTCACATACGGAACTGCTTCGATTGTTCACCGGTGGTTCCACCGGAGCACCAAAGATCTGGTCGAAAACAGCGGGCAATATCTTTGGCGAGGCCTTTTTTATGGCCAGACGCTATACCATCGGACACCAGGATCTCATTGCGGCCACCATTTCTCCATATCATATCTATGGCCTGCTTTTTTCCGTAGTGATTCCCCTTGTCGCTTCAGCCCGGGTTTTGGCTGAAATCCCCTGCTTTCCGGCCGAGATCGTAAGTGTTGTGCAAGAGGAGTCGGCCACCATCTTTGCCAGTGTTCCCGCCCATTATCGTGTGCTGCGGGGCCGGGAAACCTCAATGGCCTTACGCCTGGCAATCTCTTCTGCCGGGATGCTCGAGCAGAGTGACAATGAAGACTTCTGCGCTAGAAACGAGACGCCCATAGTTGAGGTGTATGGGTCTACAGAAACCGGCGGCCTTGCCACTCGCAGCAGGAAAGAGGGGCAGGATTTTTTTACTCCCCTTGAACCTGTAGAGTGGAAAATTAGAGATGAACGTCTCTATGTGCGCTCACCCTTTCTCTCTCCGGATGTGTCTGAAAACCAGGAAGGCTATTTTCTTTCCGGTGACCGGGTCAAGGGACAGGGAGAGAAGAGTTTTTCCCTGCACGGCAGGGCAGACGCCATCACTAAGGTGGGGGGCGAACGTGTTGATCTTGATGAAATACGTGATGTATTACAAAATCAACCGGGGGTGGAAGAATGTGTGATTGTGCCGCTTGTTGATCCGGGTGGACGGCAAAACCGCATTGCAGCCCTTGTCCGGGGGCAGGGGATCGACCTGGATCTGGTGAAAAGAGGTCTTGCCGCTTCCTTGGAGCCCCTTGCCCGGCCGCGACTTATCAAAAATGTTCCTCATATTCCACTGAGCAAGAATGGAAAATATGACAGGGACGCGATTGTTTCATTATTGTCTACCCCATGAATCTTTTTGGCCCGAGTTGTGTCGCCGGTTATGAGAATTTGGCTGTCTGGGCCGATCTTCTGGACCGGATCAATGTCTTTCCGGTGGCAGACGGAGATACCGGGACCAACCTGCGCATCAGCCTCGCTCCCTTACGTGATTGCAATGAAGATATGGCTGGAGCCATCACCCGCCTGGCCCGCTGTGCCAGTGGTAATTCCGGGAATATTGCCGCGGCCTTTTTTAGAGAATTTCTTCAGGCCAACGAAACTGTAGATTTGGCAAAACAGGCTGAGATTGGCCGGGAACGAGCCTGGAGGGCCATTGCTGAACCTTGCGCCGGGACCATGCTTGGGGTGTTTGATGCCCTTTCTCTGGCATTGAAAACTGCGGACAGCGAAGAGTTAAATTTTTTAAGCATTCGACAGCAGATGCAGGAGGCAGTCCTTGCCACGATTCATCAGTTGCCGGATCTGGAACGGGCCGGTGTCGTTGATTCCGGGGCGCTGGGCATGTTTATCTTTTTTGATGCCTTTTTTCAACAGCTGATCGGTAAGCAACAACGCGGCTGCCCGGTGACCGATCTGTTTGCTGGGAGACTGCAAGTCAGTTCCGCCTTTATCGGCCAGACAACTGATGATTACTGTGTTGAAGCGGTTTTGCTGGCAAAGGGAGGGCAGCCTGATGTCGTGGAACAAATAGCTTCTCTTGGAGACAGTGCAGTGGTCGTACCGGACAGTTCCCGGCTAAAGGTGCATATCCATACTCCTGATCCGGAACGATTGCGCGATGATCTCTCTTTTTTGGGGGAAGTGATTGATTGGTCTGATGAGGCCATGGGCCCCATGATTGCAGAAGAGGGCAGGGGGGATTTTTCGGAAAAGGCAATTTGTGTCATGTCTGATGCAGCCGGCTCTATTCCTAAAGAGATGGCCCGTCTTTATGGCATCACCCTGCTGGACAGTTATATCCTGGCAGGGGAGCGGGCTCGGCCCGAAAGTCTGTTTACACCAGAGGAACTCTATCCTCTGATGAAAAATGGTGTGCGCGTGACCACTGCTCAGGCCTCAACCCATGAGCGGCATCTTCATTATCAGGCTGCCTGCGGGCAGTTCAACAGAGTTATCTATCTCTGTGTCGGTTCTGCCTTTACCGGAAATCATTCCACAGCCCTGGCCTGGAAAGAAAAAAATGATCCTGATGATCGCTTGTTGGTACTTGATACCGGGGCAGCTTCCGGCAGACTGGCTGTCATTGCCCTGCTCACGGCGCGGTGTGCAAAGCAGGGTGCCGGTGCGGAAGAAGTCATTTCCTTGGCAAGGTCGCTTGTGGAATATGCGGAAGAATATATTTTCATCCATGAATTGAAATACCTGGTTGCCGGTGGTCGGGTTTCCAGGACAAAAGCCTTTTTCGGTGATCTTCTGCATATGAAACCTGTGATCAGCCCAGGCAGTGAAGGTGTGCGCAAGGTTGGGGTGGTGAAAAACCGTCGTGAGCAGCTGGCCTTTGCCCTGGACAGGCTTGCTGACCGTGCTGGGAACGGTTCCGCCCTCTTTGTTCTGCTTCAGTATTCGGATAACAGGGAATGGCTGCAGGAAACTGTGGCAGCTCAGATGCGCAGCCGTCTGCCGGAAGCGGAAATTCAACTGGTGCCTCTCTCATTGACATCCGGCGTGCATATGGGTCCGGGGACCTGGGCCATAGCCTTTGCTGAAAAGGAGGCTGAATGTTGAAGCACAGCAGAGTCGGTGTTGTCATCCCTAGCTATAATCATGGATCACGGGTGAGTGATGTGGTTCGGCAGGCATGTGGTCTGGGCTGCCCTGTTTTTGTGGTGGATGACGGGTCAACGGATAATACCAACGAAATTCTGAGTTCCATGGCGGGGATTACAGTGCTTACCCACCCGGAGAACCGGGGCAAAGGAGCCGCGTTGCGAACGGGCTTTAAGGCAGCGCTTCATTCTTGTGACTGGGTAGTTACCCTTGATGCCGACGGCCAGCACAAGCCAGAGGATGCAGAAAATCTCCTCCGGGCTGTGCCGGACAGGCTGCGACCCATTGTTATCGGTAAGCGACAGGGAATGAGCGAGGATCACGTTCCCTGGACCAGCAGATTCGGGAGGAAGTTTTCGAATTTCTGGGTATGGGTGTCGGGTGGGCCGCTTGTTGCTGATTCTCAATCGGGTTTCAGACTCTATCCTCTCCCCGAAGCATTGAACCTCGATGTGCAGGCGAGGCGCTTCCAGTTTGAAGTGGAAATTCTGGTCAAGGCCCGAGAGCGGGGAATCCCTGTACTTGAGGCACCGGTTCAGGTGGTTTATCAAAAGGGTGCTGAACGGATATCTCATTTTCATCCTTGGAAAGATTTCTTCAGAAACGCGATTACTTTCAGCAAATTGATCTGTAAACGAATTTTCTCCGGGAGTGCAAAGCCGTGAAGGGGATGCTGTACCAGGCTCTGGTTCTGGTAACAACGGTTTGTGGTTCCTGGATTTTTGTTCTCATCTCTCGGGCTATTGCGGCAGGTTATTTTGTTTTTTCAAAAAACGTCCCGGAAAGCCGTCGCTTTTACGCGCTCTTATATCCGGAAAAGAGTGGTCTGTATCACCTGTGGTGTACCTTTCGCCAGTATCAGAATTTCACGACCATTCACCTTGACCGTTTTTTGGCCAGTCATGGGCAGGAAACACGGTTCAGCTCAGAGGGTTGGGAAAAGCTGGAATCGGTTGTGGAGAAGAAAGGGGCTATTCTGCTCATGTCTCACCTGGGAAACTGGGAGATTGCCGCCCATCTGCTTAAAAAAAAGGAGCAGAACCTGAAACTCCTTCTCTACATGGGGGTTAAGGATAAGGAAGATGTGGAGCGTTTGCAGAAAGAGTATCTGCACCAATCCGGAGTGAAGATTATAGGTGTTGAAAGGGAGGGCGGCTCACCTTTTGATGCGGTGGAGGGTATCCGTTTACTGCAGGACGGGGGGCTTGTCTCTATGACGGGCGATATCGTCTGGCGCTCTGATCAACGTAAGAGACGGATCAACTTCTTAGGAAAAGAGGCCTATGTACCGGAAGCCCCTTATGTTTTTGCCCTGGTTTCCGGTGCCCCGATATTTGTCTTTTTTACTTTTCGTACCGGGGAAAACCGCTACGCATTTACCCTCTCCGATCCAATATACGTCAAACGTGGAGACAAAAAAGAGAGAGATTCTCTCATTCAGGCCGCAGCTCAGCAATATGCAGAGCTGCTGGAACGAAAACTTCGTGAACATCCCCTTGAGTGGTATCATTTTGACCGTTTTGTTCTGTAGGCCACCTGTAGAGATACGGATCCTTTCCTGGCCATTGTATTTTTGTTTTGGTCAAAAACGATCTGCTCTCGAAAAAAGCTTTATCAAACTTCTGTTTGACAGTTCAGACTGACTGAACGCACCTTTTTGTTGTGCTGCAAACAACTCTTAGTTCCCCCTTTTTTCTCGCCTGGAGGTAGCCACAGTACAAAGTTTCTTTCATTCCAACGGAAAGACTTTGACTTCTAAATTTCTTTTTTGATAGATTTCAGTAAGGGCAGTCAACTTTTGTGCTTATGCAGATTTCTTGTATGCGGTGGAAAAAGCCCCCGAAAATAGTAATGTTGTATTCGTTAAGATAGGTGTTGGAGGCGATTCTGAATAGAGATTAAGCAAGATTGCAGGATTGAATATGTTATCTTTTCTGCTGGGTGCGCAGCCTGAATTGTTGTTTTGTCATATTGTTAAAGGATCTTCATGTTGTCAGAGTGTGTTGAAAAAAAAAGTATTCATACACAATGGAAACTGAAGACCGGTAGTATAACTAGAGCCCTTTTAGGCTGTTTTGGTGTTAATTTAAAAAAAGATTCTAAACATTGTTTTTCTTCTTGGGGCCGTGGCTTTACCTTACTTGAGTTGATGGTGGTAGTCGCCATTATCGGGACACTGGCGGCCATTGCAATTCCATCCTTTGTTTCTTATCAGGAAAGAGTTCTGAATGTCAGGACGATAGTGGAACTCAGGATGATAGAAAAAGTGGTTATTAGTTTTCTGCTGGTCGATAATCGATTGCCGTTAAACCTTGAAGAAACAGGGCTTGGTGGAATGGAGGATCCATGGGGAAATCCTTATGTCTATGTTCCCAGTGACAGTGTACCGCTCGGCAAGCGCCGTAGTAAAAAAGGTATAGTGCCGGTGAATACTGATTTTGATCTGTACAGCATGGGAAAAGATGGTGACAGTAAGCGGCCTTTTACAGCCAACGCCAGTCAGGATGATATTGTCCGGGCCAATAACGGTGAGTATTTTGGGCTTGCCGCTAACTATTAGGTTGTTCACGTGATGGAACTCGGAGCTTCGTTTTTTAAGAGTAAACTTGGAAAACGGTTTTTTTTTCTTTTTCTTTTTTGTGCCTTTCTCCCCACTGTCATTTTGTTGTTCTTGTCTTATCAGAAGGTTGTTGGGCAAATGACGGATCAGAGCCTGTTACGCCTTCAGGAAGATACAAAATCGTATGGACTGTCACTGTTTGAGCGGCTGGCTCGAATGGAAAATTTACTAAATATCTGTGCAATAAAGCTGTCCCTCAGTGACGACCGACCGCCTGTCATTGATAATGAATTGAAAGACAGCATGTCTTCTTTATTTAACAGTGTGTATCTTGTTGTTCCTGAGAAGATATATGCCCCCCTTGTTGGCTCTTTAAATATACAAAAACTGAAAGATACTGCTGCCCGGTATAGCTCTGAACAACAAAGTCAGATCGTTGTAAGCCACTCCAGTGAGTGGGTTTCGCCGGTATATCTGCTTGTTGCCTTAGATAAAAAGCAGCCTCATGATGGTTTTTTACTTGCCGAACTCAACACTTCTGTTTTGTGGGGAATTGGTTCGGTACTATTATTGCCTGCCATGACAGAGTTGGCGGTCTATGATGATTCAGGCAGCCAGTTGATAAAAACCTATGCGGCATCAAGTCAGGAGCATCTGCGGGGGGCTCGCCGCCTACATGCATCCGACATACGGCTCTTTGAATATGAGTGGGAAGATGCTTTGTATTTTGCAAGCTCATGGACTTTGTTTTTGCAGTCAGGGTTTGATGCCCCGCCCTGGACTATCATTCTCAGCCAGTCAAAAAAAGATATACTGGCTCCCATGGCTGAGTTTAGACAACTGTTTCCGTTGGTCGGTCTTCTTTTCCTGTGGGTGGTTCTGTTTCTTTCCATGTATTTTCTCCGCAAGACCTTGGCTCCACTTAACAAATTGAAGGAGGGGACACAACGTATTGCCACTAAAGATTTTACAACTCAAGTTGATGTGGTCAGTGGCGATGAATTTGAAGAGCTTGCAGATTCGTTTAACTCTATGACTAAACAGTTAAGTAAACAGTTTGAGGCACTTGCCGTTATTGATAAGATTAACAGAACCATACTTTCTTCCCTCGATACATCTGTTGTTGTCTCAACGGCCCTGCAAATGATGAGTGATTTTTTTAATGCTGAGGTGATCATATTTGCTCGAACGAATTCCGAAAATAGAGAGACACTGGAGTTGGCTGTTTTGGAGAAAGGAGGGCAAATAACCCCGGATAGTGAGTATACGGAAATCTCACAGGTTGAGAGAGAAAACCTTTTTGGTCAAGATAGGTATACCTTGCTGGATTCCTCAGCGCAGGTCCCTCGTTTTCTATCTTCATTTGCTGCAAAGGGCTGCACGTTTTTGTCTCTTCCCTTATTTACCGAACAAAAACTTGCCGGTACGGTTATTCTGGGCCTAAACGTGCTTGATCAGGCAAGTGCTAAAGAAGAAATTAAACAGGCAAGGCAAATAGCGGATCAGCTGGCTATTGCCTTGGCTAATGCCAGCCTTGTTCAGGAGCTGGAATTGTTGAGTATCGGCACTGTAGAGGCTCTTTCCCGTACGGTCGATGCAAAATCTGAATGGACAGCCGGCCATTCAGAAAGAGTTGCCGGGCTTGCTGTGAAAATTGCCATGGCCATGGGGCTTGAATCGAGCAATATAGAGTTACTCTATCGCGGAGGTCTGCTGCATGATATTGGTAAGATAGGTGTTCCCCTGACTATCCTCGATAAACCGGGAAGACTTAATGATGATGAATATACTACGGTGAAGAGTCATCCGCTCATTGGTAAGAAAATTCTTGAGCCTATCGATGTGTATAAAGATATCATGCCGATAGTGGTTCAGCACCATGAACGATTTGACGGGAAAGGCTATCCACATGGACTGTCAGGCTATGATATAGACATTAATGCCCGTGTGCTTGCCGTCGCTGATGTGTATGATGCACTTATTTCGGAGCGTCCCTATCGGCAGGGATGGATCCAGGAGAAAGTGTTGGGCCATATTGAAGAACAGGCGGGCAAGATGTTTGATCCCCAAGTGGTTGATGCCTTCATGACCATAGCTTCATGAGATGCTGGAAGGAGTGTGTGGCTTAGACTACCGTTAGTCTGACAATACTTTTTTCAGACGTCCTATTTGTGCCTTTTTCCCAAGAACGATCAGAATATCTCCAGCCAGGATCAGGGTGTCTGGTTTGGGGTTAAACAGCATTGTTCCATCCCGCCGCTTGATGCCAATGACAATGATATTAAAATCACTTCGTATGTTGGAATCCAGCAGCATTTTTCCCTGCAGTTCTGCAGTGTCACTGACCGGCATCTCTTCCATCTGCAGGTTATATTCATCAACCTGCATGGTCATTTCGAGGAAATTAATGACATTGGGGCGAACCACTGCATGGGCCATTCGTTTTCCACCAATGGAATAGGGGGAAATCACACGATTGGCTCCTGCCCGCTTTAATTTTCTTTTTGAGCCAGATGCCCCGCTGGAACGTGCCAGGATGTCAATGCCTGGGTTGAGTCCCCTTGCTGTCAACGTGATAAAAACATTGTCGGCATCTGTTGATACAACTGCGATCAGGCCGGCAGCCTGGTGGATACCGGCTTGAACCAGGACACTGTCCTCGGAAGCTTCTCCTTCTATCCCGTAGAAACCATTGTTGATGATAGTCTGCATTTCGTCAGGATTGTTCTCAATCACTACAAAATCCTTTTCGTTTTCATAGAGTGTCTCACAGATGACCTTGCCGATGCGGCCATATCCGCAGATAATATAATGATTTTTTAAGCGAGCCAGTTCCTTTGCCATCTTCCTTTTCCCCAGAATTTCCCGGAGACCACCTTCTACCATGGCCTCCATGACTTTTGAAAATATGTACATGACATAGCCAACACCGCCAAGTACCAGAAGCACGGTAAATATTTTACCTGCCGGTTGCACCGGTACCATATCTCCATATCCTACTGTGGATACGGTTATGACTGTCATGTAAAGGGCATCAACAAAATTATTGTGTTCAAAATACATATTGCCGAAGGTGCCTGTCAGCAATATTCCTAAGAACACCAGCAATGCCCTGATTACCTGTATAACGTTTTTGCTCATTGTTGTCCTGTGGAGCTATGAAAAAAGAGTGTTGTCAGGTAGGGAGTCTATTGTCTTGTCTTTTTTTGTTCGATTTTATTAAAGGGTACCTTGAAAAATTAGAATTTTCGTTCAAAATCGAGGCATGAGGAAAATTTTACCGCAGGCATATATTTGATATTCCGAGGATAAAATTTTCTTCATAACGAAGAGTTTGGGCGAAAAGGAAATTTTGCAAGGTGGCCTACAGAGAGTAATACCCATTGAGTGGGGGTGTGTGCAACGGAAAAGTAGTCGCTGAGTAAGTCTGTTCCTCTGTTGTTTTCTGATCCCTTGTTTTCTTATTACCAGGCAGTCTCTCATGTTTTGAAGCAATCTGCATGGAGTTCACTGGTAATCTGCGCTAGAATTTGTCGGCGTGGGTGAATAGTTGATTTTCATTTTCATTTTGGTAGGAAACTGTGTACAATCAAAATTCAATATATCCTTACGTCTGAATACTTTCCCAGGACCTTTGCATGATGAACAGAGACGAACTGCAAGAGCAGATTGTTGCAATTTTAGTAGATGATTTTGAGTTTGAAAATCCGGGACTGACGGATAACCTCCGTGATGATCATGGTTTTGATTCCATTGATGCCATTGAGTTGTTGGCAAAAATAGAAAAAATGCTCGGGTTTCAGTTGGCTAGAGAAGAAAAAGAAAAGGCCATGTCTATCAGGACCATCAACGATATCCTTGACTATATTGAAGCCATACAGGCATCTCACAAGAGTTGAATACTTCTGAAAAACTAATCTGATTGGTCAGGCTTTTTATGAAAAGACGAGTTGTTATCACTGCCTGTTCAGCCATTACCCCCATTGGCTACAAGCGCAGTGATATTATAGAGAGCCTGCAACAGGGCAGGTCCGGAGTAAAACCCCTGCGGGATGACGGTCTGCTCACTCAATATATCCATTCCAGAGTGTTTGGCACGGTTGATTATCCCATTGATTATGGTTTTACGCGTAAAGATACCAAGACCATGGGGCCAGTGGCCTTTTACGCCTGCCAGGTGGCCAAAGATGTTCTGGCCACCTCCGGCCTGGAGCAGGAGTTTATCACCTCTGGACGGTTAGGTGTGTCCTTCAGCTCCACCCATGGCAGTCCCACGGTGCAGCGTAATATCTACAAAACTTTCTTCAGTCAGCTGCAGTCCGAGTTCTCTTCCATCGGCGCGGTGGATTACCTTAAATCCATGGTGCATACCACAGCAGTGAACATCACCAGGATGTTTGGTATCACCGGCAGGGTCATTGCCTCGTCAACGGCATGTACGACATCCAGTCAGTCCATTGGTTTTGGCTATGAGATGATCAAGTACGGGATGCAGGACGCTATGATCTGTGGCGGGGCTGATGAGTATGATACGACAACGGTGGCGGTTTTTGACAACCTGCTGGCCTGTTCAGTGGATTATAATGACAGACCCGAGTGTACACCTCGCCCCTTTGATGCCAGACGTGACGGTCTGGTGGTGGGAGAAGGGGCCGGTGCCGTGCTTCTGGAAGAGTATGAGTCCGCAAAGGCTCGCGGGGCCGATATCTTGGGTGAGGTGATCGGTTTTGCCTGCAACAACAATGGCGGAGATCTTATTCTACCCAACCTTGACGGGATAACCGCAACCCTGCGTCTGGCCCTTGCAGATGCCGACATCAGCCCGCAGGATGTCGATTTTGTCAGTGCCCATGCCACGGCCACCAAGATGGGTGATGTTATTGAGGCCCAGGCCATTGATGCCGTGTATGGCAGCAAGCCACTGGTAACTGGCCTCAAGAGTTATATGGGCCATACCATGGGCTCTTGCGGGGCCATTGAAATGATCTTGACCCTGTACATGATGGAGCAGGGCTTTATTGCCCCCACTTTGAACCTGGAATCGGTTGATGAGCGCTGCAGTATGTTGAACCACGTACGGGAAATCACCAACACAGAGACCAGGGTAGCAGCCATACAGAATTTTGCCTTTGGTGGGGTTAACACCTGCCTGCTCGTAGCAAATGACCGGTAAGAGCTCACCAGCACCCCAGCTGTGTACAAAGAGAGTGTCCCATATAGGCAAACTATTATGTGACGCTATCTTTGTACACAGCTGGAGCACTGGTAACCTCTTACCTTGTATTGATTAGTTTTTTAAATACATACAAAGCTCAGCCAATTCCACATGCACAGGCATAAGTTACTGATAAAGAAACAAAAAATGAACACACTCGAAATGTCATCTCCGCGCAGGCGGAGATCCAGTTACATGCAAAGTTCCTGGATTCCCGCGGGAATGACGAAAAAAGTGGCTGAGCTTCATACGTAATCAGAATTAGTTTTGACAAGAGGGGTATTGTCTGGTGAATCATTGCAATGTTGGAAATTAGGCCACAATCTGCGCATATCGGAGCCCGGGTGATCGATGTGGTCGTGACTTTGGTCTGCTGGATCTATTTTATTTTTGGATTTCTGTTTTTCTTTTCTTTTTTTTATGTGCTGGCTTTTGTCTTGGCTTCTAACCGGGAATATGCCTTTCAGCGGCTCAATTCTCTTTTTTTCCAAGGGTTTCTGGGCTTGCTCCGTATACTTTCTCCCCGGCAGGAGTGGAATATTGATCCGAACATAGGGAATATCAAATCGTCTATTGTCATTTGCAATCATCTTTCCTATCTGGATCCGCTTATCCTTATCTCTTTGCTTCGTCGGCAAAAAACCATCGTAAAAACAAAGTTTTTCCAGGCACCAGTTTTTGGCTGGCTTATCAAAGTTTCCGGATACCTGCCTGCTGCCATAGAGGGAGCGCATGGACTGAGGATGATCAAACAAATGGAAACGATGGGGGATTTCTTGGCGGCTGGGGGCAATTTGTTTGTCTTCCCGGAAGGAACCAGAAGCCGTGACGGAAACATCGGCCCTTTGCATAAAGGGGTTTTTAAAATAGCCCGTATGTATAGATGTCCTATCTATGTGTTGAGTCTTGGTAATACGGATAAGCTGTTTACACCGGGGAAAATTCTGTTTAATACCAGACAGGAAAGCAGTATCAGAGTGACGATCATCGATCGTATTGACCCTAAGCCGGAGCCTTGTCCTATATCGATTGTTGATTTGGAAAAAAAGGTGAGAGAGACATTTCGAGTTTGGCCTAACTCCTGTGATCAGGAAATGAAGGGCAGCGTATAAAACGAGAGATTGCTATGAAAGTTCTTTTGATATCCATGCCGGATGTCGTTCCGTTAATTATCCATGAAACGGCAATCCATATGCCTAATCATGGCATCGCCTGTGTCGGCGGGAATATCGATAAGGAACATGATGTCTATCTTGTTGATCTTATCCGTAAACGTCGCTCGGTGAAAAAATATTTGACCAAGGTCATAAACAAGATCAAGCCGGATCTGGTGGGACTCTCAGCCATGGCCTGGCAATATGATACCTGTATCAGGATAGCCCACCTCATTAAAGAGTTGCGGCCTGAGGTTAAAATTGTCATTGGCGGTTATCATGCGACTTTGATGGCCGAAGAAATCGCTGAATCCCCTGAGACAAAATGGATTGATTTTATGGTCAGGGGAGAGGGAGAGGAGGTCTGCCGTCGCCTGGTGAATAGTCTGGATGGTCGTGATACCTTAGCTGAGATACCCTCGCTCTCCTATAAGAAGGATGGTGTCTTTGTTCATAACCCTCGGAGTGATAATCTTGATCTCTCCACCCTGAAACTGCCCATTCGCGATAAGCGCAGGTTGACCTGGGGCTATCATGTGATGAACTCAAGTATAGAGATGGTAGAGACCTCTCGCGGTTGCACCCGTTCATGCAACTTCTGCAGTATGAAACATATGTATGGTCGAACATTTCGTACCTACCCCATCAGTCGTGTGCTGGAAGACATTGATGATATCTACCACAAACGAAAAGTCAGGTGGATTTTTATTACCGATGACAATATGGTATTGAATCCTTCCCGGGTGATGGAACTCTGTGATGCCATTATAGCCAGGAAATATAAAAATCTGCATCTGCTCGTGCAGGCAGATTGTATTACCATGGCAACGCGCGAGGATATGGTGGCCAAGATGGCTGCGGCTGGTTTTTGTTCTGTTTTCCTTGGCATCGAAAATGGTTCGAAAAAGAATCTGGCAGCTGCCGGCAAGGGAGATATTGTGGCTGCCTCGAAAAAGGCCGTTGCAAATTGCCATAAATACGGAATGATGGTAATCGGAGGCCTTATATTTGGTTTTCCTGAGGACGATGTGCAGTCCATCAAAGAAAACTATGAGTTTTTTAAGGAGATTGGAGCGGACGCAGCCTATTGCCAGATCCTCACACCTTATCCAAAAACAGGTATGCGTGATCATCTGCTGGCGGAAGATTTGATCACGAATAAGACAAACTATAAAAAATATAATGGACTCTGGGCCAATGTTCGCACCAAGTACCTTGATTCTGATGAACTGCAGTATAACTACTGGTATCAGCGCCAGGTGGTGCTCAGTTGGTGGAATCCGCCCTCGTCGGTTCGTGAACAGGGCAAACTCTGGACCGGCATATGGCGCTTCATGTTTAAGCCCTTTTTGAAACTGCATTATCGACGCGTGATGAAAAAATATGGATGGGAGGGGCGCTATCAGCGGGAAGTTCAACGCTGGGAGCGGATGAATACCTTTAATGATCTTGACGAATATTGATAATGGCTCAAACAAATCCCGCGTGTATCTGTTTGAGCCATCGAATGGAAGTCGATTTGTTACAAATTTAATACAAGTGACCTGATTGCAGGTGAAAATGAATAATGCAACTCTATAATCTCGAATTTACTGAGCAGGAAATAAAAGAGGCGGTGGCTGCAGGCAGGCTGTTGTCCATGGAAATCGAATTCAGTCGTCTATGTAATTTTCGTTGTTCTTACTGTTATGTTCCGGAAAAACGTGAATGTACAGGTGAGCTGTCACGAGATGAGATTAAGGATGTTCTCCTGCAGGCAAAGGAGCTGGGAGCGCGTAAAATCATTATTTTAGGTGGGGAACCAAGTATTTATCCTCATCTTGCTGAGATGATACACTTCCTGAGTGAGCATGAATTTGAAATAGAAATGTTTACCAATGGCACCGGGGTGACCCCTGAACTTGCCGAAATTCTGGCAGACGCTCAGGTGCGGGTGGTCTTGAAACTGAATTCGAGGAACAGGGAGATTCAGGATCAATTGGCGGGGAGAACAGGTGCCTTTGATATCATCCAAAACGCATTCGCCAACCTGAAAGAGGCCGGCTATCCGTCGCAGGATCTCTTTCTGGCTCTCAGCACCATTATCTGTCAGCAGAATATCGGCGAGCTGCCGGAGATGTGGCAGTGGCTGCGGGATGAGGGAATAGAACCCTATTTTGAGGTGATTACTCCCCAGGAAAATGCTGTTGAAAACAGTTGGCTCTCAGTTGATGCAGAAGAGTTGAAAACCTTATTCTCCCAACTTTCGGAAATTGATAAGGAAAAATATGGCCGTCATTGGGAACCGCAGCCGCCGCTGGTGGGCAATAAATGCATGCGTCATCAGGTCTCCTGCCTGGTGACGGCTACCGGGGATGTAATGCCCTGTGTCGGGGTCACTATCCCGCTGGATAATGTGCGCAACAACAGACTGGCCCATATCTTGAAAAATAGTGAAGTTATCAATAATCTGAAGAATTACCGGGAAATGATCAAAGGTGAGTGCCGTGACTGTGTAAAGGCGGAGGAATGTTATGGCTGTCGCGGCGCAGCATACCAGCTCACCGGCGATTATCTGGCCTCAGACCCCACCTGTTGGCGAAACGCCGATCTAAAAAAAAACTGTAGCGTGTAAATAAGTCCATGGCAGCTTTTTCATCTTTCCCTAGAGATGTCCTGATCATCGGTTCTGGTGTCGGCGGCCTGAGTACTGCAATTATACTTGCCAAGCTAGGCTTTGACGTCACCGTTCTGGAGAAGAACAGTCAACCTGGCGGACTGATGCGCAGCTACACTCGAGACGGGATCGAGTGCGCTGTTGGGGTGCACTACCTTGGGTCGCTCGACCAGGGACAGATTCTCCGAAAATTTTTTGACTATTTAGGGGTTACCGCCTCAATTCCAGTATCGCGCATGGGCCATGACGGCATCATCGACCGCTATCTTTTTGATATCTCCTCGGGCAATCATCCTGCAACATTTGATTTGCCGGAGGGACTGGATGAATTTGAAGAGGCGCTCAAACAGACTTTTCCGAAAGAACAGGAAATCATAGTCAAGATAGTAGATCCCATACGTAAGGCAGCCGAGCAACTGCATGGTCTTGATTTATTGTATGCAGAGCAAAATGATTTTTCACTACTGGATCAGTCCCAGCCCCTGGGAGAGATTTTAGATGATCTTGGCTGCTCACCGGGCTTACGCAGTATCCTGGCCATACCATCTTGCTGGATTGGTGTGCCTCTGCAGGACTGTCCGGCATACTATCATAATATGGCGCTTGCCTCCTATGTCTCTTCCTCGTATCGTCTGCAAGGGAGTGGTTCGGATATGGCAGATGCTTTGGCCGGGCGTCTGCAGGAACTGGGGGGCAAGATTGTTACGGGAGCAGAAATCAGTAAAATTCTTGTCAGCTCACGCGTGGTTACCGGGCTGCAGTTGAAATCCGGAGAGTCCTTGCAAGCCTCTACCGTTATCGGGGCAGTACATCCGAAGGTTGTGTTGCAGATGCTTCCGCAAGGGGCAGTGAAGCCGTCCTATCGGCAGCGGATCAGCGGCTTGCAAGATACCCACGGTATCTTTTCGGTTCATGCGCGAGTGGATGGGAACAACCATCCTGAAATTCCATATAATATCTTTAAAGTAGATACGGATTCAGATGGGAATGTGCCGGATCTCAGGTATTATCAAATTCGGAAAAGCGAAAAGGAAGGCGTCAATCTCCTTTCGATTCTGAGTTCTGGAAAGGATGAATTGTGGGCACCCTGGACGAATACAAAAAGTGGTCGTCGGGGTCATGACTACTCTGAAGCAAAAGAAAAACATGCCAGGCAACTGATTGGGGAGGCTGAGGGATTGTTTGGCTCTTTCAAGGGCTTAAAGATGCTCGATGCCTACACTCCTTTGACCATGCGGGACTGGGTGAACAGTCCTGGCGGCAGTGCCTATGGTGTACTGCGTTCTTCCAGTCAGATGCTGGCTACTGCCATGCTCAATCGTACCTCCGTGAAAGGATTGCATCTTGCAGGTCAGAGCGTGATGGCTCCCGGAATTATCGGCACCATTCTGGGGTCTTTTAGTACTGTTAAATCGATTCTTGGGGCAGATGAGTTCAGGGAAGTGATTCGTTTATGATGCAGGGAGTTAAACCGGATGAGTAACAAGATTCCCCTTAATGAAGGCAACTCCAGGAGTTTGTCGTGATACGGGTTATTCTGTTTATCATCTGTACTCTGTTTTTTCTTCGATTTTCCTGGCGCTCTTTAGCGAATCCCGGGACACATGGCTTTTATCGATTTTTTGTTTTTGAAGGCATTTTGCTTCTGGTCTTACTGAATCATCCCTACTGGTTCAGGGATCCGCTTTCACCGCTGCACCTTTTGTCCTGGTTTCTTTTGCTTGTCTCAATTGTGTTTGTTATCCAGTCCATCCTGATGCTCAAGCAGCGTGGTGGACATGCTGAGCGAAAGGATATGCCGGAAAACCACTCTTTTGAAAATACAGTACGTATTGTGGAAGAGGGGCTGTTTCGATATATTCGTCATCCCATGTACAGTTCCCTGCTTTTTCTGGCTTGGGGAGCCTTTTTAAAACATATCACACCACTCAATATTGGATTGATTCTCCTGGTGAATGCTTTGCTCATCATTGTTGCAAGGGTGGAAGAACAGGAGAATATACGGTTTTTCGGTACAGCATATGTGGAGTATATGCAGCGAACCAGAATGTTTGTTCCCTGGGTGTTGTAAAATGACTTCCTGATAATTTGCTATCGATTCATGAGAGTAAAAGACCCATCCCAAGATTATTAATTATCCGTTTGATCTCATCTCGTTCCAGGCATTCTCATAAGGTCTCTTTATGGCCACACTACCACATTTAATATAGTAACTGCTCTTATTCTTTGACAGACACCACATGCTTCGCATATCCTACAATGTAGGAGGGTATCTGACGGTGACGTCGATTTCCATTAATGAAAATAATATTACCAGGAGAACGTCTTATGAAGCTTGTACAAAGTTTTCTGATTAGCGGGGCTATCATTGTTGGAAGTTGCGGGATATCTTACTCTGCGGGCTACGTTGGTTCAGAGACCTGTTTTAAGTGTCATCCAGGAAAGTACAACGATTTTATTGTCTCTGGTCACTCCTATAAACTTTCAAGGGCGGAAGATGCCATGAAGAGGCCCATTCCCCTGCCCAAGGGCTATTCCTGGGATGATATCTCCTATGTTATCGGTGGTAAGTATAAAAAGGCCCGTTTCATCGATAAAAACGGATACATTATCACAGCGGCCAAAGATGGTTCAGAACTGAAGACGCAGTATAATATGGAGGATGGCTCCTGGTCCTTTTATCACAAAGGCGAAAAAAAGGCTTATAACTGCGGTAAGTGTCACACTACCGGCTATAAGAAAGAGGGGAATCAGGACGGTCGTGAAGGTTTGATCGGTACATGGGCAGCACCTGGTGTCCATTGTGAGGCCTGTCACGGACCAGCCGGAGATCATATCAGGAGTGATGCTGATGCCAAGGCCAATAAGCTGGCAGTGAATAAGACCTTGAATCTCTGTGGCGGTTGCCATATCCGTGGGGATAAAGGCAAGATACCGGCAAGCAAAGGATTTATTAAGCATCATGAACAGTTTAACGAAATCCTTTCCGGTCCCCATAACGATGACAATGATATCTCCTGTGTGACCTGTCATGATCCTCATAAAATGGCAAGGCTGAAAGAGGGGATAGTCAAGACCTGTGGTTCCTGTCATGAAGACCAGGAAGCGTCGTATAAGAAAAGCAATCACGCCGCCATAGGCATGCAGTGTAGAGAATGTCATATGCCGCGGGCGACCAAGTCTGCTGTTAAAAAGGCACAGTTTGAAGGTGATGTCAGGACCCATATCTTTACCATTAATACTGATCCCAAGGCAAAGATGTTTACAGATGATGGTAAATTCGCTGTTGGTGGCTATGTGACTCTCGATTTTGCCTGTCTGAACTGCCACAAGAACCAAGACCTGCAATGGGCATCTGGTAAGGCTAAAGGGATGCATGACAAATAAGAGTATCTTCTACAGGTAGGTGGTACCTCATGGTTTCTCTATGAAAACTTCTGCGAGAAACCATGAGAGTATCTTCGTGGCAAATAATCGATCTGACACAGAACTTTGAATACTCCCGTTTTCTGCAGTAGTTAGCCTTTTCTCAGGTTCGACTAATGACACTCTTCTTTCACAATAATTCCCCTTAAGTCTTCTCATAAATGTTTCTCTGGTTTAGCCGTTAAACAATGTGTTGTTTGTTTTGAGGGAGAAGAGTATCGGCTGGAGATACTATAACCTATTCATGATGTAGAGGGGCTGCATCGATTAAATTTTGTTCATAGTAGAAAATATCCTATGATTTATCGTGTGAGTTGTGCGCAATATGCTGCTTTAGGAATTGCTTTAAACAGGACAGAGCTGTGGTGAGAAGATTATTCTTAGTTGGAATAGCCTGTGTGGGTGTTGTAGTTCTGGTTGTTATTGACAGAGTACAAGTAATTCATTGGCGGGCGGCAAGGGACATAGAACTGCATGCCGCGACCAAGTTGAGCCAAATACGCCTTGAAAATGCTATTGGTTTACGGTTCAACGCCATAGAGGCTGTTACAGCTTTATTTGTACTGCATCCGGAAACGACAGCTGAAGAATTCGCTGGCTTTGCCGCAATGCTTTTGAGATTAAATTCCCCTATCCGCGCACTCCAATATGCAGATTCTAACACTCTGATAACCTATGTTTACCCTTCTCAAGAAAATGAGATCACTGTCAGCAATCCAATGCTTTTGCTGGCCGATCCTGAACGGGGTCCTTTTGTTAAAAAAGCAATCGATCAGAAAAGCATGTCGCTACAGGGGCCTTTTGAGCTCCGTCAGGGCGGAACAGGACTTGTTGTCAGGTCCCCGATATTCTCGGAGGAAAAATTCATAGGACTGGCAATTGGTGTCTATGATGTCCCGGTATTGGTCAAAGAGGCTCTTGCAGGAATGGATTTAGATCAATTTGGTCTTCGCCTGGCAGATGGCGAGGGGCGGATTTTTTGGGGACCAAAGAGTATTTCGGAAAATTTTCAGGAGCAATCAGTTTCGGTGGCTGATAGCAAATGGTCCATCGAGTTGTACAGGACAACAGGTTCAGCTCAGTTCCCTGTTGCATCCCGCATGTTGCTATGGGGGTTCGGAGGTGGGTTACTGTTGTCTGTTGTACTGCTCATTCATTTTTCGTGGGAACGGGTTCGCGGCCTGGAACTTAGTGTAACAGGGCAGACTAAGGATCTGTCTAAAAGCAACAAGTTGCTTATCGATGAAATTGCTGTTCGTCAGCAGGCGGAAGATGCGTCGCGGGCAAGTAAAGATCGATTTGAAACAGCAATCAGACGTGCGCCTATTCCAATGGTCATTGTTGATGCCAATCAAGATATTGTTCTTTATAACGATAAATTCACAGAATTATTTGGATACACCCACGATGATGTTTCAACGGCGGAAGAGTGGTGGCGTGCTGTCTATCCTGATGAAATCTACAGGCAATCAGTACAGAAAACATGGCAGGAAGCAATCATGCAAGCCACAGAGAGCGGTAACGAAATTGAAAAGCAGGAGTGGGGGATAACTATCAAAGACGGCTCTGTTCGTCGTGTGGAATTTCAAATGACCATTCTCAGCGACATTGCACTTATCGCCATGAATGACATTACAGAGCGCAAGCAGGTAGAGGACGAATTAATACGATATCGTGATCATCTGGAGGAGTTGATCAGGGAGCGAACCGCTGAGTTGGAAATAAAAAATGATGCCCTTGAACGCATGAATGATCTTTTTGTAGGGCGGGAGTTCAGGATAAAGGAACTCAGGGATAAGGTTCAGAAGGTTGAGGAGCAAAAGGATCTGTATGTCGTCTCAAAAACATCTGGCTAGCATTTCATTAAAATGAAAAAAAGCAGGGAAGCATGGCCTTGAATCAAATTCATTCTCATGATCCCTCCTATTCTGATGATTAAAAACAATCCGGCAGAAGGCGTATACATATTAAGGCCACCTTAAATAAAGGAGGAGCGGTGAACATAGTAACATATTTGATCGTCTCAATTCTTGTTTTGTCATCTGCTGCCATGGCTCAGACAACACTTACATTTACAACGGCTGACGATCAGGAGCATAGTCGTGCTCAAGCAATGAATGGAGTGCTTACAGAATGCTTTAAACGAATGGGGATAGTGCTTGAAATTGTTTCCATGCCGTCCAAGAGGTCGCTGGAAAATGCGAACAACGGCATAGAAGACGGAAATTTTCTAAGAACAGATGGCATAACAGAGGCATATCCGAATCTTATCAAAGTGCCGGAGGAAGTTACTGTGAATCGAATTGTGGCTTTTTCAAAACATACTGATATTCCAGTCAATGGCTGGAAAAGCCTCCTGGAATACCATGTGGTCTACGTCAACGGTTGGAGAAATTGCGAGCGGGAGCTGAAAAAGGCCAAGGAGCAGACCGTTATTAAAAATGAAGAACTTCTCTTCACATTTCTGGAAAAAGAGCGGGCAGATGTCGGTGTTTTTGGCCAGGCCACTGGAATAGAAGTATTAAAAAAACTTGGCTATTGGGATATCAAGGCATTGCAGCCGCCCATAGTTACCAGCGATATGTTTTTGTATGTCCACAAAAAGCATGAAGGATTGATTCCCGCAATTGTAAGAACTCTTCAGGAAATGAAAAAAGATGGCACCTACCAAAAACTGGTTCATCTCGATTTTCAATAAATGAGCATGCAATATATTGGAAATACAAATAAAAATAATGTGTTAGGACGGAGTATTGTTCAAAAGTTCATCTTGTACATTGTGCTGTTCAGTTCTACTGTTACCTTGGTCTTGATAGTGATTCAGCTCCATGGTGACTACAGGTATGGACTTGATTCAATAGAAAAAAGTGTCACCCAGATTGAAGTTAGCTACCTTGACGGTATTATCAAAAGCCTCTGGCTTTCTGATACGGAGCTTTTGCAGATCCAACTTGAAGGGATACTGAAATTGCCTGATATGCAGTATGTCGATGTGGTGTATGAAAATGAAATAGTCGCAAAAGCTGGAGAGATTCAAGCTGCACATGTGGTAAAAAATGAGTTTCTTTTGTCTTATACCTATGGCAACAAAACGATTCCGTTGGGACGGCTTCATATCGTTTACACCTTGGAAAATCTATATGATCGCCTGACACAAAAAGCCATTGTCATTATCGTTTCACAAAGTATCAAAACATTTATGGTTTCCGGATTTATCTTTTTTATCTTCTATATGTTAGTTGCCCGACACCTTCATGCATTGGCAAGTTATGCCAATGCCTTGGATCTGCATACTTTGGAAAAACCTTTTGTTCTGATGCGTAAGCAACAGAACAGGATAAAAGATGAGTTTGATATACTTGCAGAGGCTATCAATGAAATGCGAATGACTTTGCAGGCATCCTATCATCAGCTTCAGGGGGAAATCACTGAACGCAGGCAGGTGGAGGAGTCGCTGCGGAAAAGTGAAAGTCGCTATCGAGTGTTATTTGAAGAGGCGCCCATTTCGTTATGGGAAGAAGACTTTTCAGCTGTCAGGAAATGCATTGATCAACTGCGTTCTTCCGATGTTACTGACTTTAGGTCCTATTTTACAATCCATCCGGAATCCGTCGATACATGCGCACAGCTGATTAAGATTATAGATGTAAATCGGGAAACCCTGAAAATATTAGGGGCTGGCAGTAAGGACCTGCTTTATAGAAATCTGGATACGGTCTTCGGACAGAAGTCCTATGAGGCCTTTAGAGAAGAACTTATTTGTCTGGCTGAGGGGAAATATAATTTTGAGTTACAGACTGTCAATAAAACGCTTCAGGGCAATGAAATTCAAGTGGTATTGGGATTGACAGTGGTACCAGGCTATGAAGATACATGGTCGAAGGTCTTTGTTTCACTGTCTGATGTGACTAAACGCATGCAGGCAGAAGCTGAATTGTCGCTCTATCGCAATCAGTTGGAGGAATTGGTTCAAGAACGGACAGAAGAACTGCAGGACAAGACAGAAAAAGTTGAAAAATCGAGCAAAGCCCTCACATATCTTCTTGAAGACGTGAACAACTCCAGAGATAAGCTCCAGAAAGTAAACAGTGAATATGATACTGCAAACAAGGAGTTGAAAGAATTTGCCTATGTGGTTTCCCATGATCTCAAAGCACCGCTCAGGGCCATCAGTCAACTCACTCACTGGCTTTCTGAAGATTATTCCGCAGGGTTTGATGCAGAAGGGAAGGAGCAGATGCATTTAATCCTGCAACGAGTCAAACGTATGGATGGACTTATCGATGGTATTCTGCGCTACTCACGTATTGGTCGAATTAAAGAAAAGGAAAAACGCTTGGATCTGAACCTCCTTGTTGAGGAGGTGATTGACAGCATCGCACCGCGGGATACTATTCAGATACTCTTTGAAAATAAGTTGCCCGTGGTCTTCAAAGATTCCACCCGGATGGAGCAGGTCTTTCAGAACCTTCTCGGAAATGCCATGAAATATATGGATAAGGATGAAGGGATTGTAAAAGTGGGCTGTGTCGACGAAGGAGCATTCTGGAAATTCAGTGTATCTGATAACGGCCCTGGAATTGACAAAAAATATCATGAGAAGATATTCCAGATATTTCAGACACTGAGGCCTCGCGATGAACACGAAAGTACGGGAATCGGCCTGACTCTGGTCAAAAAAATTATCGACCTCTATGGTGGTTCTGTCTGGGTGGAGTCGGAATCGGGAAAAGGGACTACATTCTTTTTTACACTACCCAAAAAAAAGGGAGAAAAAGATGAGAAGCTCTAAACCCATTCTTTTGGTGGAAGACGATCAGGTCGATGCCATGACGGTTAAACGGGCCTTGAAGGAAATCAATGTCGCCAACCGCTTGGAGATTGTGGATGACGGCGAAAAGGCCTTGGCCTTTCTGCAAAATTCTGAAAATGAAAGGCCTGGTATTATATTGCTTGATCTTAATATGCCCAGAATGAATGGTATCGAATTTCTGCAGATAGTCAAAACAGACGATAGCCTGCAAAAGATTCCCGTTATTGTTCTCACCACATCCAGGGCCGACCAGGATAAGATTGACAGCTTCAAACTAGGCATTGCCGGGTATATGGTCAAACCGGTCGATTATCGGAAATTTGTTGAAGTGGTTAAAACAATCGATCTCTATTGGACCTTGAGTGAACTGCCGGAATAAGCAGATATGTGTGCAACCATATGAGCACAAAAAAATAATTTAATGACAAGGCCCTATCAAGGGGGCTTGGTTCCGATCAAAGAAAGGGAAAACTTGTGACAGAGAAAGCAATCCGTCTTCTTCTTGTTGAGGATGATAAAGTGGATCAGATGGCGTTTGAGAGGTACGTCAAAAAGAAGGAGCTGCCTTATGACTATAGCATTGCCGGGTCCATTGCTGAGGCAGAGAAAATTCTCCAGTCAACCGATTTCGATGTCGTTATTTCAGATTATTGGCTTGGAGACGGGGTATCTTTTGAACTCTTTGACCAGTTTAAAGGACTCCCGGTCATTGTAACCACCGGTACCGGGAATGAAGAAGTGGCTGTGGAAGCCATGAAATTGGGCGCCTATGATTATCTCATCAAAGATCCTGATGGCCATTACCTCAAAATCCTGCCGGCCACCGTCAAACAGGCGCTTAAACGGAAAAAGAATGAAGACGAATTGCGCAACTATCACGAACGTCTTGAATCCATGGTGGAAGAGCGAACCGTCAAATTACGTAAGTCGCTCAATCGGGAAAAAAATTTAACTCAGATCATAGAAAAATCACTTAATGAAATTTACCTCATAGATGCTGACAGCTCTAAGTTTGTGTATATGAATGAAGGTGCACGGACAAATATGGGATACTCTCTGTCGGAATTTATGGAAATGACTCCCATGGATATTGATCCCGAGAGCACATCCCTTGCTTTTGCAGAAAGAGGGGCATTATTAAAAGATGGCCAAAAAGAGAAAATAGTTTTTGAGACTGTTCACAGACGCAAGGATGGTTCCACCTATCCTGTAGAGGTGTATCTCCAGAAAACAGAGTATCGTGCCAGGCCTGTTTTTGCTGCCATTGTCTTAGATATAACACTGCGTAAAGAAATGGCGCAGAGATATCAGGAGCTGGTGGAAGGAACTACTGATCTGATAGCTCAGGTGAATGCGAAGGGAAATCTGGTCTATATCAACCACATGAGCAAGGAAATATTCGGTCAGGATCCTGAAAAAGTGATAGGTCAAAATGTCTTTGATTTTATCCATCCGGATGATTTTGAAATCTCAGCAGGCTGGTTTGAAAATTGTCTCAATAGACAACTGATTCAATCAAAGATTGAAAGCCGACTGGTTAATTTGAAAACAGGTGATGTCCATGATTTGTTGTGGACTGCCAGGTTTTCTTATGATGAGCAGGGGGAATTTGTATCCATTAGTGGCATTGCCCATGATGTTACTGAGCGAAAACAGGTGGAACGGGCTATTCGCAAAAGCAAGGAACAGTGGGATCGAACTTTTAATTCGTTTTCTGATATCGTCATCCTCCATGATACTGACCTGCGTATAGTTAAGGCCAATCAAGCAGCATGTACCATGCTAGCTTCTCCCAGTCATGAGATTATCGGGTATCATTGTTACGAGCTCTTTCATGGTTCAGAAGAGCCCTGTCCGGGGTGCCCTCTTGTGGAGACTAAAAAGATCCTGGTGCCCTGTAGTCGCGAGATGTACCATGGAAAACTGGGGAAGACATTTTTGGTCTCTGCCGCTCCGGTATTTGATGAATCGGGTGAACTTGAATATATCGCCCATGTGGCCAAGGATATCTCTGATCTGAAAAATCTTGAAAAGAAACTTGTCCAATCTCAGAAAATGGAGGCCATTGGCACCATGGCAGGTGGAATTGCCCATGATTTCAATAATATTCTTTCTGCAATTTTAGGATATGCCGAATTTGTTCGAGAAGATGTTTCGGCAGAGAGTGAGGCTGGAAAGAATATTGCAGAGGTCCTTAGAGCAGGGAAACGGGCAACAAGTCTTGTCAGACAGATCCTCACTTTCAGTTGTCAGGTGGACAGTGAAAAACAGGCCCTCCACCCCCATCTGATTGTCCAGGAAGCATTGAAGATGCTCCGTGCAACCATGCCTGCAACTGTTGAGATAAAGGAAGATATTGATCCTGATTGTGGGGTGATATTGGCTGACCCTACCGTCATACATCAGGTGGTTGTCAACCTCTGTACCAATGGCCTGTCTGCCATGGATGAGCAGAAGGGAACCTTGAGTGTGGGCTTACATAGACGGGAACTCAGTGGTGGGGAAATCTTTAGTGAGGGGGGTGTCTTTACCGGTTCCTTTGTTGTTCTCACTGTCATGGATAACGGTTGTGGCATGGATTCGCCAACCATTGATAGGATCTTTGAACCCTATTTCACTACTAAAGAAGTGGGGAGAGGCACCGGTCTAGGACTTGCTGTTGTCCATGGTGCAGTTGAGGATTGTAAAGGGTTTGTTGATGTTGAAAGTCGCGTTGGCAGGGGGAGCATTTTTTCCGTTTACTTGCCTGTAACAGACGAGTCGGTTACCCAGACCATAGCTGCTGAAGAGAAAGACAGGGCAGTGATATCCACCGGTAATGCGAGAATATTGATGGTGGATGATGAACTGCTTCTGGTGAAAATCAACAAAAGGCGTTTGGAAAGCAGAGGGTATCAGGTCACTGCGTTTTCAGACAGCAGGGAGGCCCTTGAGGTCTTCCGCAGTCAGTCGGAGATGTTTGATATGCTCATTACTGATCAGACCATGCCGGGACTGACGGGTGCAGAACTGGCTAAAGCCGTATTGAAAATCAAACCGTCCCTGCCCATTATTATGTGTTCGGGGCACAGTGATATTGTTTCCGAAGAAAAGGCCCTTGCCATGGGCATAAAAAGATATGTTTTTAAACCGATTCATGGGGACAAGCTTCTTGATGCCGTCTGGGAAGTCCTGGAAGAGAAATAGAATTCTTATCGAAAAAAAATCGTGTTGTCTCAGATATTCATTCTTAGGTTACTGCTTGATCTGTCAATATCTCTTTACTGACACCCCACACCTTACACCTCACTGGAACGTACGCGAATCGGCTCGATAATGCCAATGTGTTTTTCAAAGTTCGTCAGACTCTGGATGACGGGCCAGGTGATTTCTTGATTTTTCGGAATAAGCATAGTGCCGTTCTTGGCAAAAACATCTTCGACTGCAATCATGCCGGGAATGATATCTTTAAAACTGAGATTTTTGATTGTGGCATGTACCTCTTTTGGTTTGTGCTTCTCCAGAAGACCGAGTATGTCGGGGTTGTATCTCCCTGCTCGTTTACGCATGTGCTTAAGAGCACGCAGGTGGCCCAGGTCCTGCTGGCGCAGCAGGTCGTATTCTATGACCGCCTTCAGGGTGTTGGCACCGAGGGTAATTTCTTCGTCCAGGGAGTCTTGCTCGTCGCAATAGTCAAAAGGGCGAAGCTGATGTTCGATCATTGCAGCGACTTTTTCCAACCTGGGAATTTTTCCGATAAGCTTGCTGCCTACTTTAGGATGATTTTCATACATCTGCTGTTCTTCCGCCGAGAGGCTGATGCCTGCATGCAGCTTGTGTAAAATATCACTGGGCAGGGTGATGCATCCTATTTGAGACATCAGTGCTGCCACTTCATATTGCCAGGGGTTTGTTACTTGGAGTTCTTGGGCAATGTGTTTGACCATTGGTTTGATTCTGTATCCACTGCTGAAGGCCGTGGCATTGGCGAGGCTGAGCAGTTCGGCCATAACAGTGATGCTGCCTTTCACGGTCTTATTGAGCAGCTCTTTTTCTGCGGTAATCAAGTTGTACTGGCGTACGGCAAGGGCTATGGATGTTGCTAACACGCCAGTCGAACAGGGTTTGTTGAGGAAACGAAAAATCTGGCCTACATTTACCGCTTCTGTAGCTGTTTCCTGGTCGGCATTACCGGTGAGCATAATGCGAACAGTATCAGGAAAGCCGGCCTTCACTCTGCTGAGAAGTTGTATGCCGTCCATGCCGGGCATGCGCATATCTGACACAATAACGGCAAAAGGCCCCTGCTCCTTTAATTTTGCAAGGGCTTCAGTTCCACTTTCCGCAGTCGTTATTTCAAAACGCTTACGTAGTTGACGTTGCATGGCCTGAAGGATATTCGGTTCGTCATCTACCAGTAAAATTTTTTCAATCATCATTGTTATCCTGTTCAAACGATTTAGCACAAACTTCACGCCAGTGGTCTATTTTATCACCTAGTCCCAAGCTCTGCAAGTGGACCATGGCTATTTCATGGGGAGCGCCAACAAGCTCATCGGGCCGGTTTTCATAATAAATGGCATTGGCGGCATGGACAGCAATTGCTGGGTTAAACTGCCTGCCTGGGTAGTTATCCAGACGATGGTGAAAGCCAATGCCCTCAACCACCGGTCCGGGCATTCCCCATAAGCCCATTAAATATGCTCCGATGTCCCCATGAACCGTATCAAAGATCTCCTTCTCAGCTGTACGCAGGCAGATATTGTTCTCTCTGGCAAGCAGAACTGCCTCTTCATACTTGTCCGCCATTTGTGCAAGCAATACCAGCTTGCCGATGTCATGGAGGAGACCGGCAAGAAAACAGTTATCAATAAGTTCCTTGTCGTCGGACTCACTCAAGGCAATTTCCTTGGCAAGGGTTCCCACTGTCATACTGTGTGACCAGAGTTTTTTGATAGAGAAAAGCTTGGAGGAGGCCTTGATCTCAGAAAAAGCACCAACACCCAGGACCAGGTTTTTAACGGTATCAAGCCCTAAAAGATTTACGGCACGGGCCGGACTCTCCACCTTTTGAAACAGACCGAAAAACGCTGAATTCACTAACTGCAGGACCTTGGCACTCATGGCCATATCTTCTTCTATGATTTCTGCAACTTCTGCTATGGATACCTCCGGGTTTGTCATGGCTTTGCGCAGTTTTGCATAGACTTCAGGCAGACTGGGTAAGGTGCCAAGCTGTGAGACTATTTTTTTCAGCGCATCCTGAGAGATAAGTTCATGCAAGGCACTTGCTCGTAACAGGATAGCCTTGAGATGCTCCGATTCACACGGTTTAGCGAGAAACTGATGGACAATACCTACTGTACGTAATATCGATTCTTCATCGGCCTGTCCGGTGAGCATGATGCGAATGGAACAGGGGTGGAGTTTCTGTATTTCCGTGAGCAGTGCTGCCCCATCCATGCCTGGCATACGCATGTCTGAAACCACTACGTCAAAGTTATCACTTGCCATGATCTCAAGCGCCTCTTTGCCGCTCTCGGCAAATTGCAGATCAAATTCATTGCGCATTGAACGTAGCATGCGCTTTAAGCCTGAGAGGATATTGGCTTCATCATCTACAAAAAGGATCTTTTTTTTACTCATTGCTCTTCTCCATCTTTTAAAGGCAGTTGGATAATAAATGTTGTGCCTTCACCTAAGACCGATTTTACCTCAATGGTTCCCTGGTGTTTATCGACAATCACATCATGGCTGATTGCCAAACCCTGGCCTGTACCCTTGCCAACCTTTTTGGTGGTGTAAAAAGGATCGAAGATACGGAGCTGCACATGATTAGGCATACCGGCTCCGGTGTCGTGGATACGCATCTCAATTCCGTTTTTATTCTTTTTGGTGGTGATGGAGATTTTTCCTTTGTCTCCCGCCGGGTCATCTCCCAGTTTTTCACCGATGGCATGGGCGGCATTGACTAACATATTAAGAACAACCTGGCTCATTTCATCTGCCAACAGTGGAATTTCCGGGAGCTCCGGATCAAGGTCCATCTCCATGTCGGCCACGTATTTCCACTCGTTTCGGGCAACCGTTACAGTGGTGTTGATGATTTGATTCAGATTCATTGGGTTTTTGTTCTTATTTCCCGGGTGAGAGAATTCCTTCATGGCCAGGACAATGGATCTGACACGTTTTACGCCATCAAACGATTGCTTAATGGCCAAGGGGATTTCTTTGGACAGGTAAGCCCAATCCATCTCTTCCAGGGCCTTGTTTATCTCTGCAGCGATCTCCTGGGGGGCTTTCTTGGCAATTTCCTGGATCTGTGTCATGAAGTCACTGATGTCCTGATCCGCTTCATCAAGAAAGGCGATGTTGGTGCCGATGAATTGAGTGGGGGTGTTGATTTCATGGGCAATGCCGGCCGCCAGCTGTCCCACTGATTCAAGCTTTTGGGCATGGAGCAGTTGGGATTGCAGTTTCTCCTTTTCCAGGGCAGCCTTTTTCTGTGCGTTGATATTTCTGGCAATGTGGACGGAGCCGAGAAGAGTACCGTCAGGGTCATAGTAGGGAGTCACTATGACCTCGCAGTGTCCGCCAAGACGTTCTTCATAGATTTCAGTTCGGTGGGGCCTACTGTCCTGGAGGAGTTTGCTGTGCGGGCAGTACTCGGGCGCTTCCTCTGAGCCATGGGCACAAAGAAAGCATTTTGTATTCAGGAGTTCATCGTAGGATTTGCCAAGTTGATCGAGCATGGTTTTATTCATGCGAACAATGGAGTGTTCCACATCAATAATGGCAACCATATCAGGCATGGCGTCAATGGTACGTTCCCACTCCTGTTTGGCATGGAGAACCAGAGCTTCCTGCACCTTACGTTCCTGTATCTCCTGTTCGAGCTGTCTGTTCTGCTGCTGCAGTTCTATGGTGCGTTTATTTACTTCCTGTTCAAGTTTTTCCTGGTATAATTTTTCCTGGCGAAGAAGTTTTGCCCGTTCCAAGGCCTTGTTGATGCTGTGAACAAGAATATCCAGGTTTGTTATCGGTTTGGTGAGATAATCCCAGGCTCCGGCGCGCAATGCCTCTATGACATCACTCATTGTTCCCATGCCGGAGAAAATAATCACCGGTATATGCGGATATTCTTCCGTTACTGTTTGAATGAGCTGCATGCCGTCCAGTTTCGGCATACGCAGGTCAGTAAGAAGGATGTCCGGTTTTTTTTCTCTGAACAACTGTAATGCGTCATCTCCATTGCCGGCTTCAAGGATGATAAAACCCTTTTTTGCCAGATAATGAGCCGTTGTTTTACGAACAAGCGGATCATCTTCAGCAATTAGAATTGTCTCTTCGTTCTTACTCATTTGTATTATCCCTGACTCCTGTGATAGGAAGTTCTATGATAATTATTGTGTGGTTGGCGGGTATGCTCGTTACCTGCATGGTGCCACCATGTTTGTCACAGATAATGGAATAGGATACGGTAAGACCAAGACCGGTTCCTTTGCCGATATCCTTAGTGGTGAAGAAAGGATCAAAGATCTGACGGTGGATCTTTCCTTCTATACCTGGACCATTATCTTCCACCTCAATCACTGCCATCATGTCCCGTTGCCTTGTGCGAATAATAATGTGCGGGGCTGCAGGACCTCCATCTTCTGCCATGGCCTGGCAACTGTTCTTGATGAGGTTGATGAGAACCTGTTCTATCTCCATGGCCATGCAGTTGACTTCGGGGAGATCCGAACTGTACTCTTTGATGAACTTCACATTGAGTATATTATACTCCTTCTTCAGTAAATAATCCGTCTTGGCGAGTTCCACGGAACGGTCAATCAGATCAGATAGGTCGACTGTAATGCGTTCACTCATCTGCGGTCGGCTGAATTGGAGGAGGTCGGAGATAATATGGGCTGCCGTGGTGGCAGAGTCTTTGATGCCGTTGAGAAAGAAATCAAGCTCTTTTTTCTGCAGGTAGTTTTGGACATTGGCAAGTTCTATGCCGCAGTCGGCGGCAAGGCTGCGGTTCTCTTTCTGCTCCGGGTCAAGTCCCAATTCAATGATTTGAATTGATTGAAGAATTCCCGAAAGAGGGGTGTTGATTTCATGGGCAACACCTGCGGCCAGTCCTGCGATAGTAGCCATTTTCTCACTGATAATGAGTTGTTCTCTCAGACTTTTTCGGTCAGAAATATCATGCAGGATTGATCTGCTTTGAATGATCCTGTTGTTCTTGTCTCGAACAGCTGAAAGATCAAGGGTCACGGACAAGGGAGAGCCATCTTTACAGTGCAGCATTACCTCCTTGTTCGTAATGAGCCCTGTTCTGAAAAAGGTGGGAAGGATGTCATTTTTGATTTCTTCAAGACAGTCAGGGTGGTAGATGTCAAAAACAGGGCGGCCGATGATTTCTTCCCTGTTGTAGCCCAGAGTCGAAAGCAGAGTCTGGTTGCACTGAATGATCTGTGCATTGGTGGTATCCACTGAGACAAACATATCCAGGGCATTGTTGTAGAGATCGGTGTATTCCGTCAATGTGTTCTGCAGCGCCTCCTCAGCCTGGTCGCGCTTACGGATATGTTGTCCTATGCGCAAGGTAGCGAATTTTATGCCGGCCAGGCCCAGCAGCCAGGCGAGGCCGTAGCTCATGATGAAGGTAGTTAAATGATTGTGCATGAGTATCCATAGCGGTTCTGTCGGTACAGATATACTGATGCCGCCACGCAGGTCGCCTTCTTTGTATTCCTGTGTTGCGTGGCATTTTAGACAGTAGGACTCGGTGATCAGTGGTCGCATCATACGGAAGTATTCAGTGTCTCCGATTTTTGCGGATTCGCTTACCTCGGTCTTGCCCTGTTGAAATTTTTGCAGCGCTTTGGCCTCCCAACTATCCGGTTTATTTTCAGGGCGAATGGGATTGAGGCTGGTGATATGGTCTTGATGGTTAAATTCTTTGTACCCGATTTCATATGCCTGACGGGTCATGTAGGCGGGATTGACCAGGGTCAGTTTTTGTCCGTCTGTGGTGGTGATGTCACGATTTTTTATATGCGACAGGTAGGGATTGGGGGGAGTCTCTTTGCTTATCGGTACATAAACGCCACCATGACTCGCGGCCCATTGTCGGTATACCAGATCCTTTTCAAATGAGCGTGTCGCCTGGATGTATGCTGACTGCATCGTATTCTGGTACGCCTCGAACAAGTGCCAGACCGTCCCCAGGATGATGAATGCAGTCCACACAGTTGTCAGAATAATGGTATGGCGCTTTAGAGGGAATAGTGATTTCCGGGATGGATGTGTTTCTTTCATGATGTTTTTTTTTCTGTTGTTGTTTCCATCTTCTCTTCTCTCCCTTGAGGAGTTCACTCTATTCAGCTGAGACCTGATAGCAAAACGTAGATGCTTGTTAGGCGGTTGATGATTGTTTCCATCTGTTTTAGGCCACCTTACAAAATTGCCTTTTCGCCCAAGCTCTTCGTTATGAGAAAAATTTTATCCTCGGAATATCATACATATGTCTGCGGTAAAATTTTTCTCATGCCTCGACTTTGAACGAAAATTCTAATTTTTCAAGGTACCCTTTACTAGTTATCAAGAATGCTTCGTATCTCCTGGGCCATTGTGCTGATTGAGAGTGGTTTTAGAAGAAACCCCCTGATTCCCATGGCCATGGCTTTTTCTTTGTCGATCATGGAACTGTAGCCGGTGTAGAGGAGTATCGGCAGACCAGGAGTGATGGCTAATATTTCCTTTGTCAGCTCTGTTCCTGGCATCTGAGGCATGGATTGATCAGTGATGACCAGGTCGAAAGCGGCAGTATCCTCTTTGAATTTTTCCAGGGCGTCTTGACCGGAAGAGCAGCAGAGAACAGAGTAACCGAGGTAGGTAAGCATTCGCTCGGCCAGTAGTCGTAACTCCTCTTCATCATCAACAAACAGGATGCGCTCGTTGCCGCAGGGCAGGGAGACGACAGGGACAGTTTCTTGTGTGCTTGTCTCTATTGCCGGAAACAGGAGGGTGAATGTCGAACCCTTGTCCGCTTCACTCTTCACCTTGATAGTGCCGCCGATGTCTGTGACGATACCATGCACCACGGAAAGACCAAGACCGGTGCCTTGTTCCTTTTCCTTGGTGGTAAAAAAGGGGTTGAAAATACTATTCTGGATTTTCTGGTCCATGCCGCATCCATCATCACTGACCGTAAGTTGCAGATAGTTGCCGACTGCCGGCTTCGGCTGCTTTCTCAGTTCGTCTGTGCTGTTGTTGACGTCATCAAGGGTTACTGTGATTGTACCCTGTTCATCAGGCAGGGCATGGAAGGCATTGGTACAGAGGTTGGTGATTATCTGATGAATCTCGGTAGGATCTGCCAGGATCATTGTCTCTTTTGCATTGATGAAATGAGATATTCGGGCTGTGGCCGGCAGCGTTGCCTGGGTAAATTTCAAGGCCTCTTTGATGATGAGCGCTGCTTGAATAGGGTGACGTTTTGTATCTGTCTTGCGACTGAAGGTGAGGAGTTGGAGTACCAGTTCTTTTGCACGTCGACCGGCTTTTTGTACCTGGCCCAGATAGTCAGCGACCTCACTTTCTTTTTCTGTTTTAAGCAGGGCAAGTTCTGTGAAACCTATGATGGCTGCAAGGATATTGTTAAAGTCATGGGCAATCCCTCCGGCAAGGGTACCGATGGCTTCAAGCTTTTGGGCCTGCTGGAGCTCAGCGTTCTTTTTCTGGACCTCTTCTTCGAGAAAGGACTGATACCGTCTGTTTTCCTTGATCAGTCTGACTCGTTCCAAAGCTCGGGCAGCTGCATGTTCCAGCAGGCCCATGTCGGTAATCGGTTTGGTGACATAGTCTCTGGCACCAAGTTTTAAGGCCTTGATAGCGTCTTCCAGGGTACCCATGCCGGAAACAATGATAACAGGAGTGTCTGGAGATTCTTTTTGGATAGTAGAGAGGAGTGCCATGCCATCAAGTTTTGGCAGTCGGAGATCGGTGAGGACAAGGTCGGGGTGTGCCCTCCGAAATATCTCAAGACCCTCTTCCCCATCTGTAGCCTGGAGCACAAGATAACCAAGTCTCTGCAGGTACGCAGTGATCGCCTTACGCACCAGTTGGTCATCTTCTATGGTAAGAATGGTGACGGAGTGATCTGTTGTCATAAGCGAGACCTTAGATTTTTCAAAAAAATCCAAACCGTGCGGCATTGCCTGTGGAGGTTGACGATGAATGCAAAATCATAGAAGCAAGGGGCAATTCATGTAACAGGAAAATAATTGTACGTATTTTTTACTCTATCAACAGTCTATGATAAAGAGAGGTAAGGAGTCAAATGAGAAGGTGGAAGGGGTGTTAAATTGGGATACAGGTTGTTAGTGTGATCCTGAAAGGTTACTCACCTTCTGATGAGTCCAGCTTGGAAGGAGAAGGAAGACCACCTGTATCTTCGCTTATTCCATGAGTTCAGTACTCAGGTAACGCTCACCGGTATCCGGAAGGATGGTGACAATGGTTTTGTTGCTGTTTGTCTCTTCCCGTGCCAGTTGCAGTGCTGCCCAGGCGGCTGCCCCTGAGGAGATGCCGACCAGCAGGCCTTCTTGTGTGGCAAGTAGTCTGGCTGTTTCCATGGCATCGCTGTTTGTGACGGTGATGATATGGTCGATAAGTTCGGTTTGCAGGATGGAGGGAATGAAGCCCGCCCCGATTCCCTGGATTTTATGGGGCCCGGGCTTGCCCCCGGAAAGGACCGGAGAGTCGGCTGGCTCCACTGCAACGGCAAGGAGGGCAGGATTTTTTTCTTTGAGCGTTTCTACAACTCCTGTGAAGGTGCCTCCGGTGCCAACGCCTGCCACAAAGATATCAATATTCCCTGCTGTGGCCTGCCAGATCTCTTCGGCGGTTGTCTCCCTATGGATTTTGGGATTGGCCGGATTGTCAAACTGTCTGGGCATGAAGCTGTTAGGTGTGTTCAGCAATAGCTCTTCAGCCGCCCCAATGGACCCCTTCATGCCATTGGCGGCCGGAGTGAGGACAAGACGAGCCCCCAGATGTTTGAGGAGCGTTCTCCGTTCCAGGGACATGCTTTCCGGCATGGTGAGAATAAGGGAGAGTCCCCTTTCGGCACAGACAAAGGCCAGGCCCAATCCGGTATTGCCGGAGGTGGCCTCGATAATAGTTGTCCCTTCTCGAATGAGACCGTCTTGTTCGCCGGCTTCAATCATGGCCAGTGCAATACGGTCCTTGACACTGCCCATGGGATTACGGGATTCCTGTTTGGCCAGTATCTGAGCCAGGCAGTTTGGACAAAGACGGGAAAGGGAGAGGAGTGGAGTGTTGCCTACGGTGGCGGTAACGGAACAGGTCATGGGCAAAGGCTCCTTTGCTGAAGAATCAGGTTTGAAACTCCGCGAAGCGGAGTCTTCTGTACTCTTTTAACGTGCCACTTTCAACTCCGGCAAAGCCGATTCACGATGTCCCGCCTTTTCTTCCGGAATAGATGAGCTCCGGTCGTTTGAGTATGACCCTGGTGTCGGAGGGAACACTTTCGGTCAGCCAGATATTTCCTCCTATTACTGATCGTGCTCCGATTTTTGTGTTGCCGCCGAGGATGGTGGTGTTGGCGTAAATGATCACATCATCTTCTATGGTGGGATGGCGTTTGACATGCTGCAGTGTCTTGCCGGCATCTTTGGGAAGGGACAGGGCGCCTAGGGTTACGCCCTGGTAGATGCGGACATTGGCCCCAATCAAGGTGGTTTCGCCGATGACGACGCCGGTGCCATGGTCGATGAAGAATCCCGGCCCGATGGAGGCACCCGGGTGGATGTCGATCCCGGTGAGACTGTGGGCGTGTTCGGTCATGATGCGGGGGATGATGGGGACCTTCAGGAGGTAGAGTTCATGGGCCATTCGGTAGATGGAGGTGGCCAGCAGGCCGGGATAGCAGAAGATGACCTCGTCGGAACTTGCGGTGGCAGGGTCTCCGGCCAGTGTTGCCCGGATATCGGTGGAGAGCAGAGCAGAAATTCCGGGCAGGGTTTCGATAAAGGAGAGCGCCATGCGGTGGCCGCGTTCTTCACATTGAGTGCATGGCTGGTTGCTCCGACGGCAATCATGACGAATGGCCATGATGATTTCATTGGTCAGTCGCTCGTAGAGTTCTGTTGTCTCTTTTCCCAGATAGTATTCGAGATTGGAGGCGTGTAGTTTGGTCTTGGTGAAATATCCGGGATAAAGGATCTGCCGTACCTGGTAGATGATGTCGATTATTGATTTGTGCGACGGGATGGGGACAGGGCCCACATGGTCGAAACAGTCTTCGGTCTGCCAGGCGGCCACCAGGGTTTTGACCACTGGTGGCACCTTGTCATGAAGGCAGGCGGAGCTGAAAGTCTCATGATCGCAGTGTTCCGGGATATTAATATCGGCTGTCATTTTTGTTCCTGTGCTTCAGCAGGTGTCATGGTGGCGAGTTCTTTCTTTATTTCCTCCACCGCCTGTTGTAACGCCATGCCGCTGTTTAGTTTTGCCTGGGGATTGATTGCCAGGAGCTCTTCCCAGGCAGCAATGGCTTCCAGGGGTTTGTCAAAGTCATAGAGCAGGACGATTCCTTTGTTCAGGCGTGAGGGTTCGTGGCCTGGTTGGATGGAGTAGGCCTTTTCAAAAGATTCTATGGCCTTGTCAGGTTGTTTATTCCTTCGGTACATGACTCCCATATCCGTCCAGACATCCGGATTGTTTGGCTGCAGGGCAAGAGAGTGCGTATAGGCTGCAATGGCCTTGTCTGGTTGCTCGGTGTCATAGTAAAGGTGGCCAAGTCTGGTCCAGGCCTCCACGTTGTCTGCGTTTGCCGTAACCTCGGCTTCCAGGTTGGCTATGGCCTCTTTCTGCTGGTTGTTCAGTTGGGATGATGTGTTGATGTTGGGTATTGTCTCTGAAACTTGTTGGGATGAGGTGCTGGGGCTTAGTTTGTATACGGCAAATATTGCCCCACTGATAAATCCTGCCACAAAACCGATAAGCAGAGCATAAATTAATGTCTCTTTTTTGACCAAGCCACTCTTTTCTGTCATCTTCTGTTATCCTTTTTCTCTGTTAAGCCGTCGCATGCATAGGAGGGCGTGTTGATTCGGTTCCCCGCCGTGCTATAATTGTTTGTTTGGGCTACATTGTAGCATAAAATTTTTCTAAAGGGGATACTCAACACCTATCCACTAAAAAATATCTTTTATGCAAATAACTGCTCACAGAAAGTATAGCCAGGATTACGCCTCTGTCAAATCGATTCTGTACTGGGCTGTAAAAGAGATCAGGCCCTGACAGGGGCGAGGAGGTGTGGATAGGGGGGATATTTTTTTTCCTTTTTTTCTGAGGATTTGGTAGCATCTATATAAGGTTTTGGAAATGTAGAGAAACTGCTGTTCGTTGGTCGCTGTAGTGTTGTATGTGGCTGGTAACATCTAGAGGCTACCGTGCAAAATTGTTTTTTCCCCCAAACTCTTCGTTATGAGGAAAATTTTATCCTCGCAATATCAAATATATGTCTGCGGTAAAATTTTTCTCATGCCTCGATTTTGAACGAAAATTCTAATTTTTCAAGGTACCCTAGAATCATAAATGATAGATACAGGTGAGTACAATGTCCCCCCCCAAAAGAGCAAAGCAGTGCAAGATTGAAAGTAAAATGCTGCCGTCGGAAATGTGTCCGACCACGGTGGATTCGCTGAAAAAAAATATTCTCCACCATGTGATGAGTTTTCAAGGACGTGATCCGGAGCGGGCCGGGAAGAGTGATATCTACAAGGCACTGGCCTATACACTTCGTGACATCATGACCGAGAAGTGGATTGATACACAGAAGGCCTATTATGACAAAGAAAAGAAGCGGGTTTATTATCTCTCGCTGGAGTTTTTGATCGGTCGCTCATTGAGCAACGCAATCATCAACCTGGGAATTTATGATCAGGTAAAAGATGCAGTGGAAGAGCTGGGCTATGATCTGAGTATCCTGGCTGAAGAGGAAGAAGATGCCGCCCTTGGCAACGGTGGCCTTGGCCGTCTTGCCGCCTGTTTTATGGACTCCATTGCTACTCTTAAAATTCCGGCATATGGCTATGGAATCCGCTATGAGTATGGTCTGTTTTATCAGCAACTGATCGATGGTTATCAGGTGGAGAGTCCGGATAACTGGCTGCGCTATGGGACGCCTTGGGAGTTTGATCGAAAACTCCCTGTCTTTCCAGTCCATTTTTACGGCCGTGTCTCCACCTATCTGGATGCTGAAGGGCGTTACCGGGTACGATGGATAGATACCGCTGATGTCATGGCCATGCCCTGCGATATCCTGGTGCCTGGATTTGAAAATGACCATGTCATCAACATGCGCTTATGGACGGCCCGGGCATCCCGTGAACTCGATCTCAGTTACTTCAGCCGTGGTGACTATATCGGTGCCGTACAGTCCAAGGTGAGTTCCGAGACCATCTCAAAGGTCCTTTATCCACCAGATCATAACCTGGCAGGGCAGGAACTGCGCTTGAAACAGCAGTACTTTTTTGTGGCAGCCACTTTCCAGGATATTATGCGTCGCTACAAGAAAAAGCATCACGATTTTAATAAATTCAGTGAGCGGATAGTGGTTCAACTCAATGATACCCATCCGGCCATTGCCATTCCCGAGCTCATGCGTCTGCTTCTGGACGAGGAGGGACTGACCTGGGAAAAGGCCTGGGATATCTGTACCCACACCTTTGCTTATACCAATCATACCCTGATGCCCGAGGCGCTTGAGAAATGGACTGTGGAGATGATGGAAAGGGTCCTGCCCCGTCACCTGCAGATTATCTATGAAATCAATCAACGGTTTCTCGATACTGTCAAAATGCAGTACCCCGGTGATATGAATCGTTTGCAGACTATGTCCATCATTGAAGAGAGTGGGGATGGAAAAAAGATCCGTATGGCCCACCTGGCCATCATCGGCAGTCATTCGGTCAATGGTGTAGCAGAGCTTCATGCCAAGTTGTTGAAAGAAAATATATTTCCCACTTTCAATGAATTTTATCCCGATAAATTCAATTCCAAGACCAACGGAATTACCCCCAGACGCTGGCTGCTTCTCGCCAATCCGGGATTGGCCAAACTGATCAGCAGCCATATCGGTTCTGACTGGGTCACGGATCTGGATCAGTTGCGCGGTCTGCTCCCCCTGGCTGCCGACAAGAAATTTTGCCGGAAGTGGCGGGAGGTCAAGCTGAAAAATAAGAAGCGACTGGCCATGCTCATAAATGAGCTTTGCGGTGTGGATGTTGACCCTGACGCCATGTTTGATGTGCAGGTGAAGCGAATCCATGAGTACAAAAGACAGCTGCTCAATTGCCTGCATATTATCAGTCTCTATCACCAGATGATTCAGCATCCGGAGCGGGATCTGGCACCACGCGTAGTGATTTTTGCCGGTAAGGCGGCACCTTCCTATTGGATAGCCAAGCTCATTATCAAGCTGATCAACTCAGTGGCTGATGTGATTAACAATGATCCTCGGATCGGGAAACGGCTGCGAGTGGTCTTTCTGCCAAACTATAATGTCTCCCAGGCCGAGGTGATCATGCCGGCGGCAGATCTCTCTGAACAGATCTCCACCGCAGGTACCGAGGCATCGGGTACTGGCAATATGAAATTTTCCTTAAATGGTGCGCTTACTATCGGTACCTTAGATGGTGCCAACATCGAGATTCTAGAAGAGGTGGGCGAGGAAAATATTTTCATCTTCGGCATGACGGCAGAAGAGGCAGAGTATGAACGTCTGAATATCAGTCGTTCGCCGCAGCTTATCTGCGATGAAAATCCTGTGGTAGCAGAAGTGATGGAAAGTCTGCGTAACGGTGCTTTCAGCCGCGGTAATAAAGAGCTGTTCATGCCCCTGGTGGAGAGTCTGATGAATCCCCATGACCCCTATCTCCTGTTGCGCGATTTTGAATCGTATCTGGATTGCCAGCAGCGGGTGGGTGAGGCCTTTAAAGATCAGGAGCAGTGGACGCGTATGGCCATACGCAATGTGGCGAAGATGGGAAAATTCTCCACAGATCGGACCATTCGTCAGTATGCCGAAGAAATATGGGGAATTCCGGTGGAGAAGCTTTCCTGATCTGATAGGTGGAAAAGGAAAAAGGTGCTGGAAAGCACGTTTTGTGCTATAAGACTTCTTTTAGAGGGGGTAGGGGCTAAGCCTGCCCCCTTTTTTATGTGAAGGCCACCCCGAAAAATTGCCTTTTTGCCCAAGCTCTTCGTTACAGCCAAAAAAATAATGCTCACATATCAACTATATGCTGCGCTTGTTTTTTGTCTGTTCCTCGATTTTGAACAAAAGATCTAATTTTTCAAGGTACCCTAAAGCATAAAAAAAAGGCGATAACCGGTTGTATGGTTATCGCCTTGAAAGTGCTGGAGGCGGCGAGCGGATTTGAACCGCTGAATCATGGTTTTGCAGACCAGTGCCTTAGCCGCTTGGCTACGCCGCCGGAAGGTGCCTGATAGGCACGAACAACTTTATACCATAGTTTGTTTTTTTCACAAGGGGAAAATGGTGATGGATATTGATTCACTGGTACAACGAAACAAGGAAGACCTGGCGGTGTTGGAACAGGTCCTTGGTTATCGTTTTACCGATCTGCGCCTGTTGCAAAAAGCTCTGATTCACTCTTCCTTTGCTTTTGAACAGGCCCGGATCGATAAAAACAATGAAATTTTAGAATTCCTTGGCGATGCAGTTCTTGATCTGGTCATAGGACACACCCTGTGCAGACAATTTCGAGACATGCGGGAAGGTGAGTTGACCCGACTGCGCTCTTCGCTGGTCAATGAGACTCATCTGGCAACCATGGCCCGGAACATCCAGTTGGGTGATTATCTCTGTCTGGGAAAAGGGGAAGATTCCTCCAATGGCCGGAAGAAGTCGTCTATTCTCTCCTGTGCCTATGAGGCACTGATAGGGGCGATCTTTGAAGATAGTGATTATGTCACCGTGGAAGCGATTATTGCTCGTTTTTTTATTCCGGCCATTGATGCCAAAAAGGAAGAGCTGCTGATGGCAGATGCGAAGAGCAGGCTGCAGGAGGCATTGCAGGAGAAATTCAATGAAGCCCCTTCCTATCGACTTGATTTGGAAGAGGGGCCTTCCCATCAGAAGATTTTCACTGTCTCGGTTCTGTTCCGTGATACTCCGCTTGGCACCGGTGTTGCCGGATCGAAGAAAGAGGCGGAGCAGAGGGCGGCAGCGGCAACTCTTAATGAACTGGATGATGTGGTGGCTCAGTTTTCAGAGTAAGAGAGGCGAGAGACTGGAGGCCGAAGGCTGAACGGATCTTGCGGGATTGTGTTTTGACCTGTAACCTGTGTTTCTTTCAGCCTGTAGTTTAACTAGCTGAAAAGATATCGTATATGATTCTTGTTATTCCTGTTTTTATTCCTCATCAGGGTTGCCCCTGCCACTGCCTTTTCTGTAATCAGCTTTCTATCAGTGGTATGCAAGGGCAGGAAAAAGACGATGCAGCCCTGGTTCGGCAGACCATCACAGAATGGCTCGGTTATTCCCGTCGTTATAGTGAGGTGCAGGTGGCCTTTTACGGAGGTTCCTTTACCTGCCTTTCCTTGGCTCGCCAGGAGACATTGCTGGGTGCTGTTCAGCCGTTTTTGCAGGCGGGGGAGGTGGGGTCTGTCAGGCTCTCCACCCGGCCCGATTGTGTCGATGAGAATGTTTGTGATTTTTTGTTGAAGAATGGGGTCAAGACAGTGGAGCTTGGTGTGCAATCCCTGGATGACCGTGTGTTGCTGGCAGCAGAGCGGGGACACAGCAGTGAAGATTCAATACGGGCTGTCCGGATCGTGAAAGAAAAAGGTCTGCAGCTTGGGATTCAACTGATGCCGGGTCTTCCCATGGAGACAAGCATCTCCTTTTTGAGGACTTTGAGGCAGGTGGTAGAACTCGAACCCGCCTTTGTCCGACTCTATCCTACACTGGTTATTGACGGTTCCGGCCTGGCTGAACAGTATCGTCGGGGTGTGTATCACCCCATGACCATGAATCGGGCAATTGCTCTTTGCTGTCGGGCTAAAGAGATGCTGGATCAGGCCGGGATTGCAATAATGCGGATGGGATTGCAGGCTTCAACATCACTTGAAAAAGAACTTTTGGCAGGTCCCTATCATCCATCATTTGGAGAATTGGTGGCAGCCAGACACTGGTTCAGGCGTGTGCGCAGGTTGCTTGTCTCCTGTCCGCCGGAAAGTCGGCTTCGACTGGATATCTCGGATCGGGATCTTTCTGCCTTTGTCGGCCCGAAACGGATAAACATGAAACGCCTGCAGGAGCTGGGGCTTCAAGAACGAATGGATCTGAAAACGGATACAACCATGCAACGGGGTACAATGAAATATGTTATCGCTTAATCACCTGGATATTCGTTACGGAGAAAAACACCTGTTTAAAGATCTTTCGATTCAGGTTCATGAGGGAAATCGTATCGGCCTTATGGGGGTCAACGGAGCAGGGAAATCAACTCTGCTTAAAATTATGGCAGGGGTCAGTACCTGTGATGACGGGGTTCTCAACCGGGCAAAGTATTTCACCGTGGCCTATCTTCCCCAGGAGTCCAGCGCTCTGGTGTCCGGTCAGACCTTGTATGAAGAAGCGGAGAGTGCCTTTGCAGAGTTGCTGGAGCTGCAAAGGGAGGCAGATCGCCTTCACCAGGATCTTGCTTTGGTGGATCATCAGTCGGAAGAGTTTACCCAGATGCTGCAGCGGCAGGGTGAGATTCAGCATCGGCTGGAGGGAAGCGGCATATATACCATGCGGGCCCGGATTGAAAAAATCCTGTTGGGCCTGGGCTTTCATCAGGAGGATATGGACAAACCGGCCTCTTCTTTTTCCGGAGGCTGGATTATGCGTCTGATGCTGGCCAAGATGCTGCTGGCCGCGCCCTCGCTTCTCCTCCTCGACGAACCCACCAATCATCTGGATCTCAGCTCGCTCACCTGGGTGGAGGATTTTCTCCGTTCCTACAAGGGGGCCATGGTCATTATTTCCCATGACAGGATGTTTCTCGATAAGGTGACCACATCAACCTGGGAGTTGAGTCTGGGCAGGTTGTCGATTTATAAGGGCAACTACTCCTACTATGAGAAGGAGAAGGCAGAACGTCGAACCATCGAGAAGGCTGCTTATGACAATCAGCAGGCACAGATCAAGCAGACCATGCGTTTTGTCGATCGGTTTCGCTCAAAATCCACTAAGGCTAAACAGGTGCAGAGCCGAGTCAAGCAGTTGGAAAAGATGGATTTGATCGAAATTGGGGATGAGGACAGGCAGATCCGTTTCAGCTTTCCACCGGCTCCGGCCTCGGGCAGGGATGTGCTGCAGGTAGAGCGTCTGTGCAAGGCATTTGCCGGAAAGGATGTGTTTAAAGATGTGAGCTTTCAGTTCCAGCGTGGCGACAAGGTGGCAATGGTTGGTGTCAATGGGGCTGGAAAATCGACCCTGCTCAAGATTGTCAGCGGTGCCATTGCTATGGATTCAGGTGAGGTGAAGCTGGGGCACAATGTCCATCTCTCCTATTTCGGGCAGCATCAGGCCCAGGAGCTCTCACCATCTCTCACTGCCCTGGAGACTCTGTCTCTTTCTGTCAAGGATATGCCTATCACTCGGATACGTTCTCTGCTCGGTGCCTTCCTCTTCCGTGGGGAAGAGGTGGATAAAAAGGTCTCGGTCCTCTCCGGAGGGGAAAAGAGTCGATTGGCCCTGGCCAAGATGATTGCCACGCCAGCCAACTGCATGCTCCTGGACGAACCCACCAACCATCTGGACATGAGCTCTCAGGAGGTGCTGCAGGAGGCCATGGCCCAGTATGACGGGTTTCTTCTAGTGGTTTCTCATAACCGTTACTTCCTTGACAGTTTTGTCAATAAGGTGGTGGAGGTGAAGGAGGGCAGGGTTGCAGTGTACGAGGGAAATATAAGCGACTATTTACAAAAAATTGAGGCCGAAGCAGCAGTGCATGAGAGCACACAGAAACAGGAGAGTGTTTCCTCATCAGTGCCCCAAAATGACACTCCTCATTCACAGGTGTCGCGTAAGGAAAAACGAAAGCAGGAAGCACAAGAGCGCAAGGAACGCAACCGCAAATTTGGCCCATGGAAGAAGAAGGCTGAAGAGGCGGAAAAACAGGTGGAGAAGCTCGAAGAGCAAAAGACAGATCTTGAGGCCCGCATGGCTGATCCGGATCTCTATCAGGATCAGGAGGCCTGGACAGCAACGTCAGGTGACTATGATACCTGTGTCAGCAGCCTTGAGCACTGGTATGAAAAGTGGGAGGCAGCCCAGGGAGAAATGGAGATGTTAGAGGACTAAGATAGAGGGCTTGGCAGTACAGCAGGGTAACAAACTCCAAAAATGTGTAGCATCTGCAGTCTCATATTTTTTTCATTCTTCTATGGGAATGGGAAAATCTTTGCTTGGCTCTTCTCCCTCTAGTGTGCTATTGGTTACTGTGGCATACTGAAATGACAGTGAAATTCTTTTTTTGTAATTAGCAAAGGGGGGAAGTGAATGGACAGTTTGCAGGGGTTTTTTGATGAAAAATGCAGGTTACCTTCCCCACCTGCCGTTGCCCTTAAAATCCTTGAAGCGGTTCAACAGGATGAAAATTCATTTGATGAGCTGGCGCGGATTATCTCCGCAGATCCTGCCCTGAGTGCCCGCATCCTGAAAATTGCTAATTCCTGTCTCTATGGGCTTCCTAAACCTGTTGATTCTCTTTCACAGGCCACAGCCCTGATCGGCACCGATGCCCTAAGAAATATAGCCCTTTCATTTGTCATTGTTCAGGATTTTCAGGATGCACCCCAGGGGAATTTTGACCTGAATCTTTTTTGGCGGCGGGCTATTACTTCTGCTGTTGCTGCAGAGGTTCTCGGAAAAGATATTGGTTGTAAGGATAGGGATATCTTTGTCTCTGCTTTATTACAGGACATTGGTGTGCTGATCCTCTTTCTTTCTGACTCCAGTGCCTATGCCACGGTTTTGGATGATAAGCGAGTAAGCGGGAAAAGTGTCTGTGCAACGGAAAAGGAACAGTTTGGCTATGACCATGCAGAGGTAGGTTGTCATTTTCTTGAATCCTGGAATCTGCCTGATTCGATCTGTCAACCGATACGTTTTCATCACCTTGAGAATTCTGATGAAACGTATGGCCAGGCGGCATTGGTACTTGGTTTTGCTGATAAGATTTCAGCCATGTATCATGGTGTGCGCAGTAACAGAAAATCAATGGAGGTGCACGCAGGCCTGGCTAAGAGCTGTCAGCTTTCCAATGAACAGATAGATCGTTTGATTGATACTGTTGGTGAGAAGGCTCGTGAGGTCATGGATCTCTTTGCAATTGATTCAGGAGAGATCAAACCCTTTTCTCAGATCATGCAGGAGGCAAATGACGAGCTGGGCCGATTGAATCTCTCTTATGAGCAGATTGTTCTTGAACTGAAACAGGCAAAACAGAGTGCCGAAAAACTTGCCATGGAGTTGAAACAGGCAAATGATAGTCTCCGTGAACTTGCTTTGCTTGATGGCTTGACTGGTCTGAATAATCATAGATATTTTCAGGAAGTACTGGAAACGGAACTGGAACGCGCAGGCCGCTATAAACACCCCATTTCTCTGCTGATGCTGGATATCGATTTTTTCAAAAAGGTCAATGACAACTATGGACATCCTGCCGGTGACCACGTCTTGAAAGAGGTGAGCCGTGTATTTGTTGCACTGGTGCGGCAATGTGATTTTGTTGCCCGCTATGGGGGAGAAGAGTTTGCCATAGTTCTGCCTGTAACTGATACTCACGGAGCCAAGGTCCTTGCCCAGCGCCTGCGCAGAGGGGTTGAGCAGGAACGGATTGAATATAACGGGCAGGTTATTTCTGTTACCATAAGCATAGGGCTTGCGGCCAGCAGCGATGCGGGGAAGTCGAAAATAAGCCGTGCAGCACTGATTAAAGCCGGTGATCAAGCCCTGTACAGGGCTAAGCGAAATGGGCGTAACAGAGTGGAAGTCGGAACAGTATGAGAGGAAGAGAAGGACGTTGCCTGTCACTGAGTAAAATCTAAAGAACCACTGTTCTTTATTCGGAAAACCCCATGGCTGTTATTGTCAGTTGATTCTTGACCAGGCATCTCCGCAAGATACCTGGAGAACACTTCACACATTCAGAGGCGTGTTGCTTCTGTGTGTTGACATCTTTTATACGATCTCCTTTTCACCACCAGTTTCAGGAGCTAATCTTTTCCTGCAAACAAAAAGGCCGCTGACCCCTTTGGGTCAGCGGCCTTTTTGTTGTGATGCAACCTGGCCTTAGGCCGGGATGTATTTGGTCAACGGACAGTTTTTGCAGCCTTCTTTAGGCAGGTCACTGTCTGTATGGACCTTGGTGATGATGTCGGCAACGGCATTCTTCGTATCCGGGTACAGATTTTCCGTGCCGATTTTATCCAGCAGGTGTGTCCGTTCCATGACCGCAAGAACCTGGCCTTTGACACCACACATGGCAAAACCTAGTTCCGCCGCGCGGAGACGGTCGACGATCATGGCCAGGGCCTCTTCACCCGATGCATCCATCTCATTGATCCCTTTGGCATCAAGGAGGATATAGCGGAGGTCCGGGCGTTCACTCCTGAATTTGGCTACCTGCTCATCGAGATAGCTGGCATTGGCAAAGAACAGGGCGCCGTCAAAGCGAACTACCGAGATATGACGGCAGCCTTTGAGTCTGTAATACTCTGAACTCTTGAGTACCTTGTCTTCACACATGGAGAGTTCGGCTACAACCGGGCGCATGGACTTGTAGAGGAATACGCCCATGGAGAGGACAAAACCGACCATGATACCTTTGTCAAGATGCGGAGCAAAGTACAGGGTGACCAGGAAACTGAGAACGGAGATGACACCGTCATACCATTGGGCCTTGTATGAGTGGATAAATCCTTTGACATTGATCAGGCCGATAACCGCCATCATGATAACGGCAGCCAGGGTGGCCTGGGGCAGATGATAGAGCAAAGGGGTGAAGAAGAGCAGGGTTAGGACCACCATCATGGAGGTGACCACGGACGAGATACCGGAGACCGCTCCGGCCTGTAGATTGACTGCTGAACGGGAAAAGGAGCCGGAAACTGCGTAACTCGATCCAACAGAACCGAGCATGTTGGCAAGACCTTGGCCTATCAGCTCCTGGTTGGGGTCAAGCTTCTGACCGGTCTTGGCAGCCATGGCCTTGGCAATGGCAATGGCTTCCATGAATCCCAGCAGAGAGATAATAATGGCTGTGGGCAGCAGTTTGAAAAAGCTCTTAGCGGTCAGATCAGGCATGCTCAAGGTCGGAAGTCCCTCTGGGATCTTTCCGACAATGGCGCCACCGCCCATCATGGTCAGTTTGCTGGTGTCCAGCACAGCGTTTTTCATTTTGAGGCGCCAGGTGCCGCCATCGGTCTCTAAGCCTGCGGGGATAGTTCCTTTGGGGTAAAAGGTGTAAGTCTCTCCTTCTTTGACTGCCTCAAATTTCATATCCCTGAGATCTTTGCGGAGCAGGTGTGCTTCTTCTTTGCCATGCGCCATGTGTACGGTCAGGATATTTACTTCGCTTTCAAGTTCTAGGCGTTCAACGGAGGGACCGCCACCATGGCTTCCTGATTCCGCTTTACGCAGATCATCGGCAGCATTACCGATACGGGCACGCTCTTCACCATGTGTATTGATAAGGGTTGTGATCTCGTTGTACTCGTGAATCTTTGCTTCGATACCAGGAGCTTTGACAGATGAAACAGGAACATAGGCATCATTGCTGAAGCCGGTAAAGTATGAGAAAAGGGTGGTGATGGTAACAGCGACCAGTACGGCGGGGATTTTCGGATTAATTTTTCTCAAGACGACCATAATGACCACGGCACTGACGCCGTAGGCAAGGGTGGGAATATGGGTGTAGTCCATTGCTGCTTGGAAAACCCGAGTCATGGTCTCATAGTGATGAGTTGCCTTATCCACATAGACCCCGAAAAACTTGGAGAACTGAGATGAGGCAATGATGATGGCTGCAGCATTGGTGAAACCGTTAATAACCGGATGGGAGAGGAAGTTAACCACCATTCCAAGGCGCAATACGCCAAGGGAGAATTGGAAAATACCGACAACCAGGGCCAGAACGATAGCGTAGGCGATGAACTCAGGGGAACCGGCAGTGGCCAAAGGTTCAAGGGAGGCAGCCGACATCAGGGAGACAACGGCCACCGGGCCGGTGCCCAGCTGACGACTGGAACCAAAAAGAGCTGCCACCATGGGCGGTAGAAAAGCGGCATAGAGGCCATAGTAAGCGGGAAGACCTGCTAGTTGAGCATAGGCCATGGATTGAGGGATTAGAACCAGTGCTACCGTGATACCGGCCATAAGGTCCAGCTTGAATTCGTCCAGCTTGTACCCCTTGAACCAGAGTATGAAAGGGAAAATTTTTGCAAGGATCATAGTGAGTGGGCTCTTTTGTTTTGTGGGTTGATAAAAGTAGGCTTCGTTTCTTGTTGTTTGTTTGTCAGCATGCAGCGACAGGAATCTATAAGGTCGCTATATAGAGGACCGGCCTTATACAGGTTATAGGTTCCAAGTCGAACCAGGCCATCCACCAGAGTAAAGAGGAGGAGAGCCTGTTTTTTACTGTGGACTTCTCGAATGGATCCGTCTTTCTGCCCTTTGAGGATGGCCCGTTCAAAAAGATCGATAAAACAGGTGTAGATCTCTTCAAGGTGCTCGCGGCAATCGGGATTTTTCATGGCAAGCTTGTAGGGGTAGTGACGGTGGAGCAGGAGGAAACGATCCTCCATTCTATCGGCAAGAGAGAAATAAAATGAAACAGTTCCTTCAACCATATCCAGACCGGTGTTGAAAACCGCCATATTTTGAAACGCTTCAAGCTCTCTGATGATTCCTTCCTTGAAGTTTTTCAGTACTGCAAGGAACAATTCACTTTTGGTCTTGAAATGGTAGAAGATCGTTCCGTCAGCGACACCTGTAATCTTGGCAATTTCGCTCATGGAGGTGTCCTGGTAACCTTTTTCCGAAAAAAACATGGTGGCGGTTTGCAGGATGGCTTCTTTTCTGGAATGTGGGGGGTGCATTGCTCTTGTTGGAAGGTTATTGAAATTGACTGACTGACTACACAGTCAGTTTTATTTTTCCACATTTCATAACGTTGAAGTTGCTTTCAGTCAAGGTTTTTTTAAACATTTGCTTGAAAATATTTTATTTAAATATAGGGAGAAGGGAGGTGATTCCTTATACGCAGAGGGGATTGCCGCAAAGTTATTAAGGAAATCTTTGAATAGAAAATTTCATCAAAAAAAGAAAGTGGCAGAAAGGAAAGGGTGAACCAAAATCAAATGGATTTACAGGTTGCTGTTCTGAAAAAAACCTTGCCTGATGGTTGGTTTTCAGGGTAGTTTGAGACTTTTTTGCAGGATAGATGCGATTCTAATAGGGGTGTTGGCTGTCCTGAAAAACACCTCTGTTTCTGTGAACAGTCCTAACCAATGAGATCAATTATGAAAAAAAGTATGATACGACCGTTTTTGTTCCTCTGCTGTCTGGTGTTGCTGCACTCTTTCGGAATGGCTCAGGCCTCTGAAAAACCGGCGGAGATGGCTTTTTTGCCCTTTACCGTTAACAGTGCCAAAGATATGAGCTACCTTCGTGAGGGGATGAGGGAGATGTTGATCAGCCGGCTCTCGGCAGAGGCGGGTGTTGCCGTGGTTGATAAAAGGAAGGTCGATGCGACTCTGAAGGCGATCGGCGGCTCTCTCACTGCAGACAAAGTTGCAGCTTTTGCCAAAAAGGTGGGCGCTGATTATCTCATGTATGGTTCCGTGACTGCTCTGGGCGGCGGAATGAGTTTTGATGCCAAGGTCTATTCAACAGCAAAGAACACAAGTGAAACATTCTATGCCACTGCCGCTTCCGAAGGAGAGGTGATGAGTGCCATTGATTCTTTATCCTGGGATGTGGCAGCAGGGGTTTTTGGTAAAAAGCGTCCGGCAAGATATGCTGCAGTGCGCGCTCAGGATCCGGCAGCGGCAAGTCCCTATGAGACGGCCCATCCTGATCGAGCCTATATGAAGAGCGGCGGATATTATGGCGGTGCATCGAGTAAATGGATCGATGGCGGCCAGCGTTTTGTCAAGGTTTCTAATGTTGATCTTGCCCTGGAGGCAATGGCTGTGGGGGATGTGGATGGTGATGGCCGTATGGATGTGGTCATGGCCGACAGGCAATACGTCACGGTCTATCACCTCAATAACAATCGTCTCAATGAGTTTGCCAAGACCAAACTTCCTCCCCGTTATAAGATTCACGCCGTGAATGTGGCGGACTTAAATGATAATGGCAAGTCCGAGATCTATATTAGTGCCGCTGATACCAAACAGCCGGGTTCGTGGGGGATGGAGTGGAACGGCACAGAGCTTACGACCCTCTTTAAGGAAGCTCGATTTTATATTCGTCCGCTCATGGTGCCGGGTTTTGGAACCATCCTCGCCGGGCAGAGAACAGGCAAGGATGCCAAAGCCATTGGCGGACCTCTCTATAGCCTGTTACAGGATGGCAATAGACTGGTTGTTGATGAGACCTTACCCTTACCTGATACGTTGGTGATCTTTAATTTTGCCATTGGTGATCTCGATGGGGACAGTGACTGGGAGATCGTGGCTTTCGATGAGTTCAGCAAGCTGCGGGTCATGGAAAGTGGAGGTAAGATGCTGTGGAAGAGTCAGGACTATTACGGCGCAACAAAACGCTTTATTGGGGGGGAAGATCTTCTCTACAGACCTACTTCTAGAGACTATGACGAGATGACTGATGGCAAAGGAGAGCAGTTCCTGAAAATCTGGATTCCTTCCCGCATTATCATCAAAGATATCGACCAGGACGGCATTGATGATGTGATCCTCAATAAGAATGCCTCCAGCATGACTTCTGTTGTGCGGAATGTACAAAAATTTCCCTCTGGTATGGCCATGGGGATGAGGTGGAACGGTCTGGGGCTGGAAGAGATCTGGCAGACAAAGCGTATAGACGGATACGTGGTAGACTATGAGCTGGAATCTGAACATATGAAAACAGAGGATGGAGAGGACAGGCTCTATGTGGGTGTGGTGACTCAGGGTGGGGTTATGAACATGGTCACCGGTGACACCTCAACCCTGTTGATCTATCCATTCAAGGCTAAAACAGAAGAAAATAATCAATAAAAAGAACTGCTTTATAGCAGAACTTCTCTTATTAACGAGTAGATACAGGTGAAAACGTGACAAAAAGCAGCAATTCACTCTGGATGTCCGGGAATGAGGCCATTGCCCTGGCTGCCTACGAGGCAGGGGTTAAGGTGGCATCGGGGTATCCCGGAACGCCATCCACAGAGATCATGGAAAATCTCTCCAGGTATGAAGGAGTCTATACCGAGTGGGCTCCCAATGAAAAGGTTGGTCTTGAAGTTGCCATCGGTGCCTCTTTTGCCGGAGTTCGCGCCCTGGCGACTATGAAGCATGTGGGCGTCAATGTGGCTGCCGATCCCCTCTTTACCGCCTCCTATACTGGTTGCCGTGGAGGATTGGTTGTCATCACCGCCGATGATCCGGAGATGCATTCTTCCCAGAATGAGCAGGATAATCGTAATTATGCCTATGCCGCCAAGCTTCCCATGCTTGAGCCTTCCGATCCTTCGGAGGCCAAAACGCTGTTGAAAGAGGCCTTTGAACTTTCCGAAAGCCTTGATACCCCGGTTCTTTTTCGGATTACCACCCGTGTTGCCCATGTCAAGGGCGTGGTGAACAAGGGAGAGATGAAGACTTCGGCAGCAACGTGTGGTATTGAGAAAATGCCTGCCAAGTTTGTCATGCTTCCCGGAAATGCACGCAACCGGAGAAAGGTGGTGGAAGAGCGTATGGGTGAGTTGCGGAAGATTGCCGAGACCGACGCTTATAACAGGGTGGAAGCAGGGGACACAAAGCGTGGTTTTATTACCGGCGGTGTTTCCTACCTCTATGTCAAAGAGGCCTTTCCCGAGGCTGCAGTGTTGAAGCTCGGCATGAGTTGGCCCTTGCCGGAAGAAAAGATCAAGGCCTTTGCCGCAACGGTAGATGAACTCTTTGTGGTGGAAGAACTCGATCCCTTCCTTGAGCACCACATCAAGTCCATGGGGGTTACCTGTCGTGGCAAAGATTGCATACCCAACCAGGGTGAGCTCAATACTGCCATTGTCCGTAACTCCATTGATGCTGACTCTGTTCCGGAACTCTTTGCTGCCCCGGACCTGCCCATGCGTCCACCCAATATGTGTGCCGGCTGCCCGCATCGGGGGGTCTTTTTTAACCTCTCAAAGATGAAAGATGTCTTTGTCTCAGGCGATATCGGCTGTTATACCTTAGGGTTTCTGCCGCCTCTGTCTGCCATGGACTCCTGCGTCTGTATGGGGGCATCGGTCACCATTGCCCATGGTATGGCTAAGGCGCTGGGTGATGAAGGGAAGGGAAAACTGGTCTCGGTGATTGGTGATTCCACCTTTATTCATACCGGTATCAATGGCCTTATTAACTCAGTCTATAATAATTCCGCCTCAGTCCTCATCATTCTTGATAATCGGATTACAGCCATGACCGGGCAGCAAAACAACCCGGCCTCAGGCTGCAATATCAAGGGAGAGCCGGCCAACAGTATTAATCTGGAAGAGCTGTGTCGTGCAGTGGGCGTCAAACACGTGGAGGAAGTCAATCCCCATGATATCAGTGCCTGTCGCACTGCTCTGAAGACGGCTTTGGAGCGGGATGAGATGTCGGTGGTCATCTCCAGAGCGCCTTGTGTGCTAATCCCGGAGATGAAAAAGGCCCAGCATATACCGTACCTGACAACTACCGAGAAGTGCAGCGGCTGCAAGGCCTGTGTCCAGCTTGGTTGTCCTGCCATCAGTTGGACCCCTCTGACTCCCGAGGAGGCCGAGGCTCTCGGGTATAAGAAAAAACAGAAGGGTTTTGCAGTGATTACGGAAGTGCAATGTAACGGCTGCGGCCAGTGTGCTGCGCTCTGCAAGTTTGAAGCAATCAACAGGAAGGGGGAGTAAGAGATGGGAGCAATAGGAAATATTCTCTTTTCCGGAGTCGGTGGTCAAGGTATCCTTCTGGCCAGTGAGATCACGGCCTATGCCCTGCTTTCCGCCGGGTACGATGCCAAAAAGAGTGAAGTCCACGGTATGGCCCAGCGAGGCGGTTCGGTGACTGCCCAGCTGCGTTATGGTGATAAGGTCTATTCACCTCTGATCGAGCCGGGTAAGGCCGATATCCTGATCTCTTTTGAGATGATGGAAGCTGCCCGTTACCTGCCCTATCTCCATAAAGAGAGCAAGGTGATTGTCAATACCCAGCAGATCAAACCGCCATCTGTGGCCATGGGGCAGGTCGCCTACCCCGAAAATGTCTTGGATGCCATCACATCCCTTGGTATTCAGGTGGTGACAGTGGATGCCTTTGATATTGCCAGGGATGCAGGTGAGGTGAAGGCAGCCAATGTGGTTATGGTCGGAGCCATGTCGAACTTTTTGCCCATGGCTGTTGATGTGTACGAAAATATTATCAATACACGGGTTCCGGAGCGGTTTCGTGAGGTGAACCTTAAGGCATTTAGCGCAGGCCGCCAAATCAGTTCCTAGTAAGCGCCCACAGGCACCGAACCTTTACGCGATCAATATTCCCAGCATACTGGTGTATAGCTGGGAATATTGATCGCGTAAATCTTCAGCACCTGTGAACGCTTATCGTTGCGGGGTGTTTTACTATTTAAGCTAAAGTTGGAGAGAGTTATGACACTGTATTGGGAAGAGGAGATGGAAACTCTGCCTCGGGTGGGGTTGGAGTCTATTCAGCTGAAAAGGCTTCAGCATCTGGTGGCTCGGGTCTATAAGACTGTTGCTCCGTATCGCGAAAAGATGGATGCTGCAGGTGTCAAACCGGAAGATATCCAGTCCCTGGCAGATCTTGCCAAGTTACCGTTTACAGTTAAGGAAGATCTGCGCGATAACTATCCCTTTGGCCTCTTTACCGTGCCCATGGATCAGGTTGTCCGGGTCCACGCCTCTTCCGGTACCACCGGCAAACCTACGGTTGTGGGGTATACCAAGAAGGATATCAGGACCTGGTCCGGTCTTATGGCAAGGGCGCTGACCTGTGCCGGGGCCACCTCCAAGGACATGGTACACAATGCCTACGGCTACGGTCTCTTTACCGGTGGGCTTGGCGCCCATTACGGGATTGAACGACTGGGGGCCACTGTTATTCCGGTCTCAGGCGGGAATACCAAACGACAGATCACCATCATGAAGGATTTTAAATCCACCGTTCTTCTGGCCACTCCCTCCTATGCCCTGAACCTGGCCGAGACCATGGAAGGCTTGGGGGTTGATCCCCAGTCCCTGTCTCTGCGGGTGGGCGTTTTCGGGGCGGAGCCCTGGAGTGAGAATATGCGGGATGAGGTGGAGCGAAAATTGAATATCAAGGCCGTGGATATCTATGGCCTCTCTGAGGTCATGGGGCCGGGTGTGGCCATGCAGTGCCTGGAAGGGGAGAAAGGGCTGCATGTCTTTGAAGATCATTTCCTCCCCGAGATCATTGATCCGGATACCGGCGAGGTTCTTCCTCCCGGCGAAAAGGGCGAACTGGTCTTCACAACACTTACCAAAGAGGCCTTCCCCATAATCCGCTATCGTACCAAGGATATCTCCAGGCTCATGTATGATGAGTGCGCCTGCGGTCGAACCCTGGTCCGTATGGAAAAGGTTACCGGACGTACTGATGATATGCTTATTATCCGCGGCGTCAATGTCTTTCCTTCTCAGATTGAGCATGTGCTCATGGGTATTGAAGGGGTGGAACCCCATTATCAGATTGTGGTCAACCGGGAAGGGAATATGGATACCATGTCTGTTGAAGTTGAGGTGAGTGAAAATATTTTCTCGGATGAGATAAGGAAACTTGAGGCTCTCAGCAAGCGTATTCTTGCAGATATTAAAGATATGCTGGGCGTTACCTGTAAGGTGAAACTGGTGGAACACAAGACCATTCAGCGCAGTGAAGGTAAGGCACAGCGGGTAATTGATAACAGAAAATTGTAAGAAGTTTACGGAGGATTTGGCATGAAGGTTGAGCAGATTGCAGTTTTTTTAGAGAATAAATCAGGACGCCTGGCCGAGATTACGGCAACGCTTGCGGCGGAAAATATCAATATCCGGGCTCTTTCAGTCGCCGATACAGCCGATTTTGGCATCCTGCGGCTTATTGTCGACAACGTGGAAAAGGCCAAAGCCACCTTGAAATCCAACGGCTTTACCGTGGGCATCACCAATGTCGTTGCTGTGGAAGTTGCTGATAAGACCGGTGGGCTGGCAGATGTGTTAAAGACCATCGAAGAAGAAAAACTGAACGTGGAATACATGTACGCCTTTGTCAACAAGACTGGAGAAAATGCCGTTCTCATATTTCGTTTTGACGACATGGATAAAGCGATAGAGTCTTTGCAGCGCACTGGCTACACCATTCTCAGCGGTAAGGAAATCTGTGCCTTGTAGATTTAGGTTTAGGGTGAAAAGCTGAAGAGGATGGGGCGTTAATAGATCTCCGGCGGTTCCGGAACTATTCCCTGGCAGGGAGGAAGAGACCCTGCCATTATTTTTTTAATTGAAAGGAGGAGAACAAGATGAAAGAATTGGTGTCAAAGTTTCTCATGGCCGTGTTGGCCATCAGTCTGTTCGTTGTGCCTGGGGCCTGGGCCGAGACCATTAAGGTTGGCGCTATTTTGGCGGTTACCGGTGGTGCTTCCTTTTTAGGCGGCCCGGAGGCCCGTACTCTGGAGATGTTGGTTGATGAGGTGAACAGCCGTGGCGGTATCAATGGCAATAAGATTGAATTGATCATCAAAGATTCTGCGGCCAGTCCGGAAAAGGCCATCTCATTTGCCAAACAGTTGATCGAAGAGGAGAAGGTTCTGGCCATCATCGGACCCTCCACCTCCGGTGAGACCATGAAGATCAAAAATATCTGCGAACAGGCCAAGACCCCACTGCTTTCCTGCGCAGCCGCCGAGGTTATTGTCAAACCTGTTGCAGCCTATGTTTTCAAAACTCCACAGAAAGACTCATTTGCCGCCCAAAAGATCTTTATGGAAATGAACAAGATGGGGATCAGCAAGATTGCGGTCCTTGCCGGTAATACCGGTTTTGGTAAGGCAGGAAAAGGGCAGTTGTTGAAAATCGCCCCCGAGTTCAATATCGAGGTCGTGGAAACAGAGGTTTATGATAAAAAATCCAATGATCTTTCTGCCGTAGTTGCCAAGATCAAGGCGAATAAAGACGTACAGGCCGTGGTCAACTGGTCCATCGTCCCTGCTCAGGCCATTGTGGCCAAAAACATGCGTCAGGCCGGTTGGGATGTGCCTCTTTTTCAGAGTCACGGTTTTGGAAACATCAAGTACGTTGAGGCTGCCGGTGCCGCCGCCGAGGGAATTATCTTCCCGGCAGGACGTCTCCTTATTGCCGACAGTCTGACTGACGATAATCCGCAGAAGGGTTTGCTGCTGGAGTACAAGAAAAACTACGAAGAGAAGTATAACGAACCCGTATCCACCTTTGGTGGTCATGCCTATGATGCCTTCACTATTCTCATGGCAGCCATTGCCGAGGGCGGAAATGATCGGGATAAGGTTCGTGCCGCTGTTGAGGGCTTGACAAACTTTGCCGGAACCGGCGGTGTTTTCAACTTCTCTGCTGAAGATCATAACGGCCTTGGTCTTGATGCCTTTCAGATGATGACCGTAAAAGATGGTAAATTTGTCGCCTATACCGGAAAGTAAAATTTCCGTATTTCGACACTGTTGGACTTGCCGGGCTGGGAGAATGCTCCCAGCCCGGTTTTTGATGTTTATGATTTTTCAGTATTCAATGTTCAGTCTCACAGAGATGTCCCTGAACATTGAATACTGAAAACTGATTTATGCCCTTAGGAAAAACGATTTTTCTATGACCCTCGAACTCGCTATTCAGTACCTCATGGCCGGTATTACTTATGGCAGTATTTATGCCATTGTCGCCATTGGGTTCAACATTATCTATAATACCACCGGGATCATCAATTTTGCCCAGGGTGAGTTTGTCATGTTTGGCGGGATGATTGCCATTACCCTCCTGAACTTTATGCCCCTGCCTATTGCCATCTTCCTGGCTGTGGCGATTACTATGGTTATCGGGGCGTTGATCGAAATCTGCTTTATTCGCTGGCTGAAGTCTCCTTCGGTCCTGCGCATGATCATTATCACCATCGGTATCTCCATTCTTTCTCGTGAGGTTGCCGTTCATATCTGGGGGGAGAGTATTCGCTCGCTGCCCTATTTCGTCGGCAACGAGATAACCTCCATCCCAATATTAGGAGCACGGATTTCTCCGCAGGTCTTGTGGGTGGTCCTTGTCTCTGCTCTGATGGTGCTCTGCCTGGGCATTTTTTTCAAAACTACATCGGTGGGCAGGGAGATGCGGGCCTGTGCCGCCAATCGCAAGGCGGCTACTCTCTGCGGTATCAATACACAGAACATGGTGACCCTCTCCTTTATCCTCAGTGCAGGTATCGGAGCCCTGGCCGGTTGTGTTATGTCGCCCATCACCTATAGCCAATATGACATGGGGACGGGGCTGGCCATCAAGGGATTTACCGTGGCCATACTCGGGGGACTTGGAAGTTCAGGAGGCGCAGTGGCTGCAGGATTGCTTCTTGGTATTATCGAGGCTTTTTCCGTCTCTGTGGTACCCCTTGCCTTCCAGGATGCGATTTCCATAGCCATCCTTCTTGCTATCCTCTTTGTCCGGCCTCAAGGCTTATTCGGATCTAAAGAGGCAGCAGGATTGAAGGAGTATTAGCATCATGAAAAAACTTCTTTCCATCCTGCCCTTGCTCGTTGTCGTGATCGGAGTCCATCTCCTGACCAGCGCCACCGACACCATGTATTATCTGACCCAGATGACCATGTCGGCGTATTACTCACTGCTGATCATCGGTCTCTGTGTTCTTATGGGGTATGCCGGTCAAATCTCCCTTGGCCATGCCGGGTTCTTTGCCATTGGCGGCTATCTCTCAGCAGCTCTTACCACCCGCAGCCTGATTCCCTATCAGGATACCTTGCCGGTCAAGTTGCTTGATTCCGCAGGATTTCTCCTTGCCGGTCAGGACATCTATGGCGACTCCCTGCTGGTGGTTACCCCTTGGGCAGCCTGTATTATCGCAGTCGTCACCGCTGCTCTTATTGCCGTGGCCATCGGTATTCCGGTCCTCAAGCTTAAAGGGCATTATCTGGCCATGGCCACTCTGGGATTCGGGATTATCGTCTATCGGGTAGCCCTGGCCTGTGAGTATTTTGGTGAGGCGGATGGGATCTCAGAGGTCCCTGCTTTTATGCTCTTTCCCGGTCTCAGTGTCAGCGGAAATTTCGGGGATCGAGTCTCAAACTACTATATTGCCTGGGGACTGCTTCTCATAGGTATGGTCCTCCTGCTTAATCTGATGGACTCTCGTGTGGGGCGCGCTCTGCGTGGTATTCATGGCTCTGAGGAGGCCGCCGATGCCATGGGTGTCAATACGGCCCGTTTCAAGCTGCAAACTTTTGTCCTTTCTGCAGTCTTTGCTGCCATTGCCGGGGTCTTTCTCACCCATTACAACGGTGGAATCGGGCCGTCCGAGGCCGGGGTGATGAAGTCGGTACGCTATGTGGCTATTGTTGCCGTGGGTGGTATGGCCAATCTCTGGGGGACGCTGCTCATGGGGATAGTCTTGAATTTTCTTTCCCTGCGCGGAGTTTTCGGTTCTTATGATGATGCGGTCTTTGGCCTGATCCTGATCCTGATCATGCTCTTTGCTCCCAACGGTATCTTGAGCATCAATGTCCGTTATTGTCTGAAACAGCTTACAGGCAGAAACAAGCAGGACAGGGAAGGGGAGGTATAGCGATGGCTCTCTTGGAAGTCAAACAACTGCATAAGCGATTCGGAGGCCTGCATGCCGTAAATGATGTCTCTTTTCAGGTGGAACCGGGCCAGATCAAGGCGGTGATCGGACCCAATGGTGCGGGCAAGACCACCCTGTTCAATATGATTTCCGGAACCTTTCCTGCAACTTCCGGGGCCGTGCTTTTTCAGGGCAGAGAGCTGCGGGGGAAAAAACCCTTTCAGGTCGCCTCCCTGGGAATGGCCAGGACCTATCAGAATATTAAGATGTTCAGTGGTATGACTGCCCTTGAAAATGTGATGGTTGGCCGTCATGTCCAATCCCATGCAGGCTTTCTCTCTTCCATGTTCCATATGCCCTGGACCTGGAAAGAGGAGCTAGATATCCGGGAGAAATCCATGGAGCTCCTGGCCCTGTTGGAGATTGAGGAGCATGCCCACACCGAGGCTGCAAGTTTGGCCTTTGGGCAGCAGCGGGCCGTGGAGCTGGCACGGGCTCTTGCCCTGGAGCCGACTCTGCTTTTGCTCGATGAACCGGCAGCAGGACTGAACATCTATGAAACGGCTGAGGTGGGGCGTCTGATCACCAAGATTCGTGATCTTGGCATCACGGTCCTGCTGGTGGAACATGACATGTCTCTGGTTATGGATATCTCTGATGAGATTGTTGTGCTCTGCTTTGGGGAAAAGATTGCCGAGGATCTGCCGACAGCCATTCAGCAGAATCCGGAAGTGATCAAGATCTATCTTGGCGAAGAGTGATGGCTTCTCGCTGTTGCCATCTGAAGGCTACCATGCAAAATTGCCTTTTCGCCCAAACTCTTCGTTATGAGGAAAATTTTATCCTCGGAATATCAAATATATGCCTGCGGTAAAATTTTTCTCATGCCTCGATTTTGAACAAAAAATCTAATTTTTCAAGGTACCCTGAAGTTATTTTAAATAGAAAATTATGCTGAAAATTCGCAACCTGGAATCCGGATACGGAAAAATCAAGGTCCTTAAACATGTCTCCATGCACGTGGACCCAGGTGAAATCGTGACCATTATCGGGGCCAATGGTGCCGGAAAGACCACCCTGCTTTCTACCATCGCCGGCCTGGTTAAGGCCGCCTCCGGTGAGGCCGAGTTCAAGGGAACCAATATCCTGAAATCCAAGGCTGCAGCTATCCCTGCTCTGGGGTGTGTTATGGTCCCTGAAGGACGACAGGTCTTTGCCACCATGACTGTGGAAGAAAACCTGCTCCTTGGCGGTCATGTCCTGCAGAAACAGGGAAAGCAGGTCCTGGTTGAGTTGCTGGAATATCAGTACGAACTTTTTCCCATTCTTCGTGATCGCAGAAACCAGCTGGCAGGGACACTTTCCGGGGGCGAGCAGCAGATGCTTGCAATGGGCAGGGCGCTGATGTCTAAACCATCACTGGTGATGATGGATGAGCCTTCAACCGGGCTTGCTCCCCTCATCGTCAAGGAAATTTTCCAGATCATTGTCCGTCTGCGGCAGGAAGGCAACACCGTACTGCTTGTGGAACAGAACGCCAAGGCCGCCTTAGGTATTGCCGATCGAGGCTATGTTCTTGAGACCGGAAAAATAATCCTTCAGGGCCCTGCAGAAGATCTTCTGGCCAACCAGGACGTTCAACGTGCTTATCTGGGACGGGAAAAGACAGAAGAAAAATGAGTTTGCTCACAGGGCATTTCATTCATGCTGCAGAGCGAAAGGGAATCGCTTACCATATAAAACCTTAACCTTACTAATCAATTATGTATTGGCAGGAAGATAAAGAATGCATGAGTCGTGGGGATTTGGAACAACTCCAACTGGAACGTCTTCAATCCACTTTATATCGGGTTGGTACCCATGTGCCCTTCTATCGGCAGAAGTTCAGCGAGATGAAGCTGGATTATGAGGGCTTCAACTCTCTGGAAGACATCCGTAAGCTGCCCTTTACCACAAAGCAGGATCTCCGTGATAGTTATCCGTACGGGCTCTTTGCGGTACCGCTCAGGGAGGTGGTCCGGGTCCATTCTTCATCCGGCACCACTGGTCAGGCAACGGTGGTGGGCTACACCAAAAACGATATCAAAAACTGGTCTGATCTGGTGGCACGTGTCCTTTGTGCAGCAGGGGTCACAGCCGATGATGTCATCCAGATTGCTTTTGGTTACGGTCTTTTTACCGGCGGCTTTGGTATCCACTACGGGGCGGAACGGCTGGGGGCCTCGGTTATCCCCATCTCTGCGGGCAATACCAAACGTCAGATCCAGATTATGCAGGATTTCAAGACCACTGCCTTGGTCTGTACTCCTTCCTATGCCTTAAATATTGCCGATGTCCTTTTTGATATGGGGATTAATCCGGCAGGTTTGTCTTTAAAAGTCGGGCTCTTTGGTGCCGAACCCTGGTCCGAGGCCATGCGGCGGGAGATCAACGAAAAGCTTGGCATTAAAGCTACCGATAACTATGGACTTTCAGAGGTTATGGGGCCTGGGGTGGCCGGCGAGTGCCAGGAGTGTAACGGACTTCACATCAATGAAGATCATTTCCTGGTCGAGGTTCTCGACCCCGAGACCCTGGAACCGGTGGAACCGGGCGAGGTGGGGGAACTGGTCATTACTACACTCACCAAAGAGGCCTTTCCCATGATTCGTTATCGGACCAGGGATCTGACCCGCCTCCTGCATGAGCCCTGTCCCTGTGGCCGCATCTTTACCCGCATGCACCGCATCCTGGGACGTACCGATGATATGCTTATCATCAAGGGGGTGAATGTCTTTCCCACCCAGATCGAATCCATACTTTTTAACATCGACGGCACCGAACCCCATTATCGAATCGTTGTGGAGCGCGAGAACCATCAGGATAGGGCGACAGTGATGGTGGAGGTCAGGGAATCACTGTTTTCTGACCAGATGAGTAAGCAGCGGGCCCTCATCGATACAATCAAACGGAAGCTCAATTCCGAGCTGGGTATCGGGGTGGCAGTTAAACTTGTGGAAGAGAAGACCCTGGAACGTTTTGAGGGCAAGGGGCAACGGGTGATCGACAAGAGAAAGATATGAGTCGTTGTAAGAATTCACCAGCCCGATGAGGTGTAAGCCTTTGGCGTTGTGAGTTCTTACAGAACTGAGAGTTATAAAAAATGCAAGTAGTCTTCGTGAATAGATATGAGTCGATTTAAAAATAGAAGTGCTGATAGCCTGCGAGAGGTCTCCTTGGAGTGGGGTGTTCAGCCCGGAGCTGATGCTTCGCTCCTTATCCGTATGGGCGGAACCCATGTCCTGTGCGGGGTGAGTATAGAAGAAAAGGTGCCGCCTTTTCTCAAGGATAGCGGGAAGGGATGGATTACCGCAGAATACGGGATGTTGCCCTGTGCGACGTCATCGCGTTATAAGCGAGAGAGTGTAGGGGGACGATCAGGCCGCACCCTTGAGATTCAGCGCCTCATTGGCCGCAGTCTGCGCATGATGGTCGATCTGTCTCAAATTGGTGAACGTACCCTGCGTGTGGATTGCGATGTATTAAATGCCGACGGCGGAACGCGTACTGCCTCCATCACCGGTGGAGCCTTGGCTCTGCGACTGGCCCTGGAAAAACTGGTGGTAGACAGACGGTTACAGAAGATGCCGGAGATCTTGCCGGTGGCGGCAATATCGGTAGGGGTTATTGACGGTGTACCCAGTCTTGACCTTGATTATCCGGAAGACTCACGGGCCGAGGTTGATGCCAATTTTGTCATGAGTGGTGACGGACGATGGGTCGAGATCCAGTCCACGGCTGAAGGCGTCCCCTTTAGCGGTGAGGATTTTCAGGCCATGACAGCTCTTGCAGAAAAAGGGATTAAAGAGCTCTTCGAGCTCTGGAAGTAAGAGAGCGTTGTAATGCGGGAGACAGATTGAATTTTTTTCGTGGCTTTTTGCGAAAATCATTCTGTCTCCCGGCGACGAAAGAAAAATAAAATCAGTCCCCTCTTGCGACGAATTTTTCAAGAAAATTTGCTGAGCGTTGTAGCTAATCAGAATGAGTTATCTGTTTTATTGTTGCTGATTTGCGATCAATAGTCTTTGTGAGATCTTATCCTGAATAGATTTGTGTGTTATGGGGGATACGCTCTGCGTATCAGGAATAACTAGGCTTGAGCTGCTGCTCAGCCCGGATGTTTCATAATGTTTCGCCAGCCGGGGAGGAATAACCATGTTCGGAGTCGTTGATCTTGGCGTTTTTGTCGTTGCCGGATTGATCCTGAACATCACTCCGGGTGTGGATGTCCTTTATATCACCAACCGGAGTGGTGTTCAGGGCAGCAGGGCTGGTGTGGTTGCTGCCTTAGGCATTGGGGCGGGCTGTGTCGTCCATGTCCTGGCTGCTGCCTTTGGCCTCTCTATGATCTTGGTCTCTTCTGCTCTTGCCTTTTCCGTGGTCAAGTATCTGGGGGCGGCCTATCTAATCTATCTGGGGATCACTACTTTTCTCAGCTTGAAACAAAAAGAGGGCCGGAAATCGCGGCCCTCTAATGTGCTGCCCCTCACAAAGATTTTTTGGCAGGCGGCCCTGGTCAATGTCCTTAATCCCAAGGTGGCCCTCTTTTTCATGGCTCTTTTGCCGCAGTTTGTCTCTCCTGCTGCTGAGAATCCGGCTCTGGCCTTTCTTTTCCTCGGCGTGCTCTTTAATGTGAACGGCACCCTGGTCAATATTCTCTTTGCCCTTTTTGCCTCGACCCTGGCCTTGAAAATCAAGGCCGGTTCCACCTTGCCTCGCCTGCTTAAATCCCTGGTCGGGACCCTCTTTATCATCCTTGGTGTCCGTCTGGCCCTGACGTCTTAGCCCCCTGTGAATTGAATTCACCTCAAGGTATTGTGTAAGAAATCCGAGTTAAGAACGAATTGCCCGTACAAGGCCTTTTTTCTTTGGGATATATCGACGTTCCGGGTCGCAGTTGTCATCCAGTTCCCAGGTGCCGACTCTGTCCTCAAGGTCTGCTTCACCCGACCAGTAAGTTCCTTCTGCCTGTAGATTGCAGTTCCCATTTTCGTGAAGATCGAAGATCATATAGAGTTCGTAGAGTTCTGAGATCATGGGCAGTCGCCAGTCTTGATACCCTCCTTCTTCCAGGTTTTCGGTATAGCTTTTGGCTTCGGCCAGGGATTTGATGGTTTTACTCCTGCCTACCTGCCACATTTTTCCTGTCTTGGTGTCTTGGCAGATGCCATTTCCCATATCAATGAGCCTGGAATCAGAGGTCACTGTCCCATTTGTTGATTGGCCTGAATGAGTTGAACATCCACTGATCAACAGGAAGAGTAAGAGTATAAGAATGGTCGGCAAGACCTGTTGTGCTCGCCCCCACGTTTCATTGTGTTTCGAGATTGTTCTGGTGTTTTCGATAAGATTTTTGATTCTGTTTTTCATCTAGGCACACCTCCAGTATGCGTCGGCTTTTTTTGTACCGACCAAACGGTACAAAAAATGTTTTAAAAAAAACTTTTTTACTTCTTGATTTCAATCAGTGAACGGATGACCACAATGCAGTCCGCCAGTTCAGTTCTGTTTTTATAGACCCGCGAAAGCATGATTCCACCTTCAAGAATTGCGACAATGGCTGTTGCCAAAGAACTTGGCGGGACATGACTCTTAAGAAGGCCCATGTCGGATGCTTGTTGTAATTCGTCTTCAAGCCTTTTTGTCCAGTAGGAGAAAATCTCTTGAATAATCTTGGCGAACCTGGAGTTCGAATCTGTCATTTCCAGAGCTGTGTTGCCAAACAAACAGCCGCCTACGAAGTTGGTTTGCTGCATCAATTCCATGATTGAGTTACAGGAGTTGATGATCCTGAGGATTGGAGTTTTTCCGGTTAGAGAATTTTCAAGAATCTGTGAAAATTGACATCTGGCATCAATGAGCACAGCAATACCGAGTTCTTCCTTACTTGGAAAATAATAGTAGAGGTTGCCCTTTTTTACCTCAGTGGCAGCAATAATTTGACTGATGCTGGTGTTCTGAAATCCTTGAACAGTGAAAAGTTTGCGGCTTTCTACCAGGATACGTTGACGGGTTTCTTGACCTTTTGTGTGCATGTGGAGTGCCCTTGTTTGAAAAAAAACTGACCGTTTGGTACATATTAGGGTATGGCAGCTCAAAAAGCAAGTTATTTTTCCCGGTTCTAGAGAAGGCCTGGGCCTTATCTTTCAGCTGGATTATGCCAACTTAGAGGTTTTATAGTGTAGGAGCGACTTCAGTCGCGAACACCCCCGAGGCAACTGAATCACCCAATTGTCCCGCACTACCCCTATTCGCGGATAAATCCGCTCCAACAAAACATAATCCCCATTAATTGCACCGCCTCCCTGTATGCAAATCCCAATAGTACCAAAGACTCAACAATAAAGAGTTCACAGGAAAAGTAGGAGCGGTTTCAACCGCGAACAACCCTCCAGGCAGCTGATTTACTCAAATGGCGTGCATCCCCTCCAGTTCGCGGATAAATCCGCTCCAACAAAAAAGACAATTCCCAACACTGTGCTAGAGAGATGAAGAACGTGCCAAAGCCCAATTACGAATGAATCCGCTCTTTCGTTTAACCCCTTCATGCAGAAGAAGGTCGGTGGTTGATAAGGTAAAGCCCTAAAAAAACAAGTGCGCCGCCAATAAGAAGAGAACTCCCCAGGTGTTCGCCGAGAAGCAGGGTGCCGAGTAGGACTCCGCTTACCGGGACCAGATTGACATACATGGCTGCCCTTCCAGCTCCGAGCTTCTTGACCCCGTCGTAAAACCAGATAAACCCAAGGGTCGTTCCGAAAAAAGCAAAATAAAAGACGCAGCCTGCACCTTTAGCGCTGAGTTTGCTGACTTCTGCCAGGTGTCCATCGAAGAGGGTGGCAATAATAAGGAGAAGGGCGCCAATACTACAGGAATAAGCCACCACTACCAGGGGCTGGATGTTGGTGAGCAGCTTTTTACCGATGAGGGTGTATGCGGACCAGGTTAACACGCAGCCCACTATGTAGAGCTCGCCCATTCCTACGATGTCTCCCTGAAAAAGAGAGCCCGGGTCTCCTCTGGAAATGACGACAAGAGCACCGCAGACAGCCAGTATCATACCCATACTTCTAATAAGGCTGCATCGTTCACCAAAAAAAAATATTGCCAGAAAGGTAGTAATTACAGGATTAACGGCGATGATCATAGACGCCCGTCCTGCCTCCACAGTCTGCAGGCCGGTAAAAAAGAAGATGTTATAAGTAAAGACACCGGTTAGGCCAAGCAGGGTCATGGCCACCCATTGTTTTCTATTGAGCCGGGGCAGGGATTTGTCGCGAACAAGGATCGTGGTTAACAGCATTACGGAGGCAAGGATGAATCGAAGCGAGGAGGCTGTCACTGGGTGCAGTTCTTCGGCCAGTATGCGTCCGGCAACAAAGGTGCCGCCCCAGAACATCATGGTCAGGACAAGGCGAATATGGACGCCGCGGGATTGGGAATTTTCAGACATACAAGGCCGTTTCTAGGCATTAGGATGATGAAGAGTTAGATCAACCGTTATACCTGAATAATTATTAATGACAAGCAACTTCTTACTCTGCTCATTATGGACTGTCAGAGACGGAATACGGAATTCTCTTTGGTATTGAAAATCAGCTGGAGTCTGTTTCTGGTATGTCGTAGAAATGGCTTCAAAAATGGGTGTAGGGCGAGAGGTACCGGTGGGAGATAAGAGTTGATGGTTTTAATTGTTGACATTCCCTGATACTTATAACTATTTCATATCTCGATTGTTGAATCCTTTACCAAAGCCTCTTAACAGGAGAAAATATTTAGACGGCTGGTGATCTCTTTTCATCCAGTACCTTTCGTACTGTCTGAGCAAAGTTTTTCTTGATGACGGGTTTCATGATATATTCCCGAATTCCCAGGGCCATTGCTTGTTCCCCATTCATTGTTTCACTGAATCCAGAGCAGAGAATTATTGGAATATCATCCCTGACAGAAATCACTTCCCTGGCTAGTTGTATACCGGTAATTCGTGGCATTGTCAGATCGGTAATGAGAAGGTCAAATGATTCAGGTTTGTTGCTAAAGGCATGTAATGCCTCTTCGCTGTCAGTGAAGGCAGTGACCTGATAACCGAGTTTCTCTAATATCTGTTTCTCTAAAATTACTATTATTTCTTCATCATCCACCAGTAGAATTTTTTCATCACCAGTAGGAATCTGGAGGTTATTGTCAGTTTCTGATAGAAGTTGTTCTTCCTCAATAACCGGAAAATAGAGGTGAAAGGTTGTACCCAGACCAGGCTCGCTATAAACAGTGATTTCTCCGCCACAGCTTTTAACAATACCATGAACAACGGAAAGTCCCAGCCCAGTACCTTTGCCTGTTGGTTTGGTGGTAAAGTAGGGCTCGAAAATTCTTCCCATGGTGACTTGATTCATGCCAACACCGTTATCGGTAACCTCAAGCCTTACGTAGGGGCCAGGGACCAGAGTGATTTTGGATGGCAGGTCCTCAGCGTCAAGTTCAATCTCATTTAAAGAGACAGCTAATATCCCGCCACTCTTTTGCATGGCGTGATAGGCATTAGTGCAGAGATTCATGATGATTTGGTGAATTTGTGTGGGATCAGCAAAGACTGCTCCGCACTGTGGGTCAGTTTCTTGCTTGATTTCAATGGTGGTTGGAATGGAGGCCCGTAGTAATTTGAGTGCTTCTTTTAAAACATACTGAATTTTCAGAGGCTTCCACTCTTGCTCTGCCTGGCGGCTGAAAGTGAGAATTCGAGAAATTAATTCCTTAGCGCGGTTTGCGGCACGCACTACTTCTTGGATCTCTGAAACAGCAGGGCTGTCAGGGGGGAGATCTTCCAATGCCATCTCCGAATACCCTAGGATGGGAGTGAGGATGTTGTTGAAATCATGGGCAATGCCACCAGCCAATGTGCCGATGGCTTCAATCTTCTGTGCTTGGCGGAGCTGGTCTTCCAGTATGCTTTTTTCCTCCTCAGCCTGTTTTTGGTAACTGATGTCGCGGAAATACCATACTCTGCCAAGATAAGTACCGTCTGGTCCGGACATGGGGGAAGAATATCTGTCAAACACCCGATCATCTTTTAAGATAATCTCATCGATGCTTTTCTCGTTTTGGTGATCATACAGGTAGTTGACTTTGTCTAGAAATTGTTCAGGGTTGACCAGTTTTGGGAGAATTAACTGCAAGATTAATTCATTATTCTTTGGTTTGACAGCCGCTGCCGGAATGCCCCACATGGTGAGAAAACGTTGATTAGAGGAGACCATTTCCCCATTTTCATTTACTACTATAATTCCATCAAGTGAAGTTTCCTGCTGGGTTGAAAGGATTAAATTTTTAAATGCCAAATCTCTTAGCACTTGTTGGCGCAGTTTGAGCACATTGAAGGCTCGATAAATTTGGTATGATGCTATGAGTAAGACAAGGATAAGGATATTCACCGAGGCAACTGTTAATCCTTTCTTCATCGAAGCAATTTGCGCCTCGACATCTTCAAGATAAATTCCTGTGCCGATTATCCATCCCCAGGGTTTATATTCTTTGACGAATGAAATTTTGGGGACAATCCGAGTTTGGTCGTCCATCCACTGCCACATATAAGATACGTAACCTTCTCCTTGCTCTTCAACCTTTTGGACAAACTCCATAAAAATCCTGGTGCCGTTGGGGTCAACAAGAGCGGAGAGGTCTTTCCCTTCCAGGTCTGGTCTGTAGGGATGCATGATGCAGACTGGAGTGAAATCGGTTATCCAGAAATAGTCTTTGTCATCACTTCCGTAACGCATGGATTGGAAATGATGTATGGCCTTGGTTTGTGCATCCTTGAGGCTGTATTTTCCCTGGCTGACTTCCTTGTCAAGGTGCTTGACCACATACCAGGAAGACTGGACAAGTTCCCTTAACATCAGTTTTTTGTCTTCAAGTAAACTTTTTTCAAATTTTGGGATGAAAAGATAAAAAGAGGAGAATATAAAGAGAAAAACAGCAACCAAGGCAGGGATGATAATGCGAATCATCTCCCTGAAACTGTTTATGTTTTGTTCAGGCATAGAGTCTCTGTTTGTCTCTTAATGGAGTGATCATTCCCTTCACTTTTAGATAATCTTATCTTATTTACTTTGATAATGTAAATCAGTAATAAATAAAAACAGTGATCTCGAAAAATCAGTTTCACTGTGAAAAAAATGGAGAAACAGGATGTTACCAGCCAGTTGATATGAAAAGACTAATGGGTACTTTGGAAATAAGATTTTTCGTCCAAAATTGAGGCATGAGAAAAATTTTACCGCAGATGCCCTGCAAGAATCACCCTAACTACGGGTACAAGTGCCCTTGGGGTACATAAATTTGATATTCCGAGGATAAAATTTATATCATAACAAAAAGTTTGGGTGAAAAGGCAATTTTGCTAGGTGGCCTAATGAAGTAAGGTCGATCAAGCAGGATGGTGCTCGGAAAATTATATGGGCCGATAGGTGGAGAAACCCGAGTCATTTGATGGTTTTCATAAGGCGATATTTGGGGGCGCAAATGAAATAAGTCTCGGCTTCAAGTGGGTGCTCGTTCATTTCCTGGATAAAGAAAAGATAAAAGAATAGAATATAAGGAGACACTTCTTTGAAAAGTCCTTTTGAAGGGGGAGCAGGGAAGGGGGAAAAGAGGTATCTCCGGAATGTGGTTGTAAGGCCCCAACTTATAGAGCAGTTAGAAAATCATTGTGATCTGGGCAGAGTAAATGTATGGACGCATGGTAATGAATGGTCTGATCTACATCTTGTTGATGGCTCTGTTCGCCTATACAATTTTACTGATTTTCTTATATTTCTATCAAGAGCGGATGCTGTTTCTACCTGATCTCCCTTCCCGCATTGTGGAGAGGACGCCTTCTGCGGTGGGCCTGGATTATGAGACTGTGGATCTGGTGACCAGCGACAAGATTCATCTGGATGGCTGGTTCATTCCTGCATCTGAAAACCGAGGTGTCATCATCTTCTGCCATGGTAATGCCGGCAACATTTCCCACCGGTTTGATTCACTGCTGCAGTTTCATAGGATGGGTTACAGTGTCCTGATCTTTGATTACCGGGGCTATGGTCGCAGCCAGGGGCGACCGTCTGAGGCAGGCACCTACCTGGATGTGGAGGCTGCCTGGGAATATCTGATTAGAGAACGCTCCATATCTCCGTCACGTATCATCCTGTTCGGCCGTTCGCTTGGTGCTGCCGTGGCAGTTCATCAGGCCGTTGTGCATCCCCCCGGGGCGTTGATTGTTGAGTCTACTTTTACCTCTGTGCCTGATAGAGCGGCAGAACTGTATCCTTTCCTGCCTGTGAGATTGCTGAGTCGGCTTGATTACAATGTTAAGGAGCAGCTGCAGAAGGTCGCTTGCCCGGTATTGGTGGTGCACAGCCGGGACGACGAGATCATCCCTTTCAGCCATGGCCGGGCACTGTATGCAGCAGCCAGTGAACCAAAGCAGTTTCTGGAGATTGGCGGCGGTCATAACGATGGTTTTATCCTGGTTGGCCAGACCTATACGCAGGAGTTGGAGAGATTTTTATCGACGTGGGTCCAATGAAATTTTCACTGTATCCGCGTGGACCCCGGCAGTGGCTGTCGTCTCTGATGCGGTTGATTGTTTGTATTCTGCTGCTGCTTGGTGCTATGCTTTTCTCTACCCGTATGCCTGGTTCATCCTTCAGCGGCTCGTTGCCTCCATTGACCTCGCAGGAACGTCAATCATCTGAACTGCTTAAAAATCATGCCTACACCCTGGCCAGGGATATCGGTCCTCGCAATATTTGGCAAGCCTCTTCAATGTCCGCCACGGTCACTTACCTGAAGGAGGTGCTAACCGGTTTGGGATATGTGGTCAGACTACAGGAATTTTCAGCCCATAATATCACTGCGCTCAATCTGGAGGTAGAGATCAGTGGTAGTCTTCAGCCCGAAGAAATAGTGGTGGTCGGAGCCCATTACGACACGGTTTCCGGATCCCCTGGAGCAAATGACAATGGTTCGGGTGTTGCTGTCCTGTTGGAATTGGCCCGGATGCTTGCGGACGCCCATCCACTGCGCACCATCAGGCTGGTGGCCTTTGCCAACGAGGAGTCGCCTTTCTTCTTTAGTTCGGATATGGGCAGCCGTCACTATGCGGCATTGAGTCGCAAGCGAAAGGAGAAGCTCGTGGCCATGCTTTCTCTGGAGACCATGGGCTATTATAGTGATCAGCCAGGCAGCCAGCAGTACCCATATCCTTTTTCCATCTTCTACCCTGATACTGCCAATTTCATCGGCTTTGTCGGCAATGTCCGCTCGCACCAACTCGTTCGTAAATCCATCGCTTCCTTTCGTCGTCATACCCGTTTTCCATCTGAGGGTATAGCAGCACCCAGTTTTATTGCCGGTATCGGCTGGTCCGACCACTGGTCGTTCTGGCAGGAAGGGGTTCCGGCTATCATGATTACCGACACCGCGTTTAATCGCTATGCCCCCTATCATACCATTGCAGATACACCAGAAAAACTCGACTATGAACGGATGGCTCGGGTGGCGACCGGTCTTGCCGAGACCATCCTGGATCTCGCTAACC
>JAQYVF010000031.1 GCA_030145625.1 Desulfocapsa sp. | reverse complement strand
TGAATGAATAGCAATAATTTGTATCGGCCCACCAAGCACTTTTCCCGGAAATTGGAGAAAGTGAAGCAGTCCGATCCTCCAGGTTACAAGCGTATTCGACAGGTTGTTGAACGCTTGATCGTTGAACCGAACGATGCTGATGGTAAAATGCAAGGGCTGTATCGGGGCCGGTTTAAGAAATATGTTGGCAGGCGGGATTACCGAGTCATTTATTATTGGTGCAAATTGTGTCGAAAGGAGAACCGTCGTCTCGAAAAGGCATGCGATGATTGTCAGGTTATACCGGATAATAGTTTGATTTTCTTTGACCTTTATCATAAAAATGAAATGAAAAAATTTAAGAAAAATTCTTGAAGAAAATACCTGAAATTATCAAAATTATGAATGGAGAATATAATGAAAGTGCTTGGTGTTTCCGGTTCACCTGTACAAAACAGTAATACGGATCGGGCCTTGAAAATTGTTCTTGAGGCTACCTGTATGAAAAGTGAATTTATAAAATTAAGTGATTATAATTTTGGACCGTGTGATGCGTGTCTGGGATGTATCAAAACCAATAAGTGTATCAAAAAAGATGATGGGGTAATGTTGGCTGAAAAAACCTTCAAGGCTGATGCCTTGATTATCGCCGGTTTTACTCCTTACTCCTCTCTTGACAGTCGTACGAAGGCGTATATTGAACGACTCTATCCATTGCGTCATCGTAATAAGCTGATGGCTGGAAAACCCGGTGGAGCCATTGTCACCAGTGCCATGCCCTCCCGGCAGGAACAAATTCCGTCTGCCGCTGAAACCAGCATAGATGCCATTAGGCATTATATGATGGCTGAAGGGATGAATTTTTTGGGTGGAGTATCCTTACTTGGTAATGTTCCCTGCGTGCGTTGTGGTCAGGATGGCCAATGTCAGGTGTCAGGCTTGAAAATGATCTATGGAAAGGATGCAACTCCAGAGAGCGTGGGTATATTTGATTTTGAAAACGACCCTGAAAAGATAGCTGAGTTGAAAAATTTAGGTGAAGCAATTGGCACCTCTTTTTTTAAGTAGATATCTACTTTGTTTCGTTGAGAAATTGATGGGCATGTCTTTGTTTGACCCTTTGTTGGCCGCAAATGAAGTGAATTTACTAAGAGAAGGGGCACCGGTAGACTTGTCAATGAACTGGAACGTTTGATAAAACAAGCACCTTCCGGGAAATGTGGAATGATCCGAGGGCAACAAGGTAATTTTCCTGGTAAATGTGGATGAGACCTATGCAACGCTTTGGATCTATTCGATATTGTAACTAAGAAACGAGCTGGTATCTTATTCGTTTAAGAGTGGAGTGGGTAGCCATAAAGATGAAAAACACAAACTTTTCCTGCAGTAAGTGCAGCAAAACCTGGCAGAAGAGCGGTGAAACGAATTGCTGGAGCAATGATTCTGAAACCATGCCTCCTCAACCAGGAAATTGTCCTTCAAAGGATCACCTGGAAGTGATCCAGGAATGTTTTGAACTGTACAAAGGTGATGGCGTTGATGCTAAAATAGCCAAGGTGGCGGCCAAAGTGGAAGGCCTTTGTTATCAGCCGGTTCCGGGAAGCGAGGCAGTGAATGCACGTTGGAACAGGGTTGAGGATACCATCGCTTTTGCCAAACTCATGGGCTACGAAAAAATAGGCATTGCGACTTGTATCGGTCTACTTGACGAGTCCAACAGACTGGCATCAATCCTTAAGGCCCAGGGTTTTGGTCCGGTCAGTGTCTGCTGCAAAGCCGGGAGCATCGACAAGCTGGAATTGGGGTTAGAAGAATCCAACAAGGTTCGACCGGACACCTTTGAACCGGCATGTAATCCGGTGGCCCAAGCCAAACTTCTGAACCGGGCCCAAACCGATATGAACATTATAGTTGGCCTCTGCGTCGGACATGACATATTGTTCAGCAAATACTCGGAAGCGCCGGTCACAACACTGGTTGTCAAGGACCGGGTCACTGGCCATAATCCGGTGAGTGTCCTCTACGGCCAGAATTTTTATCAAAAAAGGCTTCAGGTCCAACCGGTCGAGGTTGAAAAATAGCACAGATTACACGCCTACTCTTTCTTCTGAAGAGGGATAATGGCGATATCTTTTAGAGCGTATTGATACTGACGTGTAATCGGCGATTTTTCAGACCATGACCAATTTCCACTCCAACATCAATAAGCTCTACCTCTTCTCCTTCCTGAAGATGAGCCTCTTTCCGATGGCCATCATTACTCTGTTCTGGAAGGATCAGATCGGCTTGAGCCTGACGCAGATTCTGCTTCTGCAGGGTATCTACTCCGTTGCTATGGTGATTATGGAGTACCCGTCCGGTTATTTGAGTGACCGGATCGGTTACCGTGCCGCCCTTAATTTCGCTTCCCTGCTGGGGATTATCGGCTGGGGGTTCTATTCCTTTGCCGATTCCTTCGCCCAGGTGCTGGTCGCCGAGATCATCCTCGGGATTTCCTTCTCTTTCATCAGTGGTTCGGACAGTGCTCTCCTTTACGAAAGCCTGAAGGCCGAGGGGGAAGAACTGCACTACGCAAGTCACGAAGGGCGCATGCATGGTTTTGGCCAGAGTGGCGAGGCCTGCGGTGCTATCTTTGCCGGTCTACTCTATGCAGCTGCCCCGCTACTCCCTTTTCTGATTCAGGTGGTTGTCTGGGTGCTGGCCTTGTTGCTGACCCGTACCCTGGTCGAGCCACAGCGAAAATTCAAATCTCCGACCAGCCATTTTGCTGAAGCCTGGCAGTCGACCCGCTACGCGCTGCTCGATAATCGGCTGTTGCGCTACACCATCTTCTTGAACCTGGTACTGGGGATGGCTTCCTTCTATCCGGTTTGGCTGATTCAGCCTTACATGCAGGACGGTGGTGTTCCGCTCGCCTGGTTCGGACCGATCTGGGCCGTCGCCAACCTGAGCGTTGCCCTGTTTGCCCTGGCCAGCTACCGCAGTCATCTAAAACTGGGTGACCGGCGTATGGTACTGCTGTTCATTCTATTGGTTGTCGCAGGTTATCTGGGGCTCGGACTGGTTGGTGGACTCTGGGGTTTTCTTTTCTACTACCTGCTGACCAGTATGCGCGGTTTACGCGGTCCGATGCTGCTCAACCACGCCCAACAGGAAATTCCCTCCGCCAATCGTGCCGGAATCCTCTCCCTGCAGTCGCTTGTCTTTCGCCTCAGCTTCGTTTGCACTGGCCCACTGATCGGTATGCTTGCCGATAACGTTGGTGTGCAGCAGGCTTTTCTGCTCCTTTGCGCTGTTTTTGCGCTGATCTTACCACCGGTGGCCTGGTTGTTTCTCAGGCAAATCGCCAAGGGTTGATGATCCTGGGAATACGGGCTCAAATCATATTAACGTACCAGTTTTAAAGAAATATATTCCAAAAAAATACTTCTTCTAAAATCATTCCAGATCTATTATTTCCTTAAGTTCGAGCTTTTGCCTTTCTTCGATCCCAAACAGAAAATGTAGTAAAAAGAGATAAGGTGACATTTTTTTCACTTGTTACCAGTTTGTTACTTTTTTAGTTGTAGACTATGCCTACTGGGTGAAGTTTTTATAGTTTATATCAATGTGATGTACCTTACATTCAAGGTTTTTTGCAGAACCGGTAGCTTTTGAGATGGTCCTTATAGAAATAGGATGTCTTTTATTCTTAATGAACAAGGAGTACCCATGAGGACATTTCGTATAAGCCTAGCGACTCTTTTCTGTATAGTAGTTCTGGCCATTACAGCCGTAATAGCATGTGCTGCAACAGAAACTATTAGGCCAACTCGGTGCAGTACCCTCGGTACGTACAGTGATATCGAGTTTACCAGGTTCTCCTGCTCGGTTATGCAGATTTCCTATAAGGTATGCACAGCAAGGGGCGTATTACGCCAGGTGACAGCAAAGGTTCCCCTCAAGCCGATGCATCAGATTCGATTGGCAAAGGCGCAAGCGTCACGCCATCCGTTCACCATGTTCTTCAAGGAGTCTCGATCAGAGATCCAGTATGTTCTCATGGAATCAAAGAGGAATACGTATGATATTCCCCTGCGCGAAGCGAAGAACATGGTAATTAAGACGTGGACGGTGCCCAAGGGAGCATTTCTTCCAAGGACGGTAATCAGAAGGGTGAAATCACCAGCGTACTTCCTTCTGATCGATAAAAAGAAAAAACGTACTCTCTATCGCTATGACAGATTGACTCGCTTCCCCAAGTGGATTGCCATCGGCAACTGTAAGACGGAAACGGAGGACCCATCACCGACAATAGAAATGGTCACCAAGGACATTCCCTTCACCATCGATGGTGACAACTCGGTTCCGTTCCAATTGTTCAATGTGCTTGCCCCCGGTAATCTCACGATCTCTGTTGAATGGACAGGAGAAAGCAACACACTGCAAGCGGTTCTCACAGGTCGACGTCGGCCGTCACTTGCGGACCCTGCCTCACCCTATGATGAAAAAACCGGTACATCTCCGCTCAGCTTGTCTTACACCGTTACCGACGCGGACCTTGCTCGTGGGGTTGCCTGGCGGCTTGCGCTTTACGATATGACGGGGAATGGGAGCGCCCAGGGTGTCATGCACATCACCTATCCGTATGATGCCGGGTTGGACTCCGATTTCCAGAGAGAGAAGGTTCCTCTGCGAAGCGGCGACCATTGGCCGAGCGCATATCTACACTCTCAATTCGTCGATACTCTGCAAGCATCTTCGCTCAAGAGCAAGCATGGAATCATCTCACTCGCACGTCCTCTGACCTGCAAAAAACGGTGGCATATCGAGCAGCAGAAAATCCGTATGACCTCGCCTCTCCCAAGGTTCCGGTCGTATGGTTCGGTAAACAAAGAAAGTGCACTTAGTTCCCCCGAGCTCAGCGGTGTGTTCAGGAACTTTACGCCGCTGGAACCTGAAGACAAGATCGATCCGAATGTTCTGTTGCGCAATTACGCGCGTTACTTGATAGAGCAGATCGACATCGATACCCCCAAGAACTACGTGCTGGATTCCTCGGGCAAGATCCGAGTCTCAGTACTCTTCTCCGGGGACGTCGATTATGTGCGGGTCAAACAGATTGCCAGTGCGAGTCCATGTACGCTGGAGGCCCAGGGAGATCATTACTACGTCGGGACCTGCAGCGCAGACGAGATCGTCGACCTGGCTGAAAACGATGAAGTTGAATGGATCGGCCCAGGACCGGCACCGCACTTGATCACGAACGATAATACCCGGCCATTTATGCATGTCGATGATGTCCAGGATGCGCAGACAAATGTTGCTGGAGACCTCGTTCTCGTGGGCGGGATGCCGAACTATACCGGGCTGACGGGTATTGGGGTAAACATCGGCATTTGCGAATACGGTCTTGACGGCACCCATGATGACCTCGCGGCAAATATCGTGTTAGACGATCCGAGCACTTCGGCGGCGCACGGTACTCATGTGGCGGGCATTGCCGCAGGAAACGGAATCAGAAGCAGTCAGAATGACATCAATGGTAATCCAAACAATGGGACGCCGTTTCAGTTTCGAGGCATGGCGCCGGAAGCAGGACTCATCGATGGCCCAGATTCCTGTGGCCTGAATGGAATTAGCAAGTATATTGCTGACCATTCAATGGATCTGTCAACCCACTCTCATATTTTGGGAACAGTTGGTGATTACAGTGCGGGTGAACGCATTGTCGATCAGGCAATACATGGAGGCGCCTCGTATAACGGTAAAAGCATTCCGAGGAAACCTTCCATTGGCACATCGGCGAATAACGGCAGAGACAATCCTCAGTATGGTGATCTGCGTGGCTATTATTCCATTCTCAATCAGGCAAAAAATGCCCTGATACTGGGAAACTGGTTCCGCAGCAATAATCGCCTTGGTGATGGCAGCAGCATGGGACCGACCCATGACGGACGCATCAAGCCTGACGTCGTTGCTCCCGGGACCTCGATTCGATCGACGTGGACCGATGAGAATGAGATACAACGGGTAAGCATCGAGAACGGTACGCCGACGACAGGGACCTTCCAGCTTACTTTCAACGGTTCAACGACGGCAAATATCAACTTCGATGCCGACGCTGCAACCGTAAAAAGCAGACTTGAGGCACTTGGCAATATACCGGCCGGAGATATTGCCACATGGGGCGGACCTCTTCCCGGTGACAGGATTGAAGTCCGCTTCGACAATTCATTCGCGGGCACAAATGTTGCCGACATGACCGTTGTAGGGACTGGTTTAAATAATGGTGCCACCGTGCTGGTCAATGTAGCGAGAACCGGGCACGACAACCGGCAAGGCTACACATGGATGGGCGGGACATCGATGGCGGCTCCGGCTACCGCAGGTGTTTACGCCCTCATGCTTGAGGCGTGGCAGAATACCTACTCCACTCCGCTGGGAACCAACATCAGCGACAATCCTCCTTATCCTTCGACGCTCCGGGCAATCACCATCCAGACGGCTCGTGACGAAGTCGCTGCCAATGTGCGCGCAGCCGCCAGCGCCGACATCGATTCGGACAACAATCAAGCCAACGGTAACGATGGCCTCGGTATCCCTTCGGCAACAGCCGGACCGGATTTTGCCACAGGATGGGGCAATGTCGATGCCCTTGCCGCCGTCGAGCTGATTCGTGAGAATCGCCTGGTGGACGGGCTACCAATACCGAATCATATCATCCAGGATGCAGTGACTCAAAGTGTCCAGAAGGAGTATGATTTTGTTGTGGATGCCGTCGGACCTCTCAGGCTGACTCTGGCCTGGGACGACAAAGAGGGCGCGGTTCAAACCCCGGGAACGTCTCCCACGTTGGTTAATGATCTGGACCTTGAGCTTGTTGCACCAGACAACACGATTTATTACCCATGGCAGCTCGGACAAAGCATTACAGATATCAACGGCAACCCTCTGACCGACGCGCAGCAGATCGCGGGCACTGCCATTATCGTGACGCCGACCATTCCGGCTGGAAACCCTTCCAATGTCGATGAGTACGTACAGGCCAATGATCTCACTGGCAACGGCACGTGGGTTGCCACCCAGGGGAAGGATCACCTCAATAACGTTGAGCAGGTTTTTGTGCAGAACGTTCCTGTTGGTCAGGTTGGTCATTGGAAAGCCCGTGTGACCGGTTTTGATGTGCCCCAGGCCTATCAGGACTACTCCCTTGTGGGATTTCCCTATCCGGACCTGGCAGAGCTGGAGGTCCTTTGTGACGACCGTGTTACCATCCAGGCCCTGAATACAAACATGACGTTCACCTGGAGCGTGGAGAACAACGGGGCGAAATCCACCGGCAGCAACTTTGGCTACCGCATCCTTCTCTCTGATGATGTGTATCTGGGTGGTGATGTTGTCTTGACCGACACTGCTCAGCAAATGTTCAATCCCATGGCAATCAATGGATCTGTATCACATACGTCAACGGTACAGATAAGCCAGGCGAATGCGGATGCTTTGCTTGGAGCGGGGACAACGGTAAACGATCTCTTGGAGAATGACGTGTTCATTCTGATTCAGGTGGATCACAATAACGATGTCCTTGAGCATAAGGAAATAAACCTTGCGCTGGCCCAGGTTGCCAGGGTTGCCGATGTTGTCCTGGTCTTTGACCGAAGCGGCAGCATGGCCGGCAACGTTCCGGTTTCATCGGGTGAACAGATGAAGATCGATGTTCTCAAGAACTCGGCCAATCTGTTTTTGGATCTGATGCGTCTTGATGCCCAGGACCGCCTGGCGCAAGTGAGTTTTTCCGGAGATATCGGCGCTCAGAGCATTACGGTAGATTTTGGCCCGACCGATCAGCTTACCGATTTTGGTGCAGGCAATATTGGCGATATGAGAACCGCTGTTCAGAATCTCACTGCCGCCGGTTCCACCGATATTCGGGGGGCATTGCAGAAGGCCCTTGATGTCATGACGTCAGGGACAACCGCTGGACGTCGAAAAGCCATCGTTTTCTTTTCTGACGGGAAGAAGACCTCTGGCGGAAATCCCTCTGAGGCGGCATTCTTACAGCAATTCGACGCAAATGATATCAACGTTTACTCCGTTGGCTTCGGTACGGTGGGAGGAGACGCCTACACCGGTATCGATATCAATTTGCTTCAGCTTCTTGCAAATAGCACAGCAGATGGTTTTTTCCACGTTACCCAAAGTTCGTTGGGCCTGGACAAGTTCTTTGTCAATGCCGTTGCAGGAGCAACAAACAGCGACATGATTATTGATCCTGTGGCGACACTTGCTCCTGGGGAACAACATGTTATTGAAATTCCAATCAATCGCAAGGACTATGGCACGACGTTTATCGCTACGTGGGACACACCATCGGAGAAGCTGAACCTCTCGGTTACAAGTCCCGAGGGTGTGACAATTAACAGATCGAATGCGCATCTCTTTGGCGGCAAGGTTACTGCTATCACCAAGAGCTCCTACAACCTGCTGAAGATTGGCTATCCCCTTATAACCGGGGCATCGGTGGAGCACGGAGGTATGTGGAAGATGACCATATCCAACCCATCATCCCATCCCGTGCAGTATTCGTCTTCGGTGATGAGTGAATCGAGTATTCATATGTCGATGAATCTCCCTCTTCCCTCTGGCGGCTCATACTGGGCGCCTGGAGCGGCGATTCCACTCAAGATTGATCTGACAGAGGAGAAGCAATCACCTATCACAACGGCGAACGTTGTGGTTACAGTCAATGTGCCATTGATCAATGTCGGAAACTTCCTGTCATCAGCAGGGATAACCCAGCAGCAGCTTGATAAGATACCAAAGGAGATTAAAGGAGATTTGCTGAGTGTTGAGCAGCGCATGATGATGGCTTTTCAGAGGGAGTTTGGAGATCTCCCACAGTTCAGAAAGGATCTGAAACCGGTGCCAGTGAAGTTGTCGGAAAAAGCAGGCACCTACTACGAAAGGTTTCGGGAAACCGAAATCGCAGGATACTATCAGTTCACGTCCGTCGCCAGGGGGATTGCCGAGTGTGATCCATTCAGGCGGGAAACAGTGCACGGACTTGCTATCGGCATGAAGATCGACGAAAAGAATCCGGAGATTGATATTACTCCCGATGAATCAACGCCAGACGGAGGTGGTGTGACTGTAACCGTAACTCCCGTTTCCGTGGGTGGCTCGCTCATCGGGCCTGGTCACAGTGATTCTATCACTATTTCATCCGACGGATTTCTCAAGTCCACATCGACTGTTACCGACAATCTGGATGGAAGTTATTCACAGACTTTTGTCCCTTCGAGGGCAAAGATGGGCACAATCGTTGTCATGTACGGGGATATGCCACTTGCACAGATCCCTGTTTCATTGACAATACCAACTGTTGCTTCTGTCAAACCCGAAATCATCGATGCTGGTCGGGATCAAGCGATAAGCATTGGTGTCGATAAAGGCACTTTCAGAGAAGTGCGTGAGGTAATACTCGTATCGGGTAAGACGAGAATACCATTGAAAGAAGTCAAGCCAGATCCGAGAAGGAAATCGATCACTGCGATAATTCCCAAGGGAACGGCACCGGGTACCTATGGTGTATATCTCAAGAGCGCCAGGTATCGTGGTCTGTCAAAACAATCGCACTATGTGCAGATTATTGATCCGGAACATAAGGTTCCGGTGTCGTCACGGGCGTTTAATACACGTTTGGCGATGCTGAAGGAGTCCAAATCCCGATCTCAATCCACCAGGCTGATTGGGCTGATGCTGAGAGATCTCCGTGATGCTCATGTGCATCGTGAGATTCCGTTGGGTGCATGGAAGGAACGACAGCAGAGCCTCCTTAAGATTTTGGTGAATAAGAAAGGGGACGCTGCTGTCGATATTTCGCCTCTCGGAAAACGAGACTAAAGCTGTAATGCAGTTTCCCCATACAGGGCATGCGTGGAGAGCTCACGGAAATGGCACGAGGCAGCGGCTGGACGGGTAGGTAAATGTATTACTCCGGCAAAGCCAGTAACTCCGAGTAACTTCCTGGACACAATACCATTTGCTAATGGTATTGTGTCCAGGATTATTCAGACAGAAAACCACACAAGCAATTGATACAGCTGTTGAAATAGTATCGCCAATACCTTGGAGGAACTAATGTACCGTCGAATCATATCTGCCTTCTTAGGAGGGGTGTATTGTTTATTGATTGTCAGTGCAAGTTGTCTCGCTGCTGACAAAGTTGTCGTCATTCCCATGGGAAGCCGCCTGTTTCAAGGAGATCAATATCACACCATTTCCAGTGCTGCATTCACACTTGATTCGGACACGACAGCATATTCAAGACCTGTGATGATATACTCGTCGGGATATCTTGCACTCAAAAATGGACTGACAGCTGCTACGGCCTCCGTCACTCTGCCCGATGGTGCAATTATCTCTCAGTTATCAACATACATAGAAGAGAGCGGTATTAACTGTAAAATGACATTTGCAAAACATGCATTAAGCGACCATCAAATCCATGTCATTAGTATTGCTGCAGACTCTGCCAGTCTGAGCTCTGGCCAATATGCCCCTATCCATGCAGATATAGCGAATGAACAGATTGATAATCAGAACTATCAATATCATTTGTCATGGGAATGTACGGGATTAGGGACCCCTGCGGACCATCTTTTTGCTGTCAGAATAAAGTATCGCCTGCAATAACAGCGAACGTTTTCCAAGATTTTTTTTCCAATCATTTTCCAAAATGATTGTGAAGCTTCTGCAATACGCCTTTCAACTGCCTCAGCAATTGATCGCCTTGCACCGTTACGTAACAATTCTGTGAGCAGATCTTCGCTAAACTCTCCTGGCTTTTTCAGTTCAATGATTTTATCCTACTTATGACCTGCTCTCTTTTTGCTGTGATTTGTTTTACCTATTGATTTCAGATGGGTACATGATTTGTTTTTAATGTTTCTTTTGAATTCCACCTTTGGTTGTAATTGGAAAAATGTTATTGAATAACGGGTTGTTAGGAGTTGAGGCGCTTTTGTTTATTAACATGCAAAAGATAGTTGTTTTATGCGTGTTAATAAATGTTTTTGTATTTCAAGCCGGTTTCGCGGCTGAAATTGACAGCGTAACCCCAAGAAAACTGAAACTGGATAATAGCCGAACTATTATCAACACAATTTTTAACCAACGAATACAAGAGGGGATTCAAAAAGCCAATGCCAAACAAGATGATTTCGGAAAAATAGAAAAAGATGAATTTTGTAATGAAGAAGTCCTCTATACAGAACTTAGAAAAGCAATTTTTCAATCCTTTACCGCATCCTGGGGACTTAAGGGGTATGATCTGGATAAGCAATTACGCAGGTTGCTGGCCAGGCAAAGTTACTCGTTATCCTTAAACGACTCTATTTATCGTGACATAGGTTACTTGGAAGGTTTCTCCTTAAACATTAAGGAGTTGAGTGATGTAGTCAATGTCAATGACCATCTTATTGGGCTGGATAAAATTGGTCATTTTTTCGCTGAGGGTTGGCAATATTTTGAGTTAACTCAGTATGAGGATTACACTCTTGAGCAAGCTCTCAAGTGGGGCAAGGAGCAAGAATCTGGAAAATTTGGTTATACAACGACAGGAATTTTTTCCTTTTCCGATCTTGTAGCCAATTTGAATGGCTGGCGATTTTGGAATAAAATCCTGCTCAAAGAAAAAGATCCGTTAAAAGGAGGTATCGCTAATTTCTTTAACAGGCCATACATAACGTGTGAAACTCAAATTATTGCTTCTCTCAAACATAAGAAAAGAGTTAAGGCCTGGGAATACAATACCCAATTTGAATTGTCAGATTACGTAGATGGAACTTGGGACGAAGGGAATAACTGTAATAGTTACGACGACCCGATTATTGAAGAAAAAGTAACCTCACGGATAAAAAATGTTAATTCCGACTTTACCTGTCCTGATAGAGCTGAGGATTGTTTAACATCTCAGGATAAATATGGTGATTATGCAAAATATGTTTTGCATCCCTCCTGCCTTACTGTAACGAAAGAGTGAAAAAAGTGGTTATATAATAAGTGTTGGAGTTTCGGGACATCATGCGCTGCGTTTTTTCCAATAAATAAAAAGGAAAACCTGGTGTCAAGTCATGAAAAATAAGAATGTGGTAACGCATGACCTGATATTGATACTCCGGTAGCACTGGCAATGTTTGTATTTTTCGTTTCGATATCAGTCGGATGGGTTTGCCCGTATCTTAATGAGTTCGGCCACAATAGAGACTGCTACCTCGGCAGGAGTTCTGGATGAGATGGGAATACCGATGGGGGCGTGAAGACGACTCTCAAGGGCTTGCCAGCGCTCTTTTTTTCTGAGTACTTTTTCAAATGAGGCAATTTTTCCTCGGCTGCCTAGCATTCCGACATAGCGTGCCGGCGTGCTTGCCGCCTGCTCAAGGATGGCCAGATCAGTGGCGTGATCTGGTCCGGCAATGACCAAAAAATCTCTGGACCCGATAGAATCCTTGGAAAAAAAATCATTGGATTTCTCAGGATAGAGAGTGCTTGCTGCAGGAAAATGTTCGGGCTGCATCAGTTCCTGACGTGGATCCACGATGATGACCTGGAATCCGGTCCGGTTTGCCAGCCAGGCCACTTCTTTGGCAACATGCCCGGCTCCCAAAAGGAAAAGTCGGCCATTACGATTGAGCGGTTGAATAAAGACGGAGCATTGGGTGGAACCGATGGTGAGTTCTTGCAGAGAACACTGCTCAGCAGTCATGAGTTGTTGCCAGATCTCAGGTGCTAACATTATTGACCTGTCTTCTTCATTTAAGGCCGCCAGCACGCCTTTTTCATTAGCAAGCAGATAGTTGGGAGGCTGATCTGACTCTCCCAGCAGAGAGAGGAAGAGGAGAGGGTCTGGGCCTGGAATCAGTTGCTGTAAAGTCTCCCAGAAAGAGGTCTCTTCCGTATGGCCGAGGTCGTTCCGTTCCAGCAGGACCTGGAGTTTTCCGCCGCAGGAAGGAAGACTGCTCGGTAAAAATGAACTGATATCAAGTTGCTGTCTACTTGTTGTAAGTGCAGCACAGGCCTGGAGAACCTGCTGCTCATTGCTCCCCCCACCCACGGTTCCTGCTACCAGTTTGCCCCCGGAAAAAAAGAGCCTGTCTCCGGCCCTTGCCGGACCATGACCGTCAGAGTGAAGGACGGTGGCTAGTACACCGGAGGTTTTTCTCTGGCAAAGATCATTTAAAAAGAGTTCAGGGATCATGGCAGTACCTCGGGCAATAGAGTAGGGAGACAAATGCTGAGGATACGGAATAGGGCTGTTCTTGGCAAGGAAAAAGCTTACCAGATACCAAAAGTGGCTTGGCTTAAAATTCGTTCCGATAAGGGAATTCTGGAACATGATGCTAATTTGTAGTGATACAAATCTTCATGGACGTCACGTCCTGATAATTTTAACGATGGTTGGCAAACAACTTGCTCCTCTCTACAGGTTGTGAGAAGATTAGAAGAAAAGAGGTTGGAAGGCTACGGGGTGCATTTAACTCGAAGGCAGTAATGGCACATCCTGGCAGAAACACCTAACCTATATCGGCAGTTTATTGTTCTTGAAAAGGAAGGTTATGAGTCTTCGTTTGAAGTTTATTCTCACCATGGCCCCCTTGATCAGTCTTATAGTTGGTTTGTTGTTTTTTGGGATTTATCAGCAATCACGGCAAGCCATTTTGAAACAGGTGGATGTACAGGCTATCTCTTTGTTGCAGCAGGTCATTATTACCCGTGCCTGGATTGCTGACCATGGCGGAATTTTCGTCAAAGAGCGACCGGGTATCGTTGCTAATCCCTTTCTACCGAAGACAGTTATTGAAGACCGCCAGGGAAAGAACTATTTTTTTAGGAACCCGGCCATGGTCACCCGCGAGATGTCTCACTATGCGGAAGAAAAGGGTCTTTACAAGTTCCGCCTCACCAGTCTGAAATTAAAGAATCCCGCCAATAAACCTACCCCTTTTGAGCGACAGGCATTGATTCGCTTTCAAGAACAGGGGTTTGTCAAATCACGACAAGGATTGTCAGAGCAGAGCTTTCAGGATGGTGAGCCGATTTATCAACGTATCGTCCCGCTGGAGGTGAAATTGTCATGTCTGGAATGTCATGGTGATCAAGGGTATGAAATGGGTGAGGTCAGGGGAGCGCTAAACATGATTATCCCAATGACCGAAACCATAGAGAGCTTGCAGCGCAACAAAACCATACTTGTCTGGGCAGCACTGGCAATTGTTGGTGTCGTGATTTCTGCCCTCTATTTTCTGGTCCATCGACTTGTATTGAGGCCCGTTAAACATTTGCATCGAGTGGCTGAACGTTATACCGCCTGCGAGTACAGCGACCAGGCAAGCCTTGCAACCGGAGATGAACTGCAGGACCTGGGGATGGCCTTGAATGAAATGACGGAAAGGCTGCAGCGGGGCTACAAGGGTGCCCTGAGATCACTGACGGCAGCGGTTGACGCCAGAGATCCGTATACTAAGGGCCATACGGATCGGGTTTCTCGATATGCCGTGGCCATTGCCTGTGAACTTGGTTTTGACGGCAAGATTCTTGATGATATTGAACTGGCCGCTATTCTCCACGATGTTGGCAAAATCGGCATTTCTGATGAAATTTTGAAGAAATGTGACACCCTTACTTCCAGCGAACGACAGGCCATGGACGCCCATGTCAGTAAGGGGGGGGCGATTATCAGGGAATCTGATTTTTTAAAAGGAGCTCTTCCTGGTGTGCTGCATCACCATGAGCGTTTTGACGGGTGTGGTTATCCCAATGGTTTGCATGGTGAAGAGTTGCCAGTTGTGGCAAGAATTTTAGCCGTTGCCGATACCTTTGATGCCATGACCTCGGATCGTCCCTACCGGCAAGGACTTACAACTAAAGAAGCTGCTGATGAAATTATCCGTAATAAGGGCAGTCAGTTTGATCCGATGGTGGTGGAGGCCTTCCTGCGGGCCTGGCAAAATAATTTCCAGATCAGAAGGGAAATGGGGGAGAATGACACACTCGCTAAGTGATTCGAGCATGCTCAAAAATTATGCAGAGGTGGATACCGGGAATTTTGATTTTTTAAAATCCCAGAATGTTTCTGGTAACAATATACATGCAGCTCCTGCATGTCTTGCTGATTGATGTAGGGCTGAATAATCAAAATCAGTAAGTTTTGATCGCAATTTTAAGACCGTGCAGCAGGGTGTCAGAAAAGAGAGAAAAAGAGTTGGCGCAGGTACTCCCACAGCTTGTGAAGCTGCTCCATCACGCCTTGCAAAAAGGATGGCTGTGATTCGACTTTTTTCCCGGAAAGTTGGTCCTCCAGGCGGTTGGCACGGATCTCTGGTGCGGGATGACTGGAGAGGAAGGAGTGGTCGGCTCCCAGGGTTGCAAGCTTTCTCAGGGCCGAGATGGCGGCTTGCCGATCATATTCTTGGCGAGTGAGAAATTCCAGTCCGTAATCATCTGCTTCCCGTTCTTCCTGTTGGGAAAACTGTGCATTGACTATGGCCTCGGTGAAACTGCCGATAATTGACCTGGAAATATCTCCGGCCAGGTTGTCCTGCGAGGCAATGGCCTTGCGCAGGGCACTGCTGCCATAGGCCATCATCATCTTCTTTTTGATATGATTTTTGACCACATGGCCCATTTCATGACCGATGATGAAGCGCAGTTCTCCGTCATTTGTCATGTCCATCAGACCGCTGTTGATGCGGATGGTTCCATCGGCCATGGCAAAGGCGTTGACCTGGGGGGAGAGGTAGACCTTGTAGTTGAAGGTGCGGCCATCTTCCTCAAGGTGATCGCCGACCAGCCTGTGCAGACGGCGACCATAGGGGCTGTCTGAAGAAGCAACTCTGTTGGAGTTGTCGGTAAGGTCTGCCGCCTGTTTTGCGAGCTGTCGGACCTCGCTGTCTGAAAGCGTTGCAGCCTTCATTGCATCTATCCCGGCTCCGGTAATCATTACAATATCAGTGTCTTCGCAGGAGGTGTTGAGAAGGAGAAGAAGGAGTAGGAAGACTTGCCCTATTGCTTTGAGATTGCTGAACGAATTCTTATTGTTGTGCATAGGTTGATCGATACGAATATTTTTATCTGATTAATGATGTTTATCAGTTTCAGACGCTGGAGTACAAGAGAGAAGAATACGGAAAAGGGTAGTTCTTAGCAAGAAAAAAACTTAATGAATACTAAGCGTAGCCAGGATTGGCCTCATTTAAAACAATAAAGATTATGGAACATACTACGAAATAATAATGGTGATCTTACCACAAAAAAGTGGAGTTGAGGTTAAGCCGCTTTTCTTTTATCCCACCACTCCATCTCAAATTGAGCGGGTGTTTTGTAACCATTGGTCGAATGTTTTCTCTGACGATTGTAGTAGACTTCAATGTAGTTAAAAAGAGCATGTGCATACCTTTGTTCGGCGTATTTTTGCCGTTTTTTATGTATAACAGCAAAATAAAGTGGAAAGGTTGTTAATGAATTTAGATAGTTAATGAGGTTGTGTTAACGCATCCAACTTCCTGTTTGTTTTCTGGGGATCGACATTTTAGGTAGAAAAACAACCCCTTCCAAAAGCTGAAACAGTGCACTTTCCAAACTATTGTTTGTTTAGTACAAGGTGGTTGCTTGATCCTATCTCGTGCAGGTTTCCCTCGGCACACTTTTGGCATTATAGGCTAATTATAAGAACTGCTCCACTTGAGGAACGTATTGGGAAAAATAGCCCGCTATGTCCTTTTATTTGCCACAGTTCTGCACCATTGGCACTAAAATACAGTGTGTTGCCTGAAACGGTAAGACCTTTCGGGTCTGAAGATCCGGTGGGGTCAAGATCCTCCACAAGCACCGTACCCTCAGTTGTTCCATCAGATTGCCACAATTCTTTACCATGGGTATAGTCGTTAGCATTAAAATATAACATATTCTCGAAAGCAGTCAGATATTGGAGGCTGGAGGAGGTGGTGCCGGGATAAATGTCTTTTACGAGCACCGTTCCCTCAGCAGTACCGTCAGTTTTCCATAGTTCCCTGCCGATACCATCCCCAGCGGCATCAAAGAACAGTGTATCGTTAACAGCAGTGAAGGACTGAGGCGAGGAGGAGTCACTTCCGGGTCGAATATCTTTCACAAGCGTTGTGCCAACAGCCGTGCCATTGGATTTCCACAGTTCAATACCATCACCATTACCATCATCAGCCTGAAAACAAAGCGTATTGTTGAAGTTGGTTAGATGTAAAACCCCGCCGGAACGTGTCTGCCCAGGAACACTCTCAAGAGTATTAATATCTTTAATAAGTACGGTGCCAGCTTCTGTCCCATCAGATTTCCACAGCTCGTAACCATGAATACCGTCATCAGCCGTGAAGTAGAGTGTATTCTCTAGAATGGTAAGTTCTTCTGGCCTTCCGCCCGAAATGCCTTGATTTATGTCTTTTACCATACTGGTTCCAGCGGCAGTTCCATCAGATTTCCACAGTTCGTTACCATCGATGCCGTCAGTGGCATTGAAATAGAGTATATTATTCATTGTTGCCATATAACGCGGAGAGGACGACCCTGAAGGATTAATATTTTTTACAAGTTTGGTGCCAGCTTCTGTTCCATTAGATTTCCATAATTCTATGCCGTTCACACCATCATCTGCCTCAAAATACACCGTATTTCCAATTGCGGTAAGATCACGTATTCCCGGGGTAGCAGCGTCAGGGTTAATATCTTTTACCAATACGGTACCAACAGCAGTTCCATCAGATTTCCACAGTTCATTACCATGCTGGTTTTCATACGCAGTGAAATACAGCATATTATTGACTACGGTCAGGTAGTTCGGTGAGGAGCCACCGGCACCTGATTGAATATCTTTCACAAGCTCTGTACTAGAGACATTGCCATTGGATCGCCATAGTTCTGTTCCATGAATACCGTCATCAACTCTGAAGTATAATGTGTTGCCCATAGAAATGTTTTGCGAAATACCGTCGTAAGGATTTGCAGGGTTGATATCTGTTATCAACACGGGCTCTGCTGCCTGCAGAAGCATACTTGAGTTGAAAATGAAAAGAAAAATAATACACTGAATTGATTTTACCTTAGATAGCATTTTGACTCCAAAATTGAAAAATGGTAGTGCAGTTTGAGATATTTGCTTGAAAACCTCATTCATATTTTCGTTGCATCAAGGTTTTCTGCCGTTGCATTGCACAGATCTAAACCTACTGTAGTCTCTTGTATTATTGGTGGTTAGAGGTGGCTTAGTTTGTTTGAACAGTGCCCTGTGAAAACTATGCTGTTATCCCAGAATTTCGCTTAATTTCAGAGACAACTCTTCTGCGTTGAAAGGTTTTTGGATAAATCCACTACAACCGCGGGCCAGAATATCGTTCGCTTCTCCATCAATACTGTATCCGGAGGCAAGCAGCACTTTTACATCCGGGTTAATCTTTTTAAAGTGGTCATAGGCTTCACCGCCACCCATGTTGGGCATGATCATATCCAGCACTATGATGTCTATCTCGTCTCTATTCTCTCTATATGCCTCTTGAGCCTCTTTTCCATCCTTGGCTGTTAGTACCTGGTAGCCCATGGCTTTTAACAATTCCTGGCCTACTTCCAGGACAACCTGTTCATCTTCTACCAGGAGGACAGTTCCGCTTCCTTTGATGATCTGGCCAGCAGATTTTACAAGTTTCTCGACTTTTTTGTCAGATGCGGACAGGTAAAGATTGAAAGTGGTTCCTTGACCCTCCTTGGATTCCACGTCAATATGGCCGCCATGTCCCTTGATGATTCCGTAAGCAGACGCCAGTCCAAGACCGGTGCCACGGCCCTTCTCTTTGGTGGTGAAAAACGGATCAAAAATGCGCTCCATAGTCTTTTGGGCCATACCTGTGCCTGTATCAGTTACTGTCAGCAGCACATAATTGCCGATTTTTACATCATACGCTTTTCCTTTCATCTCCTTATTGGTTATATTCACGGTCTTGAGGAGAAGATTTCCACCACCACCAGGCATGGCATCTGCGGCATTGACAAAGAGATTCAAGAGTACCTGCTCCAGCTGCGCAGGGTCTGCCTCTATGGCAAGTAAATCCTCGGTAAGCTCTCGATGAATAGTAATTTCCTTTCTGGTCCTGCCAAAGGTCTCAGCTGTTTCTTCCACCAGTTGATTCAGGTTAACAGGCTTGATCTCGTAGTTGCCTTTCCTGGCATAACCGAGCAGGTGTGAGGTCAGTCTGGATCCCCTTTGAATCTGTTTTTCAATCGTGTTCAGCCGCTCATAATATTTGACTGTGAAATCCATATTCATTTGCATTAAAGAGACGTTTCCCTGGATTCCCGTGAGGAGATTGTTGAAGTCATGGGCGATACCACCGGCTAGAGTGCCGACGGCTTCCATCTTTTGAGCTTGTTGGAGTTGAGCTTCCAGGCGCTTCTGTTCAGTCACATCACGGATGATGCCCTGGTAACCAAGAATAGTTCCATTGTCATCACGCCGAACACTGGAGGTGATCAGACAATCCATCTCTGCTCCGTTTTTCTTGCAGAGCTTTATCGCATAGTCGCCGACAGATCCGTTTTGCTCTACTTTCTGCTTAAAATGGTTCCTCTCTTCAGGGGTCACGTAAATTTCTCGGGCGTCCAGCCCAATCATTTCCTCTCTGGTATATCCAAAGAGATCAAGGGCGGCCATGTTAACATCAATGAACCCCTTTTCTCTGGCAGTCATGTAAATGGCATCTCTGGAATCTTCAAAAAGGGTGCGGTATTTTTTCTCACTTGCCACTAGCGCCAGCTGCACTTCCTTGCGCTCGGCGATCTCCTTGTCACGGGAGGCAATTGTTTCCTGTAAGTCTGCGGCCATTGTGTTGAAGGCTTGGCCCAGACCTCCTATCTCATCTTCCTGCTCAATATTTACCCGTTGTGATAAATTTCCCTTGGCCAGCAGGCCGGATGCGGTTACCAGACTGCGAACCGGGTTGGTTATGCCTCTAACTGTGGCTAATGAAATGAGTATACATATAAACAAGGCTGCTGATGAGACGGTCAATGCTGTATTTCTCAGCGTATTGGGCGCACTCATAAATTCTTTGTACGGCAAGGTTGCAATTATGGTCCAGTCCCGTCCCTCTATCGGTGCATAGGCGACATAGCCATCAATGCCCATGATAGTGGCACGGCCAAAGCCGGATTTCATTGCTGTGATTTGTGATAAGATTTTTTCTGAATGTTTTCCCTGGACAGTAACCTTCTTGAGGATGTTTTCTTTTTGGAAATGGGACAGCACATTTCCCTGCTTATCAATGATCATGAGAAAGCCGGTTTGGCCGAATTTGAATTCCCCTATCTCTTTGATTAAATCAGGAAGCGGAACTTTTCCTGCAATGAATCCTTCGAATTCTCCAAAGTAACTTTTGCGGTAGAAAGCGAATTCCATGCATGCTGCGCATGATGTCGAGGAATCAGATGAAACAGAAAAAATGGTAAAGACCTTGTTCGGCTGCCATGTCGCTTGTTCAAAGAGTATGGTGTCACTAATATCAGAAGACGCCTCCAGCCTTTCACTATTAACTAGCGTTACCTCTTCAAATCCATTCTCGTTTATATAGGAAAGCACAGGAAATTCTGTCGTAACACTGTCAAAATATTGCATGAGTGCAGGCTCTTCATATTCAAGAGAATATGCCTGTATGGCTTCGCCCATGGCAATTTTTTCAAATTGCTTTTCCTTCACATCAATGTATGAGGTCAGGTGCTCAACATAGTATTTAGCAATAAATGCAAGATTGCTTTGTTGATTCTTTGTGAGGGCATTGAGCATCAGGAAATAGGTGGAAAATCCCAAGGTAACAGAAAGAAGAAGAACGAGTCCAATCTGCGAGGTCAGGATCTTTGTGTTGATTGATTTGAACAAATTGATTTCTCCGAAATGAATTTCTGAGCAGTTATTCCGGTCATCTATTCGGGGATCGCACCGTACTTCGTAATGAGCCGGTTGCCTTCTTGACTGAAAAGAAAATTCACATATCTTTGGGCAAGCCCTTTCAGTTCTCCCTTGTAGGCTATGCCAAAGGGAAGCACCAGTTTGTATCGGCCGCTCCTTATGTTTTCTGCTGATGGATAAACACCATCTACTTTTAGTATTTTCAGATTCTTGCCAATGGTCATTGACATGGGGAGATAGCCGACAGTCTTCTTATGTCGTATCAATGTTGCAACGGCCTCAGGAGTGTTATAGATCACTTTAGCTGTTGGCTTAGCGATATCCGCGAATCCAGGGATCTGTTCATTAAGGATTATTTTGCAGGAATCCCCCACCTCTCTTGTTATTGCATATATCTTTTGATCTTGGCCGCCAAGTTGTCCCCATACATTGATTTTGCCGGAGTATATGCCGACTATATCTTTACTCTTGAGGTTTTCAACACCGGTCACACTGGGATGGACGACAAAGACAATTGGAGATAGGGCAAAGCGTTTGTAGGTGAGTCCCAGTTTCTTTTCAGTTTCCTTGAGTGGACGGGCAACCCTTGCCAGATCAATCTTCCCGGCAGCAAGCGCTCGTATTCCACCGCCTGAGCCAATGCTGTCAGGAACCTCGATTTTCCCCCCTCCAAGCTTTTCTTCCAGGGCCTTGGCAGCTTCTCCAAGAAGCTGCTGACTATCTCCAGTGCCGCTGACTACTATTTTCTGCCCTGAAAATCCACGTATGACCTGACTGGCCTTTGCCAAAAATGCCGGTGGAATTTTGTGGCCGATCGCATTTGCCGCATTGGCATTGACTATGGTGCGATGATGCTCGAGGATGGCAATGGGAATGTCTTTGGGATTTTTGCCTGTGGTCAATATCTCAATGGCGGCAGGAACAGAGAGCCTGCCCAGGGCCTCATAGTCGACCGTGATGGAAACCATGCCCACGGATTCTCCCTGTGCAAGAACTTCTATTCCTTCCAAGGTACTGGAGACTACGGGCAGTTTGGCGGGCTGAGTTACTCTGCCAACGCGGGCCATGTTATGGTAAAGCAGTACCTCTATTGGCACCCACAAGGCATCTATCCCTTGACTTATTAAATTTGAAATCGCCGTTTCTATTTGGTCAACATTGGTTATGGTTGCCTCTTTCAGGGTAATGCCCAATTCTTGCGCGTGTTTCCTGGCGTATTCCACCTCTGCAAGCGGAACCGGATTCTTGAGGTTGTAAATAACTCCAAGGGTTTTTAGGTTAGGAATGCTCTCTTTGAAAACCTCCAGTTTGTATTTGCCGTCAATCCAGTTGCTGCTTCCGGTAACATTTTTCCCCTGGTTTTCCCAGCTATCGGCTATTCCTGATGCAACCGGGTCGGTAACTGAAGTGAAGACGATGGGGATGTCTGCAGCCTCTTCCATTGCCCAAATGGTGCCCTTGGTGCCAATGGTGTAAATTAAATCGACTTTTTCCTTCTTCCAGTTACGAATGAATTCCTTGGCTTTTTTCTTGTCGCTAAAGGCTCTCTGTATGTCAAAGGTATGTGGGATTCCGCTCAATTCAATGCCAGCCTTGAAACCCTTCAGGGCATTTTCGTCATGGGTGGTCTCATGCCACATCAAGATGCCTATTCTCCACGGCCTATCATAGTTAGCACTGACAACGCCGGGTATTAATAAAAGCAAAAGACTTATTCCAACCAGCAGCGACCTTTTCATTTTCCATCACCTTTCGTTTTTACGATGCTCTTGGTACGAGTTCTCGGAGTTATGAGCATTTGTCCGCAGGTATTTATGGCTGCATTGTTGTCATCGCATGAGAGAAAAGATTCAAGAAGGACAGTATTGCGGCATGATACCTTATATTCTCAGCATACTAGTTACTATAGAATTTGCTACTAACATTATCATAAAAACTAATGGGATAGCCTCGTGTAAACAGCAAAAAGGAATCTTTAGCCAGTTAGGGATTGTGTGGAGTTTAAGCAGGATGATCAAAAAGGGTGGTGGGCTGCCAAGGGTGTAATGGTATGTCGGGAAGAGAGTCGCCGAAGGCGACGGTGGAGAGAATACAGGATATGGACAGCACCGTTGCCTCAATACCGGATGTTGATATCAAAAGCAATTACTCATCACCATTAATAGATGAGGGTGTAGATATCGATGATCTCCTGGATCAGGGGAAGACGCGGATTCGTGGCTGTACAGTGGTTTTCAAAGGCCTGTTCTGCCATCTCTTCTACCCTGGATAAATATTCCTGTTTCGCAATACCGCAGTCCCGCAGCTTCAGGGGCAGTGCCAATTGTTGTTGCAGTCGGGTTATTGCATGGGCCAGCGATTTTACTCCTTGCTCAGGAGTGTCATCTGCAAGACAAAGGGCCTTGGCGACTTCCTGGTAGCGTTCGTGAGCGATGTAGCGGCTTCCGGGAGTGAGTGGGTTGAAACGGCTAGGGTTTTTTACACCGTTATAGCGAATAATATGGGGAAGCAGCAGGCTGCTTGCCAGATCATGGGGCAGTTGAAACATGAAACTTAAGGAATGGGCCATGGCTTGGTTGAGACCGAGCAGAGCGTTGCTTGCCGCCATTCCTGCCATGGCCGCTGCATTGTAAATTTTTTCAGTGGCTTCATTGCTTGGTTTTTTGACAGAGGCTGCCGGGAGCCAGGTGAAGATCAGTTCTGTGGCCTTTATGGCCATGGAATCAGAGTAGTCCGAGGCCAGAGCGGAAACATAGGCCTCCAGTGCATGACTGAGAATGGTCATGCCGGTCATGGCCATTTTTACGGGTTTAGCGGCAATGGTAAAAGTGGGATCAATGAGGGCACAGTCGGGAATGAGTTCGCACGATCGCAGATTGAGCGGTTTTTCTCTGTTCTCATCGTAAATGGTGACAAATGAGTTCATTTCCGATCCTGCTCCCAGATTGGTGGGCACGGCAATGAGGGGTATCTGTTTCTGCGGCGGATCTGCCTTGCAGTCGGAAAAATCATTACTGGGCACAGGCAGCGGGGAGAGTGGCAGAGTAACCTTGGGGCGTTGATAAAAAAAACGCATGGCCTTTGCAGTGTCAATGGTGGTTCCATCGCCAAGTACCAGAACAGCAGTGGGACGAAATTGGTCCATGCACTGCATTCCCTGCTCGATGGAAGAGAGGGTGGTTAATTCTGCTATCTCATGAAAGGTTTCTGTCTGTACCGGGTACTTCTGACTGCCAAGATGGTGGAGAATTGTCTCCATGTGGTGGCTGTTGAGCAGTTTTTTCTCTGTGACGATCAGCGTCCTTTCTGCTCCTGCAAAATTTTTTAGGTAGTTGATACAGTTTGGAGAAAAAAGTATTTTTTGAGGGATCTCCCATTCCCTGTGTCTGGGGGGGCGTTGTTGGATGACCTTGTGTGAAAGGAGTTTGTCCACAGAGAGGGGGGCTGTGGCCGGATTTCCATTTTGTTTGTGCAGGGCTGAGGTGAATTCGCAGTTTCCTTGATGAGAGAGATGGCAGATATCACCGTGGGTTGCCGGACCGTTCAAGGTCGTGTGTGTGGCTTCAAGTCTGGTGGAGAAGTCCTGGGCCATGGAGTTGTTCCGGGCATGGAGAACTGCGGTATGGGCAGAAGTTCCGAGTTCCAGTGCAGCCTCGCAGAAGCACAGTGCTTCATACCAGCTTTCTGAAGCCAGGAGGGAAAGAACCGGGAAGGGCTTTGGCAGGGAGAGGGGATGTTCCGGGCCTATTCCCGCAATTTCGGCGCAGATGATTTTGGTCTGGTCCGGGACGGAAAAGCCTGCCATTTCAGCAAGGGTAGAGGCGCTACGGCCAATGCACTCCGGATTGGGTGCGCCACTGTCCGGGTGAAAGAGAAGGCTTTCCAGCAGGTCTTTTTCCTCTCTGTCTGCCAGGTAACATGATTTCTGCTGTAGGAGATCAAGGGCTTGCGAATAGATTCTATTACAGATAATCACTACCTGTTCAGAGGTGCTGATCAGGCCGTTGTCAAAACTTTTTGAGAAAATAATATCCGTTAGTGCCTGTTCCAGGTCTGCTGAGCGATCAATAAAACAGGGGGTGTTGACCTGTCCCAATCCCAGGATGGGGGGAGTGACAGGTGAGGGCAGACGCTGGATGAAATCATTTTCATCCATGAGAACAAGGGCAACCTCCGGGTGTTGAGTAAGGGCATGGATACTCTTCTCCGAGCTGGAAGGCAGCCACTGGATGGAGTGAGGAGGTATGCCACTATCCAATGCCGCTTCCTGCATGAGTTTTGCTGTGGCCACGCAAGAGGATTGGACTGATGGGTGAAAGGAGAATAGTATAGGGTTGCGTGTCTTGACACTGAGCATTGCCTGGGAAAGTATGGTGGCAGTTGGGTGTTCCGGTGGGACAAAAGTTGCCAGAATGCCAACCGGTTCCAAGAATGTCTGATATCCGGAAACCGTGTTGTCTTCAATCAGGCCAACGGTCTTTATGTTTCGCAACTTCTGCTCCAGGCCAACGGATGCAAAAATATTTGTGATCGATTTGTCTTCAGGAATACCCTTGCCTGTTTCCGCCACAGCCATTTTTGCCAGGGTGAGGTGATTGGATGCGCCGACCCTTGCCATCTTACTGACTGCTTTGTCGATGGAGTTTTGATCAAGCTGGAGGTAGGCATCTTGAGCGGATATGGCCTGAAAAATAAGTTCATCAATATGTTCGACATCTGTCAGGTTTGCGCTGTCGGTATGAAGCATGGTGTATACCTTGACGGAAAAGGGAAAGAAAAAGTGACGAAAGAGCAATCTGTCTAATCGACTCTGTATTGCTGAATTATCGGGCTATCCAGGTACTTTTGTCAAGGCCAGGCAAAGGACATATTGTCGCAGTTGTCAGGTGAAAAAGAGAAAGAGTTCCTATTTGATGAATAAAATAAGGTGGAAAGGCAAAGTGAGAAAATTATTTTTAAATAAAACTTTTTTTAGAAAGAAAAAAAGGATAATTTTCTGGAGTTGTGACCGCCTTGACAGGTCATTTGTGTGGCGTAACGTGTTGTTATGTAAGTTGAAAATAAAGGGTTAGGAGCCTGTCCCAGGTGTGGGGTGATCTTGTCGGGGCTGGAACTCAGCCCCGACATTTTGTGAATGTTATCGAGGGATTTGTCAAGGGTGAATGAAAAATTATTTTTTGGGCCACGAGTGTAACTGTGTGAGCCGGTTTTCTGATCGTTTTCTCAGTTCTCTTGAAAAATGCGGTGGACCTCTTTGAGCAGGTTGGTCACTTCCAGAGCGGCATCTGAGCTCCTGCTGAATTCAATCACCGATTTACCGTGCATGAGAGATTGGGCATAGGCTACCCGGTTGTGCAGTCGAGACTGGAGCAGGGGGACGGTATAGAGTTCACGGATGTATACGCCGATTGTTTTGCTGAGGGTGGTTCGTGGATTTACTCTGTTGAGGAGAAAGTAGGAGGGGATTGTTCTGCCGATATCTTTCTGCACTTTTTCACACGCGTCTATGGTACGCTTGGCGGATCGAATGTCCAGTGGTGAGGCCTGGAGGGGAATGATGATGAAATCGGAAACAGCCATGGCCTGGAACATGACGTGATGACTGTGCGGTGGGGTATCGATAAAGATGAAATCGAAATCGTCTTTCAATTCCATTGCCAGATTGTCAACGTCCTTTCCGGCCTCGAACAGGCTCAGGTTCGGTTTGCTGTAGTCCTGCAGGGTCTCGATACAGCTTTTTTGCTCGTCCGCGTCGATGAGTGCCGTCTTGTGATTCAGCGCTGCTGTTCCCAGGGCCAGGTTCATGGTCGTGGTACTCTTTCCGCAGCCGCCTTTCTGATTGGTCAGTGTGACAATCATCGTTTCCCTCCGCTTCTTGTTTCGATTATGGATTATTTTACGTCTGTTACCGGTAGCTTCCTTGTTTGTAGTAATAAGATATTAAAAGAATTCAGATGGGTAGTATCCCGTGTTCAAGTGTTGGTTTTTTTCAGGGAGACTGAAAAAAGTCTTTAAGATTGATTCATGTTAGAGAAAAATCGTTTGTTTTTCAACAAGAAAGGCAACATGAGGTGGTTGTTGTTCAGTTTGTATCCGAATCTTGACGATGCTTCAGCTCTTCAGTATGCTGAAAGGAGTCGGTAAGTCACTTACGGTCTGTACCTATCCCTGACATTTTTCTCTTGAAATGATTCTTCCTGAGAGGCTCTTATGACCCCCCCTGTTAAAGACTGGACCCTTGGAAATATTCTTGCCACCTCTTCTGCTTACTGGCAGGGATGCACTCTGCAGGCCGGCGTTCGTCTACAACTGTTTACTGCCCTGGAAGGTGGTAATGACAAAACAGTAGATGAACTGAGCGGAGAACTGGACGTGGACAGAAGGGGGCTGGAGCATCTCTGTAATGCCCTTACGGCCATGGGACTTCTTTGCAGAAGCGGCGCAGGTTACCGGAATTCTGAGGCTGCAAGCACCTTTCTCTGTAAGAACTCACCAACGTACAAAGGCCAGATTATTCTCCACCATCACAATCTGGTTGATGCCTGGGCGCAACTTCACACTGCGGTCAAAGAGGGATGTCCGGTGCAGGAACGTTTTACCAGCGAGGAAGAAGATCGGGAAAATTTTCTTCTGGGGATGTTTAACCTGGCCATGGATAATGCCCCCAGGCTTGTTCCTCAGATTGATCTTACCGGTCGCAGCCATCTTCTGGATCTGGGGGGAGGTCCGGGGACCTATGCCATCCACTTCTGCCAGGCCAATTCTTCTCTGGCTGCAACCATCTTTGACCGAAGCACCACAGAGCCTTTTGCCCGCAGAATCGTGGATCAATTTGAGCTGGGGGATCGTATCGATTTTATCTCCGGCGATTTCACCAGAGACTCCATTGGCGGTGGCCCCTATGACGTAGCCTGGCTTTCTCATATCCTGCACTCTAATGGTCCTGAAGAGTGTCAACAGCTGATTCACAAGACAGTGGCCGCTATGGCCCCCGGCGGTCTCATCCTGATTCAGGACTTCATCCTGGAGAACTCCAAATATGCGCCTCTTTTTCCCGCTCTTTTTTCCCTGAATATGCTGGTCAACAACCCAGAGGGGCGCTGTTATTCAGAAGAAGAGATTTTTGCCATGCTCAAAAATGCTGGTGTTTCCGAGATCAGTCGCCATCCCTTTCATGGGCCGAACGATGCGGGGATTATCAGTGGGGTGGTTGCTGAGAAGGGGTGAGCGGTATACTCTATTCTCGGACAAGCTTCTGGTAGGGTTTGTGAAGCACTCTTTTTTTCCGTTCATCGGTAAATGACCACCACGGAAGGGCCTCACCACTTTCCATAAAATGAATAACCGACATGAAGATATCGATTACGCAGGGATCGTATCTTTTCCCTGAGTGTGCACAAAGCTCTTCGTAGAGAGTAACGGCTTCTTTTCCTATCAATTTCTGCGGATGGTCAATGTTGATCAATTGGAGATAGGCCGCCATTGCTTTCCCAATATTGGGCAGTTCCTCAAGGCGTACTATTTTTTCTCTATCTGGGTTTTTCATCTGCACATAGTATGGGTGTTGATTGCTTGTGATTGAAGAGTGTTCGGTCAGCGCTTCCCACTTTCAATATCCGGCAGATTATCAGCCACTTCCTGAAAGCTTGTACTGCTTGTAAGTATTCTTATAACTTCCGTTAAGGGTTCAGGATGGATTCCCGGCAGATCATACTCCCCTTCAATGAGAATTGGAAAGGCAAGTTTTTCGATAGGAGGGGTAAACTGCGCCTCAATTCCCGGCTTATTGCCCCTTGCATCTATACGGTACCAGCTAATATCCGGGAGATATACACTGTTGAGTCCATGAAGAGAAAATGGAGGCTGGTTGTTTTCAATGCTCAGTCTTTGGTAACAGAGCCCGGCTGGAATCCCATTTGCCCGTAACAGGGCTGCCAGTAGATGGCTTTTGGCGTAGCAATATCCCGTTTTATGTTCAAAGACTTCCGATGCTATACATGTCACTGGGTTTAACCCAAAATCTCTGCTATGCTTGATCCTATCTCGAACATACTCGAAACAGCTTTTTGCTATTTGTTCATGACTACTCTGACCATGGGAAAGTTCTTTGGCCTTTGCCACAATTGAGGGATGTTCCCAATCTATACATTTACTTGATGCCAGATATGCCTTCATACGTTTCTCTTGGTGCTGGAGAATTTCCGGGGGGAGATGATGTCCATAGTGCAAGCTGATATACCTGCAGGAGTTACCAGGGAACTTCCTGTCGATTTCTTTTCCTGGGTACTTGCCCTGTTTGGCACTGCCGTTGGTGCCGGTATACTGTTTCTGCCGATCCAGGTTGGGCAGAGCGGGTTCTGGGTTCTGCTCCTGGTGTCTGTCCTGATCTATCCCACCATCTATCTCGGCCACTGTCTCTATGCATTGATTCCCAGTCGTGTAGCCGATGGGGCTGATTTTTTTGCGGCAGTGGGTCGCTGGCTGCCGCGCTGGGGCGCGGTGCTGCTTCATCTGCTCTTTATCAGCTGGTTGCTGACCCTGTTGGTTGCCTATTCGATTTCCTTGACCAACGACCTTGGTGAATTCCTGAGCGGTCAGGGGTGGCTCACTCCCTCCATGCACCATCGGGTCTGGTTGAGTTTTTCTATTCTGGCCGCCTTGATGCTGCTGCTGCGATTTGCCCGTCCCATGCTGGTTCGTATCCTGGGAGGCTTTAGCCTGCTGCTGATCATGCTGCTGGCTCTGGTGTCGGTTGCCTTGATGCCGCACTGGAGCTGGTCGCTCGCTGGTGATGCTCTGGCAGTACCGACCCCGTTTGAGATGCTGAAGCAGTTCCTGCTCCTTTTTCCGCTCCTCACCTTGTCGTTTATGTTTTTTCCGACCCTGTCGAGCCTGGTGCGCGACCTTCGGAGTCGCATCCCGGATACGCAGAGGCGGCAGACCAGGTTGCACCGGATCATTTGTGCGGCGACCCTGGCGCTGATGATCTTCTTATTGCTCTTTGTCATCTCCTTTATGCTGGCTATTCCTAAGAGCGATTTTGAGCGTGCTGCTCACAATAACATTTCTGCACTGGCGCTGCTGGGGAATCATTACAAGGGTACCTGGCTAGGTGATCTTGGGCCTGCCATCAGTATGGTTGCCCTGCTTACCTCGTTTCTCGGCATTTTCATAGGATATCGGGAATCTTTGCTGTCGTTGCTCATCCAGCGACAGCGAGTGGACAAGGCCAAAGCGACTGCTGTCCGCTACGAGAATCTACTGCACGGTCTGACCTTTGTTGTCACATGGATGCTGGCTATTGCCAATGTGCCGGTTATGGCAATTCTTGGTGATCTTGTCGCCCCGCTTGGTGCCATCTTTCTTCTTATTGTGCCGGCCGGTGTTGTCCTCTTTATTGTCGACTTTCGCGTTGATCGTGGTCTCGGCGCCGGATTTGTTCTCGTATCCGGCATTCTGGTCCTGATTGCCTACTTTGTCGGGACGGCACTTTGAGTCCTTGCCGTATGTGACCCTTCAGTCCATCCCAAGCGCTCCTCGCAGCGTTTTATCAAAAGCGTCGCCCAACAGTTGACGATACTCTCTGGGATACTCAATGTCATGGCGTGCGAGCTCGGCCTGTCCGAGTGCGGTCTCGAAGTGCATGATCTCTTCGCTTGGGTCGTCCTGAAAGTAGAGGGTCAGCGGATAGAGCGGGCTAGACTCAGCAAGGGGGGCGATCACCTGCTGCTTCCAGTCCTGGAACGGAACAATCTTGATTGTTTTACCTGTCAGTTCGCTGAGCAATGCGACATAGTCCTGTAAAGAGATTTCCAGAGGGTTTGAGAGGTTCAGCATGGAGCGGTCGCAGTCGCCAAGGGTCGAGGACACGATGGCTTCCGCCAGTTGATTTACCGGGACGGCCTCGAAGACCAGCTCCAGGTCCGGCGCTAAGCCGCTGTCCAGATAGGCGCGCATCATCAGTAGTGCGAAATTGCTTGTCACCGAGCTTGCGACCCCGGTCTCACTGTTGGCGAAGATATTGCCGGGGCGTAGAATCAGGCCACTCATTCCGCGTTCGAAGGCCTGGGCCAGTAACCGTTCAGAGACCCATTTAGATAAGGCATAGCCGCCAAAAAACGTTGCAGGATGTTCTCCGACCCGTCCCTCATAGCCAATCCCCTGTGCATTGCACTGGGTGACAGCGCTGGTCGTTGAGACAAAAGAGAGCTTCTTTGGACGTCCGCGCATCGCGATCTTGATCAATTCACGGGTGCTGAGGCTGTTTGCGGTCTTGAGTCTGCTGTAAGGATAGATGTGGTGGACATAGGCCCCGCAATGAATGATGTGTGAGCAGTTGTCCAGGATGCGCTGATGATCCAGGGGACTCAGGCCCAATCCGTGCTCGGCCAGATCCCCGGCAATGGGACGAATGCGATCGGCTGCCTTCAGCGTATGGTTTAGAGCGAGTCGCTGTAGTGCTGTGTGCTGGTGCTCATGCAGTGACACGTTTTCATGGGGACGGATCAGGCAGTACACCGGGCGGTCACTTTTTTCCAGCAGCTCAGCCAGGAGGTGGGCGCCGAGAAAACCGGTGGAGCCTGTGAGCAGTACCGCATTGCCTTCCGCATCATCTGCAGTGTTCCAGGCCGGGCGGATGCTGGCGTTGAGGACTGCGTCGGCCTCTGCTTCTGCACGTTCGTTTGCGTGATCGGCTTGACCGCCATGCTCGTCAATGGTTCGGGCTAACCCCTCAATGGTCGGGTTTTTCAGGAAGGCGTCGAGGGTGAACGGGGTTGGAATCTGGCTGCGGATACCGGTATAGACGGTGGCCAGCAGGATAGACGAGCCGCCCAGGTCGAAGAAGTTGTCGGTCACGCCGAAGGCCTTCCGGGCTAAGCACTCGGACCAGACGTCATAGATGATCTTCTCGGTCTCTGTGCGCGGTGCGACGATGTTATCGCGCTTCTCTTCATTGATCACCGGCTCCGGCAGCTGTTTGCGGTCGATCTTGCCACGCTGGGTGACTGGCAGCTGATCCATCACCATGATAACCCTCGGTACTGAATACGACGGCATTTTGTCGTTGAGATAGGCCTTGTAGTCGGCGACGGAGAAGTCATCTTTGTGATCAGTTTCCAGCTGTATATAGCCGACCAGGCACTTCTCACCGTTGATCTTGACCATCTTAATCGCAGCATTAGCCACATCCGGATGACTGACCAGGACATTTTCGATGCCGTCGAGCTCCAGTCGGAAGCCGCGAAATTTGATCTGACGGTCGGCTCGGCCGGTGAATTCAAGGCTGCCGTCGGCTCGGAAGCGCACCAGATCGCCGGTGCGATAAAGGATGTCGGTCGGATTGCCGGTGAAGGGGTTCTGGACGAATGACTGCGCAGTCCTTTCCGGCAGGTTCAGATAGCCTTTGGCCAATCGATGACCGCCGATATAGAGCTCACCAGGTTCTCCGGGCGAAACCGGTTTTCGATCCTCGTCGAGCACGTAGAGTTCGGTATCTGCGAGGGCCTTGCCGATGGGCAGGGGCACATTGTCGTCGTGCATCTCAGTGATCATTTGAAAGGTGGCCAGGATACCGGTTTCAGTGGGGCCGTAGCCGTTGATAAAGGCCTTTGGCCTTCCCTGGTCGTTGTTCAGCACTTTGTAAACCGTCTTCGGATTGACCACGTCGCCGCCGGAAAGCAGGTATTTGACTTTTTTGAACATACCGGGGCGGAAGGCCACCACCTGGTCGAACAGGGCCGAGGTGATCCACATGACACTGATATCCTGGTGGTCGAGGAAGGCGGCAAAGGCCTCCGGGTTGATGATGGTTTCGTAGTCGATGCAGACAAGCGTCGCCGAGTTGGCCAGGGCCGTCCAGATCTCAAATGAGGCGGCATCAAAGGCGATGCTGCTTGACGACAACACCCGATCTTCAGGGTTGATGGTCAGATAACGGGGACTGCGGATCAGGCCGGTCAGGGCCAGATGTGGGAGCAGGACGCCCTTGGGACGACCGGTGGAGCCGGATGTGAAAAAGACGCAGGCGAGGTCGTGACTGTGGATGTGGGATTGGCGCGGTGCGGGCGAAAAGGCATAGATGTCGGTGAGGTCTTCGAGGCTGACGCAGTTAGAGGAATCAAAGTCGTGGCGATGCTTCGGTTGTACCAGGATCAACTTCGGGGCCACATCGTCGATGATGTCGTGGCGCCGTTCCGCCGGTTCTTTGGCATCGATGGGGACATAAGCTGCTCCGCATTTGAGAATAGACAGGATTGCAACAATGAAATTGATTCCGCGATCGTAGGCGACGCAGACCAGATCACCGCGCTCGATGTGATGGCGGCGATGCAGATAGTCGGCGTAGCGGTTGGAAAGCAGATCCAACTCCTTGTAGGTGATAGTCTCGCGGCCATGGACGACGGCGATATTGTTCGGCGTCATGTCCGCGCATTTGCTGAAAAGACCGGACAGTTCCTGCGGGTCATTGAGACTGAGGTCTGCATGTGTGGCATCAAACATAGCGACTCCTGAACAGATTTATGGATAACACCAAGCTAACCAGCCATTACGTGATGGTGGGGTGGGCAACCTGAGCCTGGTGTCAGGTGGCATTATTTTGGTTTATCGTTCCACAGAAAGAAAAGCAACAGCTATTGATTAAATTATATGCAAGGGGAGACCAGGGCTTGTATGATCTTGAGGATTGAGGATTGAGGATTGAGGATTGAGGATTGAGGATTGAGGATTGAGGATTGAGGATTGAGGATTGAGGTTTGAGGTTTGAGTAAGTTGGCGTGCGTCTTTTTTAGGTGCATACTTCTGGCAAGCTATATCGCTCCATGATAAATACGAAAGACATGAAACGAGCAGAGCAATGGAAAATAGCGTCAACCGCCCCTGAATGTCCTGGCAGGAGTGTGCATATCTGGAAACTTTCATTAGTCAAAAATGCTGAAGAGATCTCCAGTGATATCCTCTCCAAAGATGAAATTCAAAAGGCGGAGCGTTTTTGTTTCGACTCGGATAGAAACAACTTTGTCCTGACACGAACCACACTCAGAAACCTGCTCAGTCGGTATACCGGTGTTGCTGCAAAAGAACTCACCTTCTCATACAACAGACATGGGAAACCCTCTTTACTCAATCCTGGAAAAAACAAAGCACTCTTTTTCAATGTCACTCATTCCAAGGACATTGCCCTATTTGCCGTTACCAGACTCTGTGAGATTGGAATTGATATTGAGTATATGCGTGATGATGTGAAATGCCTGAAACTGGCACAGCGCTTTTTCTCTGAGCAAGAATATCATGGCCTGGCGCAACTCTCAGGGAAGGCATTGATAATGGGATTTTACCGCTGCTGGACGCGTAAAGAGGCATTTATCAAGGCAGTGGGAAGCGGCTTGTCATTTCCTCTGAATAGTTTTGCGGTAAATTTTGAGAAAGATGACAATCCAAAACTACTTTGGGTGGATAGAGAACGCTTTCAGGGGATTTGTAACCTGTTCCCCGTATTGCATGATGAGGACTATTTAGCTTCACTCGCCTGTCTGGGTGCCCCTGAACAGATTGATTTATATCGCTGTTCTTGAGAGCTGAGTGGAGAAAAGAGCATACCCTGGGAAAAATGTATACGAGGTGTCATGGGCAGTCGTTTCTTTTCTGCAAAAACAAAAAAACCACCACAATGCAGAATTCAATATTTGTTTGAAATAAATGAACAATATTGACACGACTCTAGTTTTGGAGTATGTGTCCAATTTAATTTTCAGGTTCCACTTCGGTGGATGAAAAGGGAACCCGGTGTAAATCCGGGACGGGCCCGCCGCTGTAATCGGGGACGAATTCCACAGTAACGCCACTGTTCTTTATGGAATGGGAAGGTGTGGAAGGAGAAAGATCCGAGAGTCAGAAGACCTACCTGAATTTCTGTCCGTGTCTTCGGAAAAGAAACGGACAATGTGGCTGTCTGGGAGAATATAGGGATATCCTGGGTCAATTATTTAATTGGTCTGGGATTTTTTATTTTCCAGACCGTGAAGAAATGGAGGTTGTTATGAAGTTGAAGTCCTTTTTTTTCGCGGTTGTAGTTATGTTCTTGTGTGTTGCAACAAATGGTCAAGCAAGCGGTGATTATAGGGTTGAGCACAAAAATGCCATCGTTCTCGCTATGTTTGGTACCACAGTGGAGCCAGCTCTAAAGGGGCTTTTGAATATCCGCTCTAAAATCAATGCTCAATATCCAGATACAACAGTACGGATTGCATTTACCTCAAATATTATTCGCAAAAAATGGCAGCACCGGGCTGAAGATTCAGAGTATATCAAAGCTCATCCTGAAATTCCCGCAGATGTCCTCCATGTAAAGACGCCACTTGCCACGATTGCTGATTTACAGAACGATGGCTATGACAGCATTGTCATTCAGCCAACTCATATTTCCATGGGTGAAGAGTTTCTTGACCTGCACACCTATGTTAATGCTCTGATGCACATGGGTACCTTAAAAAAAGCAAAGTATAAACCCTTTCACAAAGTAGCTCTCGGTAGACCAGCACTGGGAACCTATGGTCAAAAGCACCCATATGGTGAAGACATTGACACGGTTGCCGAAATAATGGCGCCGGATGTTACGCTGGCAATCAAAGAAAAAGCAGGACTCGTTTACATGGGACACGGCAATAAATATTTCCCAGGTAATGGAGGAACCTATCTCGAGTTGGCTTCCAAAATGCGGAGGATCTATCCCGAAGTTGTAACAGCTATCGGGACTGTGGAAGGTTATCCTGCCATTGAAGATGTTATTGGAACCTTAAAACTGTACGGGGTTAACAAGGTGATCCTGAAACCTTTTATGGTAGTAGCCGGTAATCATACCATTAATGACATGGCCAGCGACGAAGATGATTCCTGGAAATCTATCTTAGAGAAAAATGGCTTTGAGGTTATAGCTGTTACTAAGGGCCTTGGCGAAAACGATAACTTTGCAAACATTTTTGTCAATCATGCTGCCGAAGCTGCAAAGGACGCGGGTATAAGTATCAAGTAACCATCTAGCCTAAGTAATAACATCTGGACCAATATCATATTGGTCTAGAGATACCTTTTTCTGCGCAGCCTCTTCTCTGGCATGCTTTGAGATAAGTAGATTATCAAGTCTTGGCTACGATTGAAGAGATTCAGCAAGGCTTGAACCAAGTTTTGTTGCTTCATCCAAGATTGTTTTTTCTCCTTTTACTTTCGCTTTGTCAAAAATACTAAAAACTGGGAGCTCTCCAATAATTTCAAAGCCTAAAGCTGTTAACGGAAGACGCATAGCATCTAAAGTGAACCCCATGTCCTCTGTGTTTTCTTGTTCGCAGATTGCTGCTAAAACGGCTTTTCTACCTTGCCCTGCCAGTCGGCTTGACCATCCTCTAGGACGACTATTATCAAAGTCATAAAAACAATATAAACGGTCTATAAAGGCTTTCATCCATGCTGTAATATTGTAGTTGTGAGTTGGACATACGAGTACCAACCCTCGTGACTTAATTATCTGAGGATATATAAGAGACATACCATCTTTTAATCGTGTGCAAATTTTGTCTTTTCTGCACATCTCACATCCTAAACAACCCTGATAATCAAAATCCCTTAAATGCAAACTTGCAGCATTAATTTCATTTTCTGTTACACCCTTAATTATATACTGCAAAAGTATGTCTGAATTTCCACCTTTCCTTGGACTACCACCTATCCCCAACACTTGTGATGTGGGAGACTTGTTAATGATAAGTTCTTGAATAAAATCATTTGGTGAAATCATGGATAACATGCCCTTTGTTTAATTTTTTCAGACAGACAGACAGACAGGAAATGAACCTTCTTCCTGATTATATGTAAAAAGAAGATTGTCAGGTTACGTCTTTGTGTTACTGTATAATTGGTGTAATCGTAAGAGATGGGAGTTTGTTTTTGACAGGTTTGCAGGTGGCTTCTGCATCAGAGGTTATTGCAACCGGGAATGGGCTTCGTCAATATCTGCTGTGATAGTAAAGATTTTATTGAATCCGGATAACTCAAAAACCTCTTTCACTAAGCCTCCTAAGCTGCAGAGAAGAAGGGAACCTTTTTTTGCTTCGACTCTCTTGGCATAGCTTAACAGACCGCGCAGTCCAGCACTGCTGACATATTCCAGTTTGCCCATGTCCAGTATAATCTTGTCACTGTCTCGTGGTTCGTTTTCCTGAATAAAATCAGTAAATATTTGTACGGTGGCAGTGTCCATTCTGCCTGAAAGCTGGATGATGAAAGTAGTGTTCTCCTGTACGCCGGTGATTTCCATTCAATCCCCTCTCTAGGAGCGTGTCCGAGAATGTCCTTTCTCCCCAACTCTTCGGAATTCTCAAAAAACAATGCTCGCAATATCAAACATATGGCTGTGCTTCTTTTTTGAGAATTTCTCGATTTAAGAAGAAATTCTTATTCTCGGACACGCTCCTAGCTGAACTATTTTTTGATTTCCCTGTGAATATTTCTTATAACTCGTTGTATCTGAAAAACAAAGTGAATGCAATGCATCCCGGTTTGTTTTTCATGACAGAGTAAACACCCTCTCTTTTCCTTTCTCTCGGAGTCTTCTCCATGACGTATCATTTTTCCATTCGTCAACTCATGCTCAGCATTTTGCTGCTCATTATTCTCCTGCTCTTGGTCGCCATGGCGATGATTGCCGACAACAATATCAAACAGCTTACAGCTAATGATATAGGGTTTGCCGAGGACGCTCTGGAGCAGCTGCTGCAAGAGAATTTCGAACAATCCAAGCGTATTCTCACTCAATATGGTGAGGAACGCGTTGCCATGACTGCGGAAAATGTAGCCACCCAGCTTTCCCTGATGCTGAAAGATTATGATCAGACAAATTATGCGCTTCTCCGTAAAGCTTTACCACTGCGTGTATTGGCAAACCAGACTATCTATGCCCTTGATGGAGTGGTGGGGTACGTGGATCTGTACGACATTAACGGCGTGTCGATACTGCATCCAAATAAGGAAGTCGAGGGGAGAAATTTTAGCGAATGGAAGGATCAGTATCCTGATATGTGGGCACTGGTGCTGCGTTCCTATAAGGAAAAAGAGGTAAGTGGATATTACACATTTCTTGATGCAGAAAACAGAAAACAGAAGAAGTTTCTGGTGTCACACAGGGTTGAGGGGACCCCTTTTATTGTTTCCGCCACGGTGGTGATTAATAAATACTTTCTCCCAGTGCACCAGGCCCTGCGGCAGGAAGGTCAAAAAATTGCTGATCGATCCAGACAAACCATTAAGCAATCAGCAGATGAACTTTCAAAGAAAATAAAGATCCGGGTTGGGATTTGGGGTCTGGTTCTGCTGATCATCAGTTTTGTAGCCGGTTTTTTTCTGTCTGCTGCCATAAGCGATCCTGTGAGAAAGCTGAGCAGAGCTGCCCGTCGTGTAGGTCGTGGAAATTTTGCCGAGCCGATACCTGAATCCGGGCCCAATGAGATTGTTGATCTGGCCCACTCCTTTAATATGATGAAAGGGAATCTGGTGGGCTATATTGATCAGGTCAAGGAAGAAGCTGCAAGCAGGCAGGCCATGGAGTCAGAGATGCAGGTTGCCAGAGAAATCCAAACGTCCCTGCTGCCCAATAGCTTTCCTCCTTTCCCGGATCACAGGGAATTTGATTTGTATGCAATCAATGAATCGGCAAAAGAGGTTGCCGGGGATTTTTATGATTTCTTTTTTCTCAACCCCACTACCATGGCTCTGGTCATAGCTGATGTCTCAGGGAAGGGTGTTCCGGCAGCCCTGTTCATGGCCGTGACCAGGACCTTGTTTCGGGCAGCCTGTAAGCAGAGTAAAACCGATCCGGGGACTGCCCTTGCCCAGGTAAACGTGGCTCTGTGTGACAATAATGACCAGTGTATGTTTGTTACGGCTGTCCTTGTCTACTACGATATCCGAACGGGTGATTTCAGGTATGCCAATGCTGGCCATGATGACCCGATTATTGTTGGGCCTGACGGTAATCTCCGCCTGCTTGCAAATCCTGCTAATGTGGTGCTGGGTGTTGATGAAGGCCAGCAGTACAGCACCAGTCATGACTCTTTGCTGCAAGATGAAATGCTCTTTTGTTATACCGATGGCGTAACCGAGGCTGTGGCTCCTGATAAAACATTTTTTGGCAGGAAAAGGTTGGAACAATACCTGCGGGACTCTGCAGGCCGAGAGATGAAGACCATATGTACCACATTGGTGAGTGATCTGGACAATTTTCAGGGAGAAAATCGTTTTGATGATATCACAATCCTGGCCTTAAAAAACCGAGGTTATGGCTCAGAGGGCCTGATTTTATAAATCAACCTGGTTTGAAGATTGTTTCAGAATTTTATACAATTTTATGTGAAGGTTGGTTAAATATCACCTTTCCTTATGAGAGGTGGGTTGAAGGCTATGAAAAAGGTATTGGTTCTCTATTATTCGCAAAGCGGGCAACTGAAAAGGGTTCTGGATGAGATTGTTGCGCCGCTGCAGCAGTGTGATGCAGTGCAGTGTGATTATCGCGAAATCAAACCGCTGCATCCTTATCCCTACCCATGGTCTTTTTATGCCTTTTTCAATGTTTTTCCTGAAGCTGTGTATCTCGATGGATGCGATGTGGAGCCGATTGAGGTGGAAGAGGAGTATGACGTGATCGTGTTGGGCTACACCTCATGGTTTCTTTCACCCTCTATTCCTGTGACCGGATTTTTACAGAGTGAACAGGCCAGGCGTCTTTTTGCAGATAAGCCGGTGGTGACGGTGATTGCCTGCCGTGACATGTGGCTGATTGCCCAGGAGAAGATGAAGTCGCTGCTGACTGATCTTGGTGCCCGCCTGCTGGATAATGTGGCTCTGACGGATCAGGGGAAATCGCTTTACACCTTTGTCACCACGCCGCGCTGGATGTTGACCGGGAAAAAAGATGCTTTCTGGTTTTTCCCAAAAGCCGGGGTTGCTGAGGAAGAAATTGGCGCATCATCCCGTTTTGGTGAACGTCTCTGTTCTGCCTTAGATAAAGATGAAGAGCAGGGTGATGGCCCGATGTTGAGTAATATGGGTGCTGTGAACGTTAATGGGAAATTGATCGCCACCGAGCGTATTGCCCACCGCAGCTTTTTGATCTGGAGTAAATTGATCAAAAAAGCTGGGATTCCGAATTCGCAGGGACGCAATGTCGTCATCACGATTTATGCGGTTTTTCTGCTGACATTGGTGTTGACCATTGTCCCGCTGAATATGTTGATCCGTAAAATTATGTATCCGTTTAGAAAAAAAGCTCTCGATAAAGCCGTTGAGTATTATGAACAGCCGTCGGGTCGATAATAGAGAAATAAGATGTCTCAACAGGTTTATATTACTCATATCGCAGCATTTTTGCCCAATGATCCAGTTGTAAATGAAGCAATGGAGAGTGTTCTTGGGCAGGTTGGTGAACGGCCATCTCGTGCGCGTAAACTGATTCTTCGCAGTAACCAGATCAAATCCAGATATTATGCAATCGACCCGAGAACAGGGGAGGCGACCCATAGCAATGCGCAACTGGTTGCCGAGGCCGTACGTAATCTGGAGGAGCAGGGCTGTGATATTAATGCGATTGAAGTCCTGGCTTGCGGAACAACCCTGCCCGATCAGTTGATGCCCAATCATGCCCTGATGGTGCAGGGTGAGCTTGGTCTCCCTCCCTGTGAGGCGGTTGCCACGGCAGGTATCTGCCTTTCAGGTGTGATGTCGCTGAAGTATGGCTATTTGTCGATTTGTTCCGGGCAGAGTCAGAATAGCGTGGCCACCGGTTCGGAGAATGTCTCTTCAATCATGCGGGGACATCAATTTTCAGAGGAGATCGAGTCGCACGCCGATCACCTTGCTAAATCGGCAGAAATAGCCTTCGACAAAGATTTCCTGCGCTGGATGCTGAGTGATGGTGCAGGTGCCGTGTGGATGAGTGATACGCCGAAGAGTGCAGGGAATTCTCTGCGGATTGACTGGATTTTTCAGAAGTCCTACGCAGGCGAACTTGAGACCTGTATGTATGCCGGAGCGGAAAAGATGGCAGACGGTTCTTTGCAGGGGTGGCGCGAGTACCTGCCGCAGGAGTGGTTGGAACAGTCGATTTTTGCCATCAAACAGGATGTCAAACTGCTCAACGAAAAGATCATCGAGTATACGGTGACCAAACCACTGCAGGAGCTTGTGGCACAGGGGAAGATTGATGTGGCCAAAGTCGACTGGTACCTGCCGCACTACTCTTCTGAGTTCTTCCGTGAGAAAGTTTATGAGGGGATGCAGGCGGCAGGGTGTGATATCCCTCAGGAGAAGTGGTTTTCCAATCTCAGTGCCAAGGGAAACACCGGTTCGGCCTCGATCTATATTATCCTCGAAGAGCTCTTTAACTCAGGTCGTCTGCAAAAGGGAGAGACCGTCCTCTGTTATATCCCGGAAAGCGGACGTTTTTCCACGGCATTTATGCAGCTAACGGTGGTTTGAATACGATGGATAACAGCAAGGTACCCCAGCACAACATATCCACTTACGCCAATCATAAAAAAGCGATATACGCCACCGATGAAAACGGCGAGTACACCATTGTCGCCTCTTCGGGCTGGAATGTTGAAGAAGAGGCCACCAAGCAGGCGCTTATGGAGCTTGAACGTCTGGCAGGCCTAGCCTATGAGAGAGTGGCTACGGGCAAAGTTTCCCCGCTTTATTTCCATATGTATGACCGGCGGATGGACCTGCAGACCCTGGCGCAGGCAACCGGGATGTTTAAATGGCGGATCAAACGCCATTTCAGGCCTATGATTTTTGAAAGGCTTTCCGGAAAGATGGTTGAACGCTATGCCGATACCCTGGGCATTAGTGTGAAGAATCTTTGTATGCTGCCGCCAAGAGGAGAGAGTGGTGTCTAACAAGAGCTTTGCCCATGGTCACTCTGCCCATTGTGAAAGCGGAGTGATGTCGCTGATGATGCAGCATCATGGCCTGCCGCTCTCCGAAGCCATGGTTTTTGGCCTGTCGGGGGCGCTGATGTTCGCTTACCTCCCCTTTGTCAAGCTTGGCGGTCTGCCGCTGATTGCCTATCGCAGTATGCCCAGGGCTATCATAAAGGGATTGCAAAAAAATCTTGGCATCAAGATGAAGATGCAGACCTTTTCAAATCCTGAAAAAGGGACAGAGGTTCTTGATGGACTGCTGGCACAAGGCGAGATTGTCGGTGCCCAGACATCTGTCTTCTGGCTGCCTTATTTTCCAGAAGAGATGCGCTTCCACTTTAATGCCCACAACCTGATCGTCTACGGCAAAGAGGGCGATGACTATTTGATCAGTGATCCTGTTTTTGAGGCACCGGTACGCTGTGAGACTCTGGCTCTGCAAAAGGCACGTTTCGTCAAGGGGGTGATGGCACCCAAGGGCTTGCTTTACTATCCGCTTAAGGTTCCTGAAAGCATAGAGTATGCAGTTGTTATTCCGAGGGCTATAAAAAAGAATGCCAAGGCCATGCTGAAAACTCCGGTGCCCATTGCCGGTATCCGTGGTATTCGAGCCCTGGCGAAAAAAATTGGCAAACTGGGGAAGAAAGATCCTCGTTATGCGAAGCTTTTTTTGGGGCATATAGTCCGGATGCAGGAGGAGATTGGTACCGGGGGGGCGGGCTTCCGCTTTATATATGCTTCATTTCTGCAGGAAGCGGGCAGGCTGCTTGGCAATCCATTGCTGGCGGAGGCCTCGGAGATGATGACTGTGGTGGGCGACCAGTGGCGTGAATTTGCCCTGATGCTGGCCAAGGCGATCCGCAGCAAAAAGAGTCAGCCCATTGATTTTTCCGCATTGCAAAGAAAACTCGAAAGTGTTGCCGATGCCGAAGCTGCCGTGTACAGGAAATTGCTTGATGGAAATCTGGATTAGTCCATGATTTTCATCAAGAATCTCGTCAAACAGTATGGTAAGCATGTTGCCCTTGATCATATCAATCTGAGCGTTGGCAAAGGTGCCATTTTAGGCCTGCTGGGACCAAACGGCGCCGGAAAAACGACACTGCTCTCGATCTTGAACGGACTGATTGATTTTCAAGAGGGAGAGATAACGATTTTCGGGATGCCCCTCAACGGAGAGCTGCAGGCGATCCGTAAACGCAGTTCCTTTATCCCCCAATCCCTGGCGCTGTATGACAAACTGACCATTATTGAAAATTTACGTTTCTTTGCCGGGATTCAGAAGATTAGCGGCAATACACTCCGTCATAACATCGACTATGCCCTGACCGTTAATCGGCTGCATCCGCTGCGGGATCAAAAAGCGGCGACCCTTTCCGGAGGCCAGAAGCGTCGATTGAACATTGCCATCGGGTTGTTGAATAATCCTGAACTCCTCTATTTCGATGAACCCACGGCAGGGATCGATCCAGAATCGCGCAATGCTATCCTGGAGACAATTCGTTTCTTTAAAAACGAGGGCAAGACCGTTGTCTATACCTCGCACTATATGCCGGAAATCGAAAAGATCTGCGACGATGTGGCCATCATCGACCATGGCCGGATCATTCGTCAGGGCTCACTCACTACAATGCTGCAGGAGAATGAAGGCGATTCAGCCGTCATCGAATTATTGCATGCAAGCAAGACACAGCTGGACCAATTTGCCAGCAAGTATGCGGGGGTGGAGGTTGTCGATGCCGCGACATTGATGACCAGCTCTCTCGATGCCAAGCAAATGGGGATGCTTCTCTCTGCCTTGGAAGCAGAAAATATCGCAGTAAAGCAGATCCGCTACGGGACGACAAACCTGGAATCTCTCTTCCTCAGCTTGACATCGCAAGGAAGTTGCGATGTTTAGGGCCATGCTGCTTAAAGAGTTTCTTCTTCTCTTGCGCGACAGGCATGCCTTGGCCGCACTCTTTATCATGCCCTCGATCTTTATTCTGATCATGTCGCTGGCCCTCAAAGATACCTTGGGCAGTGACCGTGTGCTGTCAACTTATGTGGTGGTGGATCAGGACAACACGGTGCAAAGTGGAAGGCTGCAGAGTTTTTTGTCTGAAAACAGTGCGCTGGAAGAGCATGAGTTGACCCTCACCAATGTGGCCAAGCAACAACAGGCCCTGAACGAGACCCTGCATTTTGTCTTGTCCATTCCGCAAGGCTTTGCCCAAAATCTTGGCCAAGAGCAGTCTGACCCTGCACTGCTGCAACTCACTGTTGCTGCGGACGTCAAGCAGGAGGTGCTGACATTTTTTCAGGCAGAATTGACAAAGGGTATCATGCGCTTGCGGCTCGAGAAGATGCAGGAGGAGCTCGCCCCCTTTTTGCCGGAGGTGGCACAACAACTTGAGGCGATGGATTTTGACGGTGACGGTCTGGTGACTGTACACTTTAATGGTATGGAGGCCAGTAAACAGCCGACTTCCACCCAGCAGAGCGTCCCCTCGTGGATCGTTTTCGGGATGTTCTTTGTGATCATTCCCATGTCAACGGTCTTTATCAATGAGCGCAGGCAGAACACCTTGATGCGTATGAGTGCGATGAATATATCTGTTCCCGTACTCTTTGCCGGCAAGATAGTACCCTATATGCTTATCAACCAGATTCAGGTCTGGCTGATGATCGCTGTGGGAATCTTCGTGGTGCCGCTTTTCGGTGGGGACGCCTTGACCCTTGGAGACTCCATCTCCGGTCTGTTTATGGTTTCGCTGGGGTTGAGCCTGGCGGCTATAGGAACCTCGGTATTGATCGCTGTCATGACCGCTACGGTAGAGCAGGCGACGACCATTGGCGGCATCATTAATATCTTGCTGGGAGCGATTGGCGGTATTATGGTGCCGAAATTTTACATGCCTCAAGCGATGCAGGATTTTGCCAATGTCTCCCCCATGTCATGGGGACTTGAGGGCTTCCTTGATATCTTCCTCCGTGGTCTGGGAGCTGAAGCGGTCATCTTGGAATCTCTGGCTTTGGCAGGATTCGGTGCAGGCCTGCTGCTTTTGGCTGGGATTATTTTCAGTTCTAAATTGAGAAGGGGAGTATGAAAGGTTCGTTAGACAACACGTTGAAAATTCGCTTGAAGACGATGATAATCGAAGAGTGTGATATAGAAGATATGACACCGGAAGAAGTGGCTGACGATGTGCAGATTTTTTCCGATATGAGCGGGCTTGAACTTGATTCGCTGGATGCACTGCAGATCTCCGTGGGCCTGCAAAGCCGGTTCGGCATACGCCTGCCTGACAGCAAGGCCTTTCGTCGGCATGCCTCAACCATCAATGACATGGCAGATTTTATCCAGCCGGATTAGGGTTGAGAATGTTGTGTTACTCTTAATCCCTTAATCTTACCAAAAATATTTCTTTTTTCGAGCAGGAATCCCTTGTGAACCGTTGATTGTAACTGTTCCCATTAACAATGACGGTTGTTAATGATAAGGGAGAAAATTTGCCATCTCCGGCTCGACCTGTCCCCCCTCCCACAGAAGCAGGAATTGAAGGTCATCTCCTTAGTTCTTGAACTTACCCAAAGCCAACAAAAAACACTTTTGTGTCCCTACTATTCCGGTTGTGGCTCGCTTCTTTTATCAGGCGTAGGTGCTGATATCCTAATATTGTTGCTTTTTCATTCACGGTTTGCGGAATAATGAGAAAGTATCCCATTATTCCTTTGCTAATCGGAATTTTTTGTGAAAAAGTAAATAGTCACGTGGGATGAAAAGTCATAGAATCAAGAGTTCTTGTTTCTTATTACCTAACAATAAACCACGGAACAGCGACTCATAACTTATTCTGTCGCGTTATTAAATCAATTGTAGGAAAATCCTCAAATTTCCGTGGGAGAAGAATCCAGTGAACAAGTTGAAATGCGCCTGGCTGGCTTTAAGAAAAAGTATACCGCTGCTGATATCTGCCCCTGTTTTTCTCTTCTTTCTCTTTACACCTTCTCTGTCTTACGCAGTGACGCATGGGGACGACACCCCTGGCGTGAGTCCTTTTGATCCCCTGAATCAATATGCCAGAGTCTTGTTCGTTGATGCTGGCATGCAGAATTCGCAGGAGCTTCTTGCCGGCATAGCCGACGACGTTGAAGTTGTTATGTTGCTGGGCGATTCCGATGGCGTACAGCAAATTGCCGCAGCCTTGAAGGATTACCGCAATCTTGATAGTGTCCAGATCCTTTCGCACGGTGCGCCGGGCAAATTGATGATGGGCTCCACGGAACTGAACAGCGCCAATATTGACAGCTACCAATCTGCATTGCAAACCTGGGGTGGTGCCTTGAAGGCCCATGGCGACATCCTGCTCTATGGTTGTGATGTTGCGCAAGGAGTGGTCGGTGATCATTTTGTCAATCGTATCAGCCGGTTTACCGGTGCGACAGTCGCTGCCTCAACCGACGCTACCGGTTCGCCAGCCCTGGGCGGAAACTGGGTGCTGGAAAAACAGACCGGAACCATCCGTGTGGCAAAGGCGATGGATGACAAGGCTTTGTCGGGATACGGTCATTTACTGGTGTTGCCGGCGAATGGAATACAGGATGTCACGGATACCATGGCTAATGGCGGCGGCAGCGTGACGCTGGTCAGCTTCCTTGCCGGTTTTACCTATACCAATGATTCTGGTTACCTTATTTTCGGAGATACCGGTCCTCCTACCGGCATTTATTTCAACAACATTACTGGGGGCGCTAGTGCGACCTTTACCGTTAATGCTGACGGAACCAACCTGAGCAGCTTTGACCTGACTGCATTGTCTTTTGCGAACATTGAAGGTTCCGCAAACTACAACTTCACGATCACGGGATATAAGATCGGCGGCGGAACTGTCGGCACCACATTTACCGCAACGGGCGCAACCTTCACCCAGGGGAATTACGGTGACTTTACTGGGATCACCGGTTTTCAGGTGACGTATGTCAGCACCAACATGGCTGGTTCTCAATACATTACTTTTGATAGTTTCACCATAAACAATGCAACCCCTCCTGCCACTGCGCCCGGTGCACCGACTGGTGTGACCGCCACGGCTGGCAATAGTCAGGCCACGGTCAATTTCAACGCGTCGGCCTCTGATGGCGGCAGTGTGATTACTGGTTATACGGTGACCTCCAATCCGGTGGGGGGAGTGGACAGCAATGCTGGCACGACGGGCTTGAGCCATACCATCACCGGTCTGACTAACGGCACACCATACACCTTCACGGTGACAGCGACCAACTCGGTGGGCACAGGGAGTGCATCGGCAGCGTCCAGCAGCGTGACGCCGAAGGCCCCGCAGACCATCACCTTTGCCAACCCTGGCGCGCAGAACTTCGGCACCACGCCGACCCTGACTGCCACGGCCACGTCCGGACTGACGCCAAGCTTTACCTCTTCCACCACCGGCGTGTGTACCATTACCACGGGCGGCGCATTGACCTTTGTCAGCAGCGGCACCTGCACCATTGATGCGGATCAGGCTGGTAATAGTTTCTACTTGGCCGCACCCACGGTCACTCAATCGTTCACAGTCAATGCCGTGGTTCCGGGCGCACCTGTCATCGGCACTGCCACCGCCGGTGACACTCAGGCCTCGGTGACTTTTTCCGCTCCTGCCTTTAGCGGTGGTGCCGCCATTTCCAGTTATACCGTAACGTCAAGCCCCGGCGGCCTCACCGGCACCGGCGCCGGCAGTCCGGTGAGCGTCACAGGTCTCTCCAACGGCACAGCCTATACCTTCACCGTTACAGCGACCAACTCGGCTGGCACCGGGAGTGCATCGGGAGCCTCCAACAGCGTGACGCCGATGGCCGCCCAGACCATCACCTTTGCCAACCCGGGCGCGCAGAACTTCGGCACGACGCCGACCTTGACCGCCACAGCATCGTCCGGATTGACGCCAAGCTTTACCTCTTCCACCACCGGCGTGTGTACCATCACCACGGGCGGCGCTTTGACCTTCGTCAGCACCGGCACCTGCACCATTGATGCGGATCAGGTCGGTAACAGTGCTTACCTGGCTGCTCCCACGGTCAGACAATCCTTCACTGTCAACGCCGTGGTTCCAGGCGCACCTGTCATCGGCACTGCCACCGCCGGTGACGCTCTGGCCTCGGTGACTTTGTCCGCTCCGGCCTTTAGCGGTGGTGCCGCCATTTCCAGTTATACCGTAACGTCAAGCCCCGGCGGCCTCACCGGCAACGGTGCCGGCAGTCCGATGAGCGTCACAGGTCTCTCCAACGGCACAGCCTATACCTTCACCGTTACAGCGACC
>JAQYVF010000182.1 GCA_030145625.1 Desulfocapsa sp. | reverse complement strand
CAGTTCTTCTTTGATGGCCTTGGCATATTCCAGGGGATGAGGTGGTTGTTCGTCGTCATAGGTGATGCCCACACCGCCGCCAAGATCAATATAATTAATACTGATCTCCTTTTCCGCCAATCGACCAACAAAGTCCTTCACTTTACGAAGCGATTCGACAAAGGGGGAAATCAGGGTCAACTGGGAACCGATATGACAGCTCACGCCCATGATCTTAATGTGTTCCATATCTGCAGCCTGCACATACAAGTCCAGGGCCTCATCAATGGGGACACCGAATTTATTCTTGGCAAGTCCGGTGGAGATATAGGCATGTGTCTTCGGATCCACATCGGGATTCACCCGAAAAGAAATGGGAGCAACAACACCCATCTCTGCCGCCACCCTGTTCAAGCGGTGCAACTCCTGCTCAGACTCTACATTAAAGAGCAGAATCCCCGATTCAAGACCGTAGCGCAGTTCTTCCTCGGTCTTTCCCACACCGGAATAGATAATTTTCCTGGGATCGATACCTGCCTGCAGGGCACGAAACAATTCTCCGCCGGAGACGATGTCTGCCCCGCCGCCAAGCCCGGCAAAGAGAGAAAGCACAGCAATGTTAGAACAACTCTTCACCGCGAAGCAGGTGATATGGTCGATATCGGAAAATCCTGAATCAAAGGCCAGGAAATGTCGATCCAAAGTAGCCTTGGAGTAAAGATAAAAAGGAGTCCCAACCTCTTCGGCGATTACGGCTACAGGAATTTCTTCACAGTAGAGTTCGCCATCTTTGTATTGAAAGTGATTCATAACTGGTCTAGTAAACTGTTATTCCGGTAGAATCCCAGCCCCTCTGAACGATATTAAAATAACGATACAGCACACAACTCCTGGGAGTTTGGCTGCAATTGCTTGAAAGCCACATTACTTAATGGCGAATCCCCGCCTCTCGTGATTTTTCACTCTCATTCGGAGCTTCCATCTGATCATAAGCAGTCACCGAGTAATAAAAACTGCGATCCCGGGGTACATCAGTATCCTCAAAAATAGTATAAACAGCCTGGACCTCGCCAATGAGTTGCGCCTTTTTCTCATCTGCTGCACGACGATAAACCCGGTAGCCATGCACATCTGCTTCTGGAGATTTATCCCAGAAAACCTTGATTCCCCCTGCCGTTCGCACCACCGTTACACCAGTAGGTGAAGCTGGGGGAGTCAGATCAAGAGGTTTTGCACTGACAACTTCAGAAAGTCCGCCGCCCACTGCATTTTCCTCTACCATAATTACGGACTGAACCTTGTAATAATAGGTTTCACCGTTCTTTACCCTTTTATCAACAGAGGTGGTCTCGCTCACTGCTTCGCCTATCGCTGCAAAACTCACATTGTCACTGCTGCGCAACAGTTGATAACGTATAGGATAAGCGACCGCCTCCTCATCCATGAGCTGAGTGACCGGTTGCCAACGCAGGGTCACACTCCCATCTGCACCCTCCGTCTCAACCCCGGCAGGTGCCTTTGCCGGAATATGCCAGACAAAAGAAACTATATTGGAATCACCACTGGCCGCCCACCAGCTGGTCCGGGACTGCACCTTGAAAAAATATTTATGACCGGAACGAAGCAAGGCCGTCTCATAGGTGGCCTGACGTCTTCCTTCCGCATCCACAATGCCACCAGGGAGTTCAACCGGTTCACCGAAGGGAATGGGGCAAGTGGAACAGTAGTCATTCATGGGAACCACGGCACGATACATATCAAAAGAACTGATATCGGTGAGATCACTTCCTCGAATGGTTGCTACCGGATAGGTCCAGGTAAGGGTAACACCCTTCTCACTCACCGAATAGCGTAAATCCTCAATGGCCTTAGGCACGATGGAATCAGGAGGAACAGGCTTTGTCTTATACCCACATCCCCCAGCCAAAAACAGGGTTCCGGTGAGAAGTATCGCTCCTGCAATATGCTTTCTCGATGTCATCTTTATTCTCCAATTCCCATCTGTTTTTCAGCAGCTAGCACTGCCTCTTCCACCCGCACACTTGCGGTTCCTCCGGTCGAAATTCTGGAGTTGACAGAACCGTCAACACTCAACACCTCAAAAACATCCTTGTCGATGACCGGGGAAAATTCTCGTATCTCGTCAAGTGTCAGGTCAGTCAGTTCACAGCCCTTATCTATACAGACAGCAACGGCTCTTCCCACAATACCGTGGGCTTCACGAAATGGTACATTGTGTAGAACAAGGTAGTCGGCAAGGTCGGTGGCCGTCATAAATCCGGTCCGGGTCGCCTCCTCCATCCGGTCGATACGAAAACTCAAGTTAGCAAGGAGTTCAGCCATGATGGCAAGCGATGCCGACACCGTATCCACGGCATCAAAGACCGGTTCCTTGTCCTCCTGCAAATCACGATTATAGGTAAGGGGCAAGCCCTTTACCAGGACAATCAGTGACATGAGACTACCTGTCACCCGCCCTGTCTTGCCACGAATCAGCTCCGGAATATCCGGATTTTTCTTCTGCGGCATAATAGAGGAGCCGGTACAGAACTTATCGGCAATGGCGACAAAAGAGAATTCCTGACTGGACCAGAGTACCAGCTCCTCTGAGAGTCGTGAAAGGTGGAGCTGGATCAGGGTACAGGAGGAGACAAATTCAATGGCGAAATCACGGTCACCGGAGGTATCCATGGAATTAGCACTCACCCCGTCAAAACCGAGCAAATCCGCAACATGCTGCCTGTCAATGGGTAGGCCTGTTCCAGCCATGGCAGCTGCACCCAGGGGGAGAATGTTAATCCGTTTCCGACAGTCGACAAGACGTTCCCGGTCACGGCCGAACATCTCGTAATAGGCCAGCAGATGATGAGAAATCAACACCGGCTGAGCCCTCTGCAGGTGGGTATAACCAGGCATTATATGACCCAGATAGTTCCTGGCCAGCACAACAAAAGCTCGACGGACATCATCAAGCAGATCAATGAACCGGTCGCACTGCTCACGAAGATAGAGGCGCAGATCCAGGGCTATCTGATCATTACGACTGCGGCCACTGTGCAGCTTGGCACCGGCTGCGCCAATATCATCAATAAGGGCCTTTTCGATATTCATATGAATATCTTCAAGTTCACGCTTAAACGAAAAGCTCCCTTCGTCGATCCGGGTCTCGATGGCACTCAGACCGTCAACAATGGAAGCCAGCTCCTCTTTGCTAAGCAGACCGTTTGCTGCCAGCATGGTGGCATGAGCCTTGCTTCCGGCAATATCATAGCGATACAGACGGGAATCGTAATGAATGGATGCAGTAAAGGCCTCCACCGTGGCGGCAGTGGCCTCTTCAAAACGTCCACCCCAGAGTTTTTCAGACTTTTTATTTTCTTTCCTGATTGCCATTACTCCTCAACTTAGACTCTTATCAGAGTACATAATGCATACCCTGCAACCTTTTACCGGAGCAAGTGTATTGCTTACGCCTCAATGGTTTGCCACAACACAGTTTGCAATAAACAAATGGTTCAATCTACAAGATTGAACCAGCACAACGATTGGATACGTATAACGAAAAGTTTTTTTAACTGTCCACTATTTCTGCATAGCTGCAATGCGCAGCCGAAGTCCGTTGAGGCGAATAAAGCCACCGGCGTCGGCCTGATCATAGACATCGTCTTCTTCAAAGGTAGCAAAGCTCTCCTGATACAGCGACTGGTTAGATTTTTTACCAACGGCTGTACAGTTCCCCTTGTATAATTTTATACGTACAGTTCCGCTTACTGTCTTCTGACTCTCATCCATGGTCACCTGAAGAAGTTCCCGCTCAGGTGAGAACCAGAAACCGTTGTAGACCAGCTCGGCATAACGGGCAATCAGGGAGTCCCTGATTCGCATCACCTCACGATCCATGGTCATGGTCTCAAGGTCTCTGTGCGCCGTGCGCAGGATGGTACCGCCAGGAGTCTCATATACGCCACGCGATTTCATGCCGACGAAGCGGTTCTCCAACAGATCCAAACGACCAATGCCGTTAGCACCGCCGTATTCATTCAGTTTCTGAAACAGAGCCAGGGGTTCCATCCTCTCGCCATTGATGGCCACCGGATCACCCTTTTCAAAATCCATTTCCAGATACGTTGCCTTATCCGGGGCATTTTCCGGAGAGACAGAGAGTTTATACATCTCCTCATCCGGTTCATTCCATGGATCTTCGAGGAGTCCGCCCTCAAAACTGATGTGCAGGATATTCTCATCGGAGCTGTAAGGGTTTTTCTTGGTGGTGGGGATGGGAATATCATGTTTCTTGGCAAACTCCACCAGCTTCTTCCTGGAATTCAGATCCCAGATACGCCAGGGGGCGATGATCTTGAGGCTGGGATCAATTCCCAGATAGGCAAGCTCAAAACGAACCTGATCATTTCCTTTGCCCGTGGCCCCGTGGCTGACACTATCGGCACCCTCTTCATGGGCGATGCGCACCTGCTCCTTGCCGATAATGGGCCGTGCCAGGGACGTTCCGAGAAGATACGATCCTTCATAAATGGCGTTACAGCGAAAGGCGGGAAAGATATAATCCTCCACAAACTCCTTTCTCAGATCAGAGATGATCACCTTGTCAGCGCCTGTGGCCATTCCTTTTTCCCGCACCGCATCCCAGTCTTCAGTCTGACCAACATCTGCCGCATAGGCAACAACGGGACACTGATACTCCTCAGCCAGCCACTTCAGGATCACCGAGGTATCCAGGCCGCCGGAATAAGCCAGTACAATCTTGTTCACATCCATTATCCTCGACCTCCGAGCAATTGCTCTAATATTGCCTTGTGCATATGCATCT
>JAQYVF010000002.1 GCA_030145625.1 Desulfocapsa sp. | reverse complement strand
ATCGATTCCAGCGTATAATGAAGTCATAAAGGCACCTCCTTTGTAATGGTTTACCTACCTCAATTATACAACCATCTCGGTTGGGCCTGAAGCTCGATCTTGAGTTTCAGGCCGAGGTGCCTTTTATATGATTATCAAGTCCGTTTTTAGCTCTTCTTGGCAGTCTTAGAATCAACATTTTTCTGAAGTATTTGAAGAAAATAGAGAAATGAACTCCAAGTTAATTGTGTTACTTTTAAAACAAAAAAAGCCCGCTGAATATTGTGAAATATTCAGCGGGCTTGCGTTCTTGGTGGCGATGCAGGGAATTGAACCCCGGACACTACGGATATGAGCCGTATGCTCTAACCATCTGAGCTACATCGCCTTGTGTGAAGAGGAAAATATTTACCTTATTCGTTTTCTGCTGTCAACTTTTTTCCGTGAAAAAAGTATAACAAAAGAAAGGGCCTCGCGAGGAGGCCCTTTCTTTGTACTGCATTAAATGTTCAGGTCGAGTGAACGACGGAACAAGGATGAATTACATCATTCCGCCCATTCCACCCATTCCACCCATGCCGCCCATTCCGCCTGGAGGCATACCCATGCCGCCACCATCGCCACCCTCATCAGGTTTGTCGGCGATGACGCACTCGGTGGTCAGCAGCATTCCAGAAACAGAGGCTGCGTTCTGCAGTGCATAACGGGTTACTTTTGCAGGGTCAATGACACCGGCAGCAATCAGGTCCTCATATTGCTCGGAAGCAGCATTGAAGCCATTGGCACCTTCGAGGCCTTTGACATGCTCAACAATGACAGAGCCTTCACAACCGGAGTTGTTTGCAATCTGACGAATGGGCTCTTCCAGGGCGCGAAGGAGAATTTTTTTACCCAACTCCTGCTCACCTTCAAGAGAAACGGCTTCAAGGGCAGCAAGGCAGCGGATGTAAGCAACGCCTCCACCGGGAACCACGCCTTCTTCAACGGCTGCACGTGTTGCGTTCAGTGCATCTTCAACACGGGCTTTCTTCTCTTTCATTTCGATTTCGGTAGCTGCACCGACATTGATCACAGCAACACCGCCGATCAATTTGGCCAGACGCTCCTGCAGTTTCTCGCGGTCATAATCAGAATCGCTGGCATCAATCTGGGTGCGAATCTGTTTTACGCGAGCTTCGAGGGCAACTTTGTCGCCGGCACCGTCGATGATGGTGGTGTTGTCTTTGTCGACAACAACACGTTTGGCAGTACCCAGGTCATTCACAGTAACGTTCTCAAGCTTGATACCCAGGTCTTCGGTGATAACCTGGCCGCCGGTGAGGGTGGCAATGTCTTCAAGCATTGCTTTTCTGCGATCGCCAAAGCCGGGAGCCTTGACAGCTGCGATGTTCAAGGTGCCGCGCAGTTTGTTGACAACCAGTGTGGCCAGGGCCTCACCATCAACATCTTCGGCGATGATGAACAGGCCCTTACCCATTTTGGCAACGGCCTCAAGGATTGGGAGGAGGTCCTTCATGTTGGAGACCTTTTTCTCAACAAGGAGAAAGTAAGGATCTTCCATGTTAATTTCCATCCGGTCGGCATCGGTAACAAAGTAGGGAGAGAGGTAACCGCGGTCAAACTGCATACCCTCAACCACATCCAGGGTGGTGTCCATGGATTTAGCCTCTTCAACGGTGATAACACCCTCTTTACCGACCTTGTCCATGGCCTCGGCAATGATCTTGCCGATGGTCTCGTCACTGTTGGCGGAGATGGTTCCAACCTGAGCGATTTCTTTTTGCTCTTTGGTGGGGGTGGCGATGGTTTCTAGCGCAGCAACAATGGCGGCAACGGATTTGTCGATACCACGTTTGATCTCCATGGGGTTACCGCCGGCAGCTACCAGCTTTACACCTTCACGGTAAATGGCCTGAGCAAGCACTGTGGCGGTGGTGGTGCCGTCACCAGCAACGTCAGAGGTCTTGGAGGCAACCTCGCGGACCATCTGTGCGCCCATATTTTCGAATTTGTCGGTCAGTTCGATTTCTTTGGCAACAGTCACACCGTCTTTGGTGATGGTGGGGGCGCCGAAAGATTTCTCGATCAGGACATTACGACCCTTGGGTCCAAGGGTAACTTTTACTGCATCGGCAAGAGTGTTGACGCCGGCGAGAATGGACTCGCGGGCCTTTACTCCATATTTTAGTTCTTTTCCAGCCATGGTGAAATTCTCCTATAAAGATAAACTCTAGGTTACCTTGAAAAATTGGTTTCTGCGTTGAAGATGTCCGGCACGTCAAAAATAATAATGGCCACATATCTATATAAGTGGCGCGTAGTGTTTTTGTCGTATCTTGTTTTCGGAGCAGGAGATTATTTTTTTAAGGTACCCTCTGTTTGCTGAGTGTGATTGGCAATAATTATTTCTCTACGATTCCAAGAATGTCGTCTTCACGCATGATAAGGAAGTCCTCACCATCGAGTTTGACGTCGGTACCGCCGTACTTGGAAAACAGGACAAGATCACCTGTACTTACCTGCATGGCAATGCGCTCACCGCTGTCGGCTGTTTTTCCTGGTCCAACTGCTACTACTTCACCCTCTGCGGGTTTTTCTTTGGCACTGTCAGGGATGATGATGCCGCCAGCTGTTACTTCTTCTTCTTTCAGTCTCTTGACCAGAAGACGATCATTTAAGGGACGAATTTTCATTGAGTTCCTCCTGTAAAACGTATGTTAAGTTATAACGGTTGGGATATTCCCTTATACGTAGGGATAGCAATCCGAAAGAATTTCCGGTTGTTCCTAAACTGGGCAAAACTATAGGGTTGCTTTTATGAAAATCAAGGGGCGAACAATAAAAAAAAGTGTGCGCCCCAACTATATGAAGTTATGATTTTTTATCAGACCTGCGCTGCATGTGGAGGCGGATGAGTTTTAATGCTTCTTCTCAAACTTCATCCATCCTACATGGAGGTGGGGAAGATTAGCCGATGCGGACGATCCACTTGAAGGGGTCGTCTTGTTTCCCATTTTGAATCGCCTGCAGTTCTTCAAAGAGTCGCAGGGACAGGGCTCCGGTTTTTCCATCGGCTATTACATGGGTTTTATCCTGATAGCAGAGTTCGCCCACCGGGGAGATCACTGCAGCGGTACCGGTGGCGAAAATTTCCTGCAGGCTGCCGTCGTCGCAGGCCGCTATTACCTCATCGATAGTAATCCTTTTCTCAACTACCTCTATCCCCCAGCTCTGTGCCAGCTGGATAACTGAATCCCGGGTGATGCCGCCAAGGATTGATCCGTCCAGGGGAGGGGTGATCAGTTCATCACCGATCTTGAAAAAGATGTTTGAGGTCCCCACTTCTTCAATATATTTACGTTCACAGGCATCGAGCCAGAGAACCTGGGTGTAGCCGGCCTTATGCGCTTCTTCCGATGCCATGATGGAGGCTGCATAGTTGCCTGCTGTCTTGACATGGCCCACGCCACCTTTTACGGCCCGGACATACTTGTCTGTAACCCATATCTTGGTGGGGCTGAATCCTTCTGCGTAGTAGGCCCCCACAGGAGACATGATAATGAAAAAATAGTATTGGCTTGCAGGGCGGACCCCAAGGGCCGGTTCAACAGCAACCATGGTGGGGCGAATGTAGAGGGTTGCCCCGTGGTTTGTCGGGATCCAATCTCTGTCCAGATAGACAAGGGCTTTCAGACTCTTCAGTACTTTGTCCACAGGCAGGCGCGGCATGCACATCCTGAGCGCTGAAGTATTCATCCGTTCCAGGTTATCTTCTGGGCGGAACATATAGATCTGGTCATCTTCCCCTTTGTAGACCTTGAGTCCTTCGAAAATGGCCTGGCCGTAGTGAAAGACCATGGCTGCCGGGTCCAGATTGAAATTGCGGTAGGGGCCGATCTCGGCATCATGCCATCCATTCTGCTTATCCCATTTCATAAGAAACATATGATCGGTAAAATGGTCTCCAAAACCGAGCGCATTCTGGTCCGGTTTGTCTTTGCGATCGTCAAGATCACATTTGTTTACCGCTACTTCTAGATCTGCCCACATAGTCTACCTCTTTTCTTTCCGCTAACGTATTTCACTTTTCTTAAACTGCAGTCCATTATATAATAAGGTTTAGGTGCTGGGTAACTGAAAAAAACGTTCATCCCGACACTGGCTGATGAAGGAGTAAAATTACTCCGCTCCGTAAAAATTGCAACATTTTCCTGTGATAGGATCCAATACTGTAGTGAGATTGAAGTGAAATGACTGATCATGTAATAACCCCGGACGAGCAGGGAAATGGGCCGAACTCCATGAGGATCTGGTATTTTCTCCTGGTTTTTCTCATCTCTATTATTTTTCTTGGCCGTATTCTCTGGCCTTTCTGGTCTATCTTAGTCCTCTCCTTCCTGCTAACCAGTCTTTTTCGTCCGGTTTATAGGGTTCTTGTCAGGAAAATGGCGGTGAACCTGGCCTCGATCCTCACATGCCTGCTGATTATTCTCATTGTTTTTGTCCCACTCTTCTTTTTTGTAGGGGCCTTGTCTAACGAGGCCCTGGGGTTGTATCATTGGGGGCGCGACACTCAGGTGGGGTTGAAATTCCAGTTTTTTATCCAGAACAGCCCCTTTATTGCCCAGTTTCAAGGCTACCTGGATGAGTTTGGTTTTCACTTTGAGCCGGCCCAGATCACCGGGGCTCTTTCTTACCTTGCCAAGATGGCAGGACTCTTTTTTTACAACCAGGCCAGCTCCTGGGCTGCAAATATCCTACAGTTTCTCTTCTTGTTTTTCATGATGATCCTAACGATTTTTTTCCTCCTCATTGATCAGGAACGGTTGATCAATTTTATCATTGACCTTTCGCCCCTGCCCGATGATGAAGATCGATTGCTCCTGAAAAAATTTGAAGAGATTGCTAACGCTATTTTGAAAGGAAACGGGATTTGCGGGATTATTCAGGGGGTGCTGGGTGGACTGGTTTTTTCCATACTTGGTCTCAACTCTCCCATCCTCTGGGGCGGGATTATGACCATTCTTGCTTTTTTGCCCATCTTTGGTATTGGTTTGGTAATGATCCCGGCGGCGGTTATCCTTATGCTGAACGATAGTGTGGGGGCCGGCATTTTTCTCTTCTTCTTTTATCTTGTTCTTTCCTTTACCATAGAATACCTGATTAAGCCTAAAATGGTGGGGGACCAGGTCCATATGCATACCTTGCTGGTTTTTCTCGCAATCCTTGGAGGGCTTAGTGTTTATGGGGTGCTTGGGATTATCTATGGACCGCTTATCATTACCGCATTTCTTACTCTGACCGATATCTATCTGGCCAAATACGATTACCATGTGCAGCGGATGTGAGAGAGAGGTTAAAAATGGCCGCTCGTTGAACAGGTATCTCCGCTGCACCCGCATCCGCTCTGTTTTTTGGAAAACCATTTTTTTGCCAAGGCAGTCAGAGGAGGAATGGAAAGGATGAGCAGGAGGAGTGTAGAGGCAAGTGAGATTGACGGCGGCAGGATTTCACTGCTCTCACCGATGATGGCAATTGCTGAGATTCCCAGAGAAGCATAGACCAGATCAAGAGCCAGGCCGCAGAGCACGGCAAAGACCGCAATGGCTGTAAGATAGATGGCGGTTGCCTTTTTCCCCAGGATTCCTAAGAGGACGGAGAGTGAGGTGACGTTGGTTGCCGGGCCTACCAGCAGAAAGACCAGAGCAGTACCGGGGCTGACTCCTTTGAGGATAAAAGCCGCTGCAATGGGAGTGGAGGCCGTGGCGCAGATATAGAGGGGGATTCCCAGGCAGAGCATGAGGAGCATGGAGATCAGGCCACCTCCCAGGTAGCTGGAAATGATTTCGTCTGGAATAAGGACTGTGATAATACCGGCGGCTAAGATTCCTACGAAAAACCACCCTGCCAGATCGCCCCATATATCAGTGGCGGCATAGCGAAGTCCCATTCTTAATCGTACCATGAGTCCGGGTGGTATTGCCGGTTCAGAGGGAGAGCATGTCCCGGAGCAGCCGCAGTCCGTCTCAAGAGGTGGCTGTGGTGTTGGTGCTTTCTGTGCCGCAGGAGCTTGGATCAGATTGATGCCGATCCCTGCTGCCATGGCTGAGACAAAGGCGGCAATGGGCCTGGCTACGGTCATGATGGGATCGAGCAGGGCGTAGGTGATGGCAATGGAATCCACTCCGGATTCCGGCGTGGAGATGAGAAATGCCGCAGTTGCTCCCTTATTGGCTCCCTGCTTTTTTAAAGAGGCGGCAGCAGGCAGGACCCCGCAAGAACAGAGGGGGATGGGGATACCCAGGAGGGCCGCTTTGATCACTGAACTGAAACGGCTGGATCCGAGATGTTTGGCCACATATTCCGGTGAGAGGAATACCTTGAGCAGGCCACCAACCAGCAGGCCAAAAAGCATGTAAGGCGAAGCCTGTACCAGCAATTGCCAACTTGCCGCTAATGCGTCTGTGAAAAAATGTATAAAATCCATTGTTACTCCCTGGTATGTTCGAGAGCTATCCGCATAAGAGCTGCGACATGGTGATCGTTGAGGCGATAGTAGAGGATGGGGCCTGCCCTGCGGTTGCTTACCAGTTGCAGCTGTCTCAGCATACGCAGCTGATGACTTACTGCTGATTCTGAGACCTGGAGAAAGGCAGCAAGATCGCAGACGCACATCTCTCCGTGATTCAAGGCCCAAAGAATTTTTAAGCGGTTCGCATCTCCCATGGCCTTGAACAGCTGGGCCATCTGTTGATTCTCCTGTTCCGGCAGGGCTTCACCGGCTGCCGCTGTTACTCGATTTTCGTGAATGCAGCGGCAATCGCAGAGATCTATCATGTCCTTGTTCTGTGGCATTGGTCTCCCTTGTCTGAATATATGAGCATCTGTTCACATGATAAAACAGCTTAGGGGAAATGCAAGGATAATTTGTCCTGTTTACAAAATGAAGATGAGCTGTGATGAAAGTTAATGTCGAGTGGATCGTCTTTTTTAGGTGCGCCGCAAAGCAGTGCAGCAAGCGACGAGTAACATAGAGTAAGAGTGGAGCAGTGCTCCACTCTTACCGGGGTTTGCAGCGGGCTGTTGCCCGAGCAATTAAGGGGTCATCCGGCCAATAGTGCTTGGGGTAGCGACCGGCCAGTTCTTTTTTGACTTGCGGGTAGGTGTTGCGCCAGAAGGAGGCGAGGTCGCCGGTGACCTGGACAGGGCGACGGGCCGGAGAGAGGAGGTGGAGAAGGACGGGAATGCGTCCGTTGCAGATTTTTGGTGTTTCTGTCTGGCCAAAGAGTTCCTGGAGCCGGACGGCAAGAACAGGAGGATGGCCCGGATTGTAATCGAGTTTGACGTGAGAGCCGGAGGCTACTTTGAAACGTTCGGGAGTCAATTGGTCCAGTTCTTTCTGCTTGTCCCAGGAAAGCAGAGAGAGGAGGATAGTGTGGAGGTTGAGCTGTTGCAATTGATTCAGACGGCGCATCTTCAGGCAGTAGGGGGCGAGCCACTGCAGGTTCTTCATTAACCCGGCATCATTGAGATCCGGCCAGTTGCCAATCTCCCAGAAACGAAGAGACTCCACACGTGCCTGCAGGATTCTGGCATTTTTGGACCAGGGCAGGCAATCGGCCCCTCGTTGTTCTATCCCCTGTAGAAAGAGGGTAAGCAGTTGGTCGTAGTTGATCTCAGAAAGTGGACTGCTTTCAACAACAGCCTTGCCCAGATAGCTGTTTTGACGAAGGATGATGCTGGAGCCGGTGGCATCCCATTGCATCTCTTTTTTCTTGCAAAGCAGGTGAGCATGAAAGGTCTTGAGTTCATCGAGACTGAGGGGAGCGGCAAGATAGACCTTGCCCTCATGTTTACCGGCATCAAGATGTGGAAAAATGAGCATTTCATTGCCTGCCAGAAGATCACCTGGGGGCAGGATGGCTCCCCGCCCATTCGCCATAAGATAGCGATCTCTGCTGTTTTCTCGAAGTACTCCGATGCGATCAGGAAAGGCCGAGGCCAACAGTTGTCCGCATTCGTTGGGCTTGATCTTTTCCCCTGCAGAGCAACCGAGAAGTTTTTGCCATTGGCCTGCCTGGCGAGCGATTTGGCGACACAGGCCACGATCAAACTTGGCTTCTGCGTAGTTTTCATCCTGGTTTGTGAAAAATTTTACCCGTTCGCCAAGGTCAGTGAGGCTGTTTCTTCCTCTGCAGATATCCCGTTCCGAGAGTAAGGCTGCAAGGATGCAACCGGTGGCTCCCAGTCCTTGTTTTTTTGCATGCAGAAGCATGTGGCCAAGACGGGGATGCAGGGGAAGTGTTGACAGGTTACGACCGGTAGAGGTGATGCGTCCCTCTCTGTCCAGTGCGGACAGGGATTGGAGCAGGCTTTTGGCCCTTTGCCAGGCACCGTTCGGAGGCAGGGTCAGCCACTGTAGATCTTTTGGGTCGGTTACTCCCCAGAGGGCCAGGTCCAAAACCAGGGAAGAGAGATCGGAGAGAGCAATTTCCGGTGGGGAGAACTCCTGCAGGGAGTGGTCAATATTCTTGTCCCACAGACGATAACAGATCCCTGGGCCGAGGCGTCCAGCGCGTCCCCGACGCTGTTCGGCAGAGGCCTTGGAAATACGTATCGTTTCAAGTCGATCCAGACCTGTTGCCGGGTTGAAGCGTGGACGTCTGGCAAAACCGCTGTCCACGACAATGGTGATACCTTCAATGGTGAGTGAGGTCTCGGCAATGGGGGTGGAAAGGATGATACGTCGTAAGCCGTTCGTTGAAGGAGTGATGGCCAGGTCCTGGTCTCGTGCACTGAGGTTGCCGTAAAGGGGCAGGATAGAGCAGTTGGTGTCAGCCTCTAATAGGAGTTTTTGGCAGGTTTTGATTTCACCGGCACCTGGGAGAAAGACCAGAATATCCCCGCTGTTCTGTTGCAGGGCATAGAGGATTGCACGTATCGTTATTCTGGCAATGGAGAAAAAATCGGGGATAGGGTGTACGTGATAAATCTCGACGGGAAAGCATCTGCCACTGGCCTGGATGACCCGGCAGTTACCCATAATTGAGCTTATTTCCTTGCAGTCAAGGGTGGCTGACATGACCAGGATTCTTAAATCCGGGCGCAGGATACAGAGATCGAGGCAGAGGGCAAGGCCCAGATCTGCCTGGAGATTGCGTTCGTGGAATTCATCAAAGATGACCAGGCCCACTCCTTCAAGTTCGGGGTCTCTTTGCAGTCTGCGGGTCAGAATTCCTTCGGTTACCACCTCTATTCTGGTCGCTGCTGAGACTTTACTGTCCATCCTTGTACGGTAACCGACAACCTGACCAACACGTTCACCCCGAAGAAAGCTCATTCTTCGAGCAGCGGCCCGGGCGGCCAGTCGTCTTGGTTCCAGTAGAATAATCTTTTTGTCTTCCAGCCAGGATTCATCGAGCAGGGCAGGAGGAACTGCGGTGGTTTTTCCCGAACCCGGCGGGGCACTGAGGAGGACATGGCCTTTGTTCAGGGATTCACGAAGCTCTGAGAGAACAGTGAGGACAGGAAGATCTGTGCTGATCATCCTCTTTCCTTACGCTTATAGACAAAAAGCGTGAAAGGATGCTGTTGACCGATTCGTTTTTCGGAAACCTGACTGAAGAGTGTTTCCGGGATGGCAGGAAAAAAGGTGTCGCCTTCATATTCCGCATCCAGTACAGAGAGAAGAATCGTGTCGGCTGTGGCTATGGATTCCTGGTAGATGGTTCTGCCGCCAATGATAAAGACCTTTTCCAGGCCCTGGCAGCAGCGCAGACCCTCTTCAAAATTGCGGGCTGTTTTGCATCCGGGAAAGTGCAGGTCGGGGTTTCTGGTGAGTACAACATTAAAGCGTCCTGGTAAGGCTTTGCCCATAGATTCAAATGTCTTCCGACCCATGATCACGGCATGGCCCATGGTGGTAGTTTTGAAATGATGCATTTCCTCAGGAATATGCCAGGGTATCTTGTTCTTTCGACCGATGACTCTGTTTCTGGCCATGGCAACTATGAGAATGATTTCCATTGTGAGGTTCTGATAACAGCTTCGGGGGAAAATGTAAAAAAATAGGGAGAATCGTTGTTTTTCCTGTATTTTTTCTACTCTTTTGTACTACACTTTGCCATTATACCTGTTTTATTTTATTTTTGTTCGAGAAAAACTGTGTCTGTGTCCTGTTTCGTAAGAGAAGGAAACAGAGAAAGATATCCGGAGGTTGTGAATGAAGATAGATTGTCCTCATTGCGGGGTGCATGGTTCGGTAGATGATTCTCTTGCCGGAAAAAAGCTGCGATGTCCGAAATGCAGCAAGGTTTTCCTGATTGCCGAGGAGCTTCTCCCCGAACCTGATGATGCTGGCTTGATGCGTCAGGAAATACTCTATAATGATGAATCACAGGCCCCTGTCACTGAGGAGGAGTCCTCCGAGTTGCAGGAGAGTGATGATAGAGATGAAGTTGAACGTGAGGAAGAGGATACCGCTGCAGAAGAGAGTGCAGCTGATGAGGAATTAACTTATCAGGTTTGCTCCGATTGCGGAGAGCCTTTAGCTCCTGAGTTCCTGGAAGAGATCGATTCCAGGCTCTACTGCGCCCACTGTAAACCCGAGTCTGAGGAAGAAGTTGAAACTCTGGCAGAGGTAGAAGAAGTTGAGGTTGCAGAAGCGGAGGGTGAAGAGGGCTTTACTGAGGAAAGTATTGAACTGGAAACCTGCTCTGGCTGCGGGGAATCACTTCATCCCGGATTTTTGGAAAGTGTTGGCTCTAAACGCTATTGTGCCCTCTGTCTTCCTGAAGATGCAGAGAGCGAAGAAGATGATGCTGAACCGGTGGTAACAGAGGTCGATATTGTTCAGGATGAAGAGCTAGCGGAGGGTGAAACAGATCCTGCTGATACTCTGTTGAGTGAGGATGATGGTTTTAGTGACAAAGAGTCCCTTCGGGATGTCTGTTCGGTCTGTGGAGAGAGTTTTCATCCTGATTTTCTGCAGGAAGTTGATTCCAGGCTTTACTGCGGCGTCTGTCAACCCGAGGTGATGGAAGTAGTGTCGGATAGTAAGGAAGAATTGACCGATACCGCTTCTGAGCTCATGGCAGCAGCTGATACGGATGTGGAAGATGATAGCCCCGATTTTACCGTCGGTGAAGTACTGAAAGAGGCTTGGCAGAAGACCAAAGGGGCAAAAGGTGCCATCTGGTGTGGCCTGATTATAATGTATGCGATCCTTTTCGCTCTCGGTTTTGGTGCGGCTTTAGGCTGGCAAGGGATGGGCCTTGATCAGGACCCGACTGTGGCCATGGGTATAAATGCCGGATTGCAACTGGTCACTACCTGGCTCTCTGTTATCTTTACAGCCGGTATAATGTTGATCGGGGTCAGACGGGCTCTGGAGCAGAGAGTGAGCTGGAAGATGGTTTTTGCCGGATTTTCGAAAGGTCTTTCCATAACTGTGGCCCTTATTCTGCAGACCATTCTTGTCCTCATTGGTTTTTGTCTCCTTATTTTGCCGGGAATTTATCTCTCCGTGGGCTATGCCTTGACCTTGCCTCTGATCTTGGAGAAGGGGCTTGGCCCGTGGCAGGCCCTTGAGGCGTCTCGTAAGGCCATCCATCAGAAGTGGTGGACTGTTTTTGGGATATATTTGGTGATGGGGCTGATTTATCTTGTTTCCGCCATTCCCCTGGGGCTGGGGTTGATCTGGACAGTGCCGATGTTCTTTGTTACTCTCGGTGTGTTATACCGGCTCTTCTTTAGTACTACCTTGCTTGAGGAAGAGGAGTATGCAGAGGAGGAGCAGGAGGCAGTTCCTGAAGAAGGGTAGCCGGCACAGATTGTCAGGGATTGTTTTGAATGGTATATGTTGAACAGGGAATTTTGACGTGCAGAAGGAATAAAACTCCGCACCTCGTTATTCCCTGTTTGATATTATGCTCTTCGATTTGAAGTCATTGGATTCGGGAAGAAAAGAGGGGCAATAGGGTGCGACGAACACGTTTTTCCACAGTCCACCTCCTCATGTTTCTCTGTGCCGTTCTGGTGTCCGGTTCCTTTCCTGTGGGTGCGGCTATCAGTCATGATCTGGACCCTGCCGTCCTGACCCTGATTCGTTTTTTCTTTGCCACTATTCTTTTTGCCCCCCTGATCTGGTTTCGTCATGGCCTCACTGTTTCCTTTGCTGCCCTGGCCCGCTACTCCGTAATCTCCGCCACTCTTGTCATCTTTTTCTGGTGTATGTTTTTCTCCCTCCGCTACACCACAGCCCTGAACACCAGTGCTATCTTCACCTTGGTTCCCTCTCTTTCCGGTCTTTATGCCATGGTCCTGAACCGGGAACGATTGGGGAAGGCTCGTCTCATCGCCCTCTTTCTTGGATTGATAGGAGCCTTGTGGATTATCTTTAGAGGTGACATTAACCAACTGACAAGTCTTGCCTGGAATCGAGGTGATCTGGTCTTTTTTGTCGGCTGTCTGTTCATGGGTTTCTATACCCCCTTGATTCGTCTTCTCCATCGAGGTGAGCCCATGGCGCTTATGGCATTTTGGATTGTGGTCACAGGAACCTTGTGGCTTCTCCTCCTGGCTGGACCAAAGCTCATCTCTGTCTCTTGGGCTGATGTCTCAACAAAGGTCTGGTTTGGGATTGCCTATCTTGCTGTTTTTTCCACCATTGTCTCCTTTTTTCTCACTCAGTACTGTATTCTCTTTCTTGGTCCAACCAGGGTTATGGCCTATTCCTATCTCTACCCGGCTCTGGTTATTGTGCTTGATCTCCTTTGGGGAGGACCGTTGCCCGAGCTAAAGATTCTACCCGGTATTGTTATTGTTCTTTCCGCTATGATTGTTGTTCAGCAGATGGCAGGGGAAGATTCGAGGGCGGATTCGTTGTGAAACATGGCAGTTTTTGTTTTTAAGGTATGTTATGCAAAAGAGTTGCCGGGGTTGGGGAAATTTTTCTTCCTGACATGGGCATGCCGGAATGGTGTGATTGTGTTCTGGGCAAAAATATAGTATCAACTTTTTAGAGCAGGCAGTTTTTTGTTATCTAATTACCCACAAAGCTCATTATGGAAAAACAAGACCTGGCAATACTCTATTCTGGTGGTCGTGATTCTCTTGCTCTCTATGCATTAGCCATGGCAGGCCACCATCCCGAAATCGTGCGTCCTTATTCTATCCATCTTCTGCATATGCTCAATGGTATGGGCAAGTTTCATTCCTTTCCCCGGGCTCGTTATCAACTCGCCCGTGGGCTTCTCGAAAGACAGTTGCCCCGGCCCGATGACGCCCCTGAAACAAATTGCCTGGAACTGGATATGGGACGTTTGCTTCAGGGCTTGTGGCTGGATAACTATGAAGAGTTGATGCCCCGGTTTGGCGGGAAAAATCTTGTTTGTACGGCCTGTAAACTCGGAATGCACGTCAAGGGGGTGCTCTACTGTATAACGCATCATGTCCCCCGGTTGTTGGCTGGTGATACCTCCAGGGCCTCCTGTTGTCCCGAACAGACCGACGCCTTTGTGGAGCGCATGGCTTCCTTTTCTGAGCTGTTTGGTATTAGCACCAAGTTTCCTCTTTATGGTGAGAACAATGATGCGCATACGGTGTGCCATCTTCTGGAAGAATTTGGATTGCCGTCCACAGACGGGGGGGAGCGTACGTGTCTCTTTTCCAGGAGCCTGACTTCGGCAGGAGAGAAAGAGATTGGCGACTATCTGGATGCGATGATTCACTTGGTGGTTGACTATATGGAGTATACATTGGCGGGTAAGTTGCAGGATGCTGCTGCCTGTTTTCCACCGGGTGGGAGTGAGATTTTGCAGGGAAAAGAGATGGCGGACGGGAAGTGAGAGAGAAGCCAGTCATGCGATATTTTTTTGTTACAATAATTGTTTTGTAAAGAGGGTTGCCATGGGAAAACATCTTGTTCTGGCAGGTGGCGGTCATGCTCATATGGTAACCATGGCCAATATTCATGCTTTTCGCAATCTTGGTCATCAGGTGACGGTGATTGGTCCCTCCGATTACCATTACTATTCCGGAATGGGGCCGGGAATGCTTGGAAGTGGGTATGAGCCAGACGATATTCGCTTTGCCACCAGGAAAAAGGTGGAAGAACAGGGAGGGATATTTGTCCTCGATTCCATCGTGGGGGTAGATCCTGTTGCTCGTGAACTGCGTCTGCAGTCAGGTAAAACAGTGAACTATGATGTGGTCTCTTTTAACACTGGGAGTCATGTGGATATTCCGGTGATAGAGGGGAGCCGAGAACGGATTTATACCGTCAAGCCCATTGAACGTCTCTATCAGGCAAGGACTGAGATTGAGTCCCTGGCACAAAAACAATCGGTCACCGTTGCTGTTGTCGGTGGGGGCCCTGCAGGGGCAGAGGCTGCCGGAAATGTCGCCCAGCTTCTGACTCGATCCTCCTTTTCTTCCAAAGTGATCCTTTTTGCCGGACGTTCATTACTGGCCCGGTTTCCCCAGGGGGTTCGTAAGAAGAGTCGCTGGATTCTGGAAAAAGGTGGCGTTTCCATTCAGGAGCAGGGGCATCTTCTTGCTATTCATGACAATCGTATGTCCTTTGATTCCGGTCCTGAGGTGGATGCTGATTTTATAATTCTGGCCACTGGGGTTCATCCTTCGCCTTTTTTCCAGGAGGCCGGTCTGCAGACCGGTCCGGATGGCGGCCTGTTGGTGAATCGCTTTCTGCAGAATCCTGATTATCCTGAGATTTTCGGTGGTGGCGACTGTATCTGGTATCGGGATCAGCCCCTGGATAAGGTAGGGGTTTATGCTGTTCGAGAAAATCCGGTGCTTTTTCATAATCTCAAAGCATATCTTCAGGGAGAATCTCTGCAAGCCTTTGACCCTGGTGGAGAGTATCTGCTTATTTTTAATCTTGGTAACAGGCAGGGCGTTTTGCGCAAGAAATGGTTTCAACTCACTGGAGGCATTGCCTTCAGGGTAAAGGATTGGATTGATAAGAAATTTATGAAAGAGTTTCAATGAGCAGCTGTGAAAAGATACTTGTAAAGGAGAGAACACAATGATGGTTGATTGGGCGTATTTTCGTAAAGGCTGAACTTCGTGTACAAAGGCTCAGGAGGCTCTTGGGCAAGCAGAAGTAGAGGTTGGCGAAGTTGTTGATGCACGAAAAAATGTAATAAAAGCCGAAGGGGCCTGGGAGCTTTTTCAGGGTGCAGACACTCTTCATGTGGGTAAGGGAAAGAAGACCATGGTTTTTACCCCGGATTCCTCCACTCAAGAAGAGATCCTGAAAGGAAGTCTTGGTCGTACCGGTAATCTACGGGCACCGACCCTTCGTGTCGGCAAGGTTTTTTATGTTGGGTATAATGAAGAGATGTATAAGGAGTTAATGGGATGAATTGGAAAAGCCTGTTTACGCCAGGGGCCAATATGAGCCCGGATGAGGTCAAGATCTTCATGGCTGAGCATCAGCTTGATGAGTATCAGTTGTTGGATGTTCGGCAGTTGAAAGAGTATGAAAGAGGACATTTACCAGGATCTATGCTTGTTCCCGTAAAAGAGTTGACGGGTCGAATGGAGGAGTTGGACAGGACGAAGCCGACTTTTGTCTACTGACACTCCGGAGTGCGCAGCAAGGCTGCTGCCCAGCTACTCCAGGCCGAGGGTTTTACTCAGATCTACAATATGAGCGGTGGTATTATCGCTTATGAAGGGGGGAAGGCCGCTGGTGATGAAAACCAGGGCATGGAATATTTTGTCAGGAAAAACTTTGCTGATGTTTTTCAAATGAGTTATGCCATGGAAGAGGGATTGAAGCAGCTCTATCTTGCCCTGGCAGAATTGGTCGAAGATGATAAGGCAAAGGCACTTCTTACGCGCCTGGCAAGATTTGAGGAAGGGCATAAGGCCATGCTCAGGGCCAGATTTTCCAATGGAGCAGCCGTTGATGAGGTGATTGACAGTGAATCATTGGAAGGTGGTTTTGATAAGCAGCAGATCTTGGATCACTTCCGCGGACAGATCAGAGGCCTGGAAGATATCATTCAGCTTGCAATGATGCTGGAGACTCAGGCATTGGACCTGTACAGTCGTCTTAGTCGAACGGCTGAAGATGAGGAAAGTAAAGTGTTTTTCCAATACATGGCCAAAGAAGAAAAACTTCATCTGGGGTTTCTTAGCGACGAGTATGACACTTTGATCGTGTAAGGGCCTACCAGCACCCAGGGTAAGCAAGTGCAATAAGACTCCGCTCGTCCGTTTTCCAGTGCAAAGGTAGCCTGCTCTTAAATGTTCTCACAAATCATTGTCAGCTACCCTCTCTCAATTTTTTACTTCGACAAGGCCATACGGTCTTTACTTATTCGTTCCAGGAAAAGAGGTAGGCGGCCAGGAGCAGACAGAGAAGGGTGACCAGAGTCATGAAAAAGCACTCCGTGCTGACCTCGCTCAGACTGGCGCCGTCGTTCATGATCTTTCTGGCGGCGGTAAGGAGGTGGGTGAGAGGAAAAACATTTGCCAGATTCTGCAACCAGTTTGGGGCACCTTCCATGGAAAACCAGACTTCCGAGAGAAACATCATGGGCCAGGTGATGAAGTTCAGGATGCCGGAGGTGAATTCCTCGCTGGTACCGCGGGCCGCCAGGACCAGTCCCATGGAGCAGAGACTGAGACCGCCAAGGAAAAAAACAAAGGCAAGACTTGCATAGTTTCCCAGCACCTGGAAGTGGAAGATCAGATCGGAACCCAGCCATACCACAGCCAAGGTAAACATAAGGAGAAAGATGCGGGAGAACATCTGGGCACTCAGGTACTCTAAGGCGGTGAGCGGTGTGGCCTTGAGTCGTTTAAGTGTCCCGTTTTTTCGATAACGTACGACCACATACCCTACCCCCCAGAGAGCAGAGAACATCATATTCATGGCCAGGATTCCGGGAAAGAGCCAATCGATATAACGGACCTGCAGTCCCTGAATGAGCTGTCTTTCTGCTTGTGTTTCGTTTGTTTTAAACGAGGCGAGGAAGAGCTGTTCAACAATGTAACCCTTGGGGGAGGAGTCATTGATCCAGTAGGCGTGAGTGGGGGAGTTGCGATCGATCAGGATGTCAATTTTCTGGTGACGCAGTTTGCTTTCACCGGACTGAAGGTCGAGGAAGGGGATGAACTCGAGATATCTTCCGTTCTGAAATGCCTTTGGGACACTGCTTTCCAGGAAAAATTCCTCTCCTGCTTCGATGGGGAAAATTCCCACCTTGAATTCCTGGTATTCCCGTCCGCCAAAGATGAAACCGAACCCCAGGATAATGAGAAAGGGGAAGGCGAAGTTCCAGCCAAAGGCAGCCCTGTCTCGGAAAAATTCGTAGTTTCTGGCCACAAACATGGCCCACATCCGTGAAAGATTCATTACTCTGATCCTTTTGTGTTACCGATCACCGGGGAGCAGTAATAAAAAAAAGCTTATCTCTAGGAGCCTGTCCGAGAATGCCCTTTCTCCCCAACTCTTCGGAATTCTCAAAAATAATGCTCGCAATATCGAACATATGGCTGTGCTTATTTTTTGGAATTTTTCTCGATTTGAGAAGAAATCCCTATTCTCGGACAAGACTCCTAGTCTCTGAGTTGTTTGCCTGTGAGATGAATGAAGACATCCTCCAGGTTTGGCGTGTGTATAGACATCTCTGAGATATCTACGTCCAGATTAAGTAACACGCTTAAGCCCTCATGAATTTGATCAATCTCAAGGATGATCTGTCCGTCCTTCTGTTTCCAGGAAAAGGGGAGCCGGTCCAGGTCCAGTCTGAAGGCAGTCCTGGGGAGGGTAATTGCGGCTCCCTGGCAATGGGTTTTGATGAGTTGCTTCGGACTGTCCCAGGCGATAACACGTCCCTGATCCATGATGGCAATCTTGTCACAGAGATATTCTGCCTCTTCCATGGAATGGGTTGTGAGAATGATGGTCTTTCCTTCTTCTTTGATGCGTAGAACGATCTCCCAGAGGTTTCTTCGTGATTGGGGGTCCAGGCCCGTGGATGGTTCATCAAGAAATACCAGCCTGGGTTTGTTTATCAGTGCCAGGGCAAGCATTAAGCGTTGCAGCTGGCCACCGGAAAGTTTGTCGTTTCGTCTTTTGAGCAGCGGTTGGAGTTCGCAGCGCTGGATGAGCAGGTTGAGATTTTCCGACTCTCGGTACAGCTTGTGGAAGGTTTGCAGGGTTTCTTCGACTGAGAGGAAATTGAGCAGTGAGGTGTGCTGGAATTGGATACCGATTTCTTCTCGAAAAGAGCTGGTGCGAGGCTGGCCCCGGTAGAAAATTTCACCTTCGTTGGGCTGGATAATGTCTTCTGCCATCTCCATGGTTGTGGTCTTCCCGGCTCCGTTGGGACCAAGGAGCCCCAGACAGAGACCTTCTTGGACGCTGAAGGAAACATCGGCTACGGCTTCGGTCTGCCGATACATTTTCTTTAAATGAGTGACTTCGAGTACGGGTGGCATGTTTTCTTTGCAAGGAATAGTGAAGTGTCTTGTCAGTATAGTGGAGAATAATACATCTTTGCCTTTATGCCAAAGGATCATTGTTTGTATTGGAAACTGTTCTCTTGTTACGAAAAGTTACATGCTTGTTTCTGAACATATTTTTGCGCTTTTTTGAGAGAAACAATAAGGGGCTGTTTCTGTGTATGTTCTCTAACATATCGGAATTATAGGGATGTGAAAGTGTTGTGTTTTCTTTGGGCATCGTCTTCTCTTTTTTTTAAAAGTGTAAAAAAGAGAAGAAAAAAATCTTGACTTGCGAACGATTATCACTTACAGTTAGAAATAATTATCGCAAGGAGGAGTTATGCAGCTACGAATGACCAACCAGCGAGAGATGATTCTTCGGGAGTTAAATAAGAGTAAAGAGCATCTCAGTGCTGATGAGCTATATGAGCGTGTGAGAAAAAGGATGCCCAGGATAAGTCTGGCAACAGTGTACAGGAATCTGGAGATTCTGTCTGAGGCCGGTATTATTCGTAAATTGGAGATTAGCGGAAGGCAGAAACGCTTTGATAGTGAAGTCGTAGAACATGACCATATATATTGTGTTCAGTGCCATCGCATTGAAAATATACAGATAGACAAAAGAGAAATGAAGGTGCCGACGCAGGAGGCAGTAAAAGGGTACACCATTACTGGGTGCAGGCTGGAAGTAACCGGACTTTGCCCCAAGTGTCAGCAAAAAATATCAAAGACAAAAAAAAAGAATGAAAAAGGAGATGTCGTTATGGGTTGCGGATGCAAGAATGATGGTCTGACTGATGATCAGAAACAGGTGTTGGAGGCAATGGCTCAATGTAACGGACCGTGTGCTTCTAAGGATATTGCTTCAGCCACTGGTCTTGAAACCAAGGCGGTGAGTTGTCGGATTACTGCTCTGAAGAAAAAAGGATATGTGCAGAGTCCTGTCAGATGTAAGTACGAGATTACCAGCGAAGGAAAAACCGCCATCAAGGCCTGAGACCACCCCTTGAGTAAAGGCCACCTTGTAAAATTGCCTTTTCGCTCAAACTCTTCGTTATGAGAAAAATATTATCCTAGGAATATCAGATATATGCCTGCGGTGAAATTTTTCTCATGCCTCAATTTTGAACGACAATTCTAATTTTTCAAGGTACCTTAAAGGAATAAAGAGGATTTGTTAGCATGGGTAATCTGAAGGGAAGTAAAACGGAGAAAAATATTTTGATCGCTTTTGCTGGTGAGTCTCAGGCCAGGAACAGGTACTCCTACTATGCAAAGGTGGCAAAGAAGGAAGGGTATATCCAGATTTCCACCATTTTTGAGCGGACGGCAGAGCAGGAGCGCACCCATGCCAAAATGTTGCTCAAGTTTCTTAAAGAGGGTGAGGTGGAAATTACCACTGCCTATCCAACGACTCCCCCGGGAAGCACTGTCGAAAACCTGCAAAACGCAGCAGTGGGAGAGGAGCATGAGTGGCAGGAAATGTACCCGCAATTTGCAGGGATAGCTGAGGAAGAAGGCTTTCCGGTGATTGCTGCAGTTATGCGTTCCATAGCTGTGGCAGAGGAGCAGCATGCCAAGACGTATCGGGCACTCCTTGCAAACATAGAAAATGATAGTGTATTTTCCAAGAGTGAAGAGGTGACCTGGTACTGCTCTAAGTGTGGATTTACCTATAAGGGAGCAACACCGCCTCAAAAATGTCCCGCCTGCAGTCATTCTCAGGCCTATTTCGAGTTGTTGTCAGAAAACTGGTAGCGCTCTTCGTCTAACTCACCAAGATCATAATAAAATGAAACTGCTCAGGTTGATAACCTAAAGATCAAGACCAACGTAAGGCCACCTTGTAAAAATTTTTCTCATGCCTCGATTTTGAACAAAAATCCTGATTTTTTAAGGTACCCGTAATACAATTTATGTTGTTTTAGTCTGCTCCGATAATAATAAATAATTATTTTTATCGGGATGTTGTTATTTTTTTCTATCAACTTTTCAGTTGAAGACATGAACAGTTACGTAAAAAATAAATAGTAAATAACTCAATACAGGAGATGAAGTATGAAACCGCTTGTAACAAATGAAGCGCCAGATTTTACTGCTACCGCAGTTATGCCTGACAATAGTTTTAATGAGGAGTTCAAACTGTCGGATATGCGTGGCCGTTATGTACTGCTTTTTTTCTATCCCCTTGACTTTACCTTTGTCTGTCCGTCCGAGATTCTTGCATTCAATAAGGCCGTTGCGCAGTTTCAAGAAAAAAAATGCGATGTAGTAGGAATCTCAATTGATTCTCACTTCAGTCATCTGGCCTGGAAAAATACCCCTGTGGACAGAGGGGGGATTGGTAATATCCAGTTTCCTCTGGTGGCTGATCTGGATAAATCTATTTCTGAAAATTATGGAGTTTTGCTGGATGCGGGTATTGCTCTACGTGGTCTTTACCTTATTGATAAAGAAGGAGTAATCCGTCATCAGGTAGTCAATGATCTTCCTTTGGGCAGAAATGTGACTGAGGCGTTACGTATGCTTGATGCCCTTAAGTTTACGGAAGAATTTGGTGATGTATGTCCCGCCAACTGGAATAAGGGCGATGATGCAATGGCACCAACTGCAGAAGGCGTGGCAAAATATCTTTCCGAACACGCCAACGACTGATAGAATAGTACTAGTATGTCATGAAGTTGGAATCTGTTTCCTGCCCTTCAGTGTGAATTCGAAACTGGAGGGTGATGGTCAAAACAAGACTAAAACGCTATGGTATAGGTAGTTGGGACAACACGGTCGTTTGGTCTCTCACTTTTTCAAAGATGGAGGAGTAAAGATGGCGGAAAAATTAGGAATTTATAAGTGCAACATTTGTGGAAATATTGTGGAAGTGTTGCATGCCGGCGGCGGAGATTTGAGCTGTTGTGGTGCGGAAATGGTGCATCTCAGTGAAAATACCGTGGATGCCGCAAAGGAAAAACATGTCCCAGTGGTAGAAAAGGTGGATGGTGGATATAAGGTAAGTGTTGGCAGCGTTGCTCATCCGATGGCTGATGAACATTATATAGAGTGGATTGAACTCATTGCCGGTGACACCTGTTACAGGCAGTTCCTGAATCCAGGCGATACTCCGGAGGCATTTTTTCCGGTATCAGCCGATTCTGTTGTAGCCAGGGAGCTTTGTAATCTGCATGGGGTCTGGAAGGCCTGAGAAGATACGAAGAAAAACATTTAAGGCTGTCCTGCAATTCATTGCAGGACAGTTTTTTTATAAGTACGTTTGAGAGATGTAGGGAGTGGCGGTATGTCGTTACCTGAGGAAATGTACCAGTGCCAGATGGTCAACTGCGGGTATATTTTTAACCCGGATAAGGGTGACAGGAAAGGGAAGGTTAAAAAAGGGGTGCAATTCAAGGAGCTTCCAGATGACTGGAGATGTCCAGTTTGTGGAGCAAGTAAGAATGCATTCCGGCCGTTGGCCGGACCGGGTTCCGTACATGCTGAAAACACCAGTAAAGCGGGAAAAACTGAAACAGAAGGAGCAGCGAGTGGTATGAAAAAGTATAGATGTGATATCTGTGGTTATGTGTATGATCCGGCAGAGGGAGATGAGACGGCAGGAATTGCGGCAGGAACATCCTTTGAGGATCTTCCAGATGACTGGGAGTGTCCGGTCTGCGGCGCAGGGAAGGATGATTTCTCTGAAGTGTAGTGAGTTCTGAAATCTACAGGGCTTGTCTCTTGATAAGCCCTGTAGATTTGTCATTTTCAGAATCAGAGTAGAGAGTATTAAAGTGATTTTGTCCTCGATGGCAACACCTGAGTATGCCATCGTCTTCTTGAATATTTTTTTAAAATAGGTATATAGATGAAAAGGATTCTGCTTGTGGCGTTTCAGGGACAGCCCATGTGTTTTATCCATGTTCTGCTCAATGGTCTAGAGATGCAGGGTGCCGGGCATGACTGTAAGATTATTATTGAAGGCGAAGCCACAGCCTTGATTCCAGAAGTCTGCAAAATGGGACATTTTCTCCATGGCCTATTTGGTCAGGCCAGGGAGGCCGGCTTGATTGAAGGAGTTTGTCGGGCCTGTTCTCTCAAGATGCAGGTTATTGAACATATAGAAAAAGAAGGCCTTCCTCTGCTTGATGACATGTCTGGTCATCCGGGAATGGTGAAATATATTGAGCAGGGTTTTGAAATTATAAATTTTTAGTCACTGTTTATCTGCAGCCACCTTCATATGACTTGCATGGCTCATATAGTTAGCCAAGGATTCGCATGACTCATCGTATGAATCTGTGGTGCTGTTAAGCAGTTACATTCTTATGATAATACAAGTAATTTGCAGTTATAGAGTATAGTAATAAATTCTAATTCAGCAGGAGGACAGAGCCATGAATCCCGTCAAACTTACCGAAAAGATATACTGGGTTGGTGCTGTGGACTGGGATGTTCGTGATTTTCATGGATATTCTACGAATCGGGGTACGACTTATAATGCCTTTCTTATCATGGATGAGAAGATTACCCTGATTGACACGGTCAAAAAAACTAAGAAAAACGACATGATTGCCCGAATTAAAGAGATAGTTGATCCGAAAAAGATCGATTACATCGTGGTCAATCATGTGGAGATGGATCATTCCGGAAGCCTGCCAGACATGGTTGAGTTGATTCAGCCGGAAAAAATTATCTGTTCAAAGATGGGAGAGAAGGCTCTGCGTCAGCATTTTCACCATGATGACTGGCCTTACGTCATAGCCAAGCCTGGAGAGGATCTCAGTCTGGGGAGTAAAACGCTGTCCTTTCTTGAGACACGAATGCTGCACTGGCCGGATTCCATGTTTACCTATCTTGTTGAAGATAAAATTCTCTTTTCTTCAGATGCTTTTGGTGAGCACCTTGGAACCAGTGAACGTTTTGATGACGAGGTAGACCAGGCCATCCTCATGGAGGAGTTGACAAAGTATTACGCCAATATCCTGACCCTCTATTCACCATTGGTAAAGAAACTGATCGCCAAGGTCAAGGAGATGAACCTGGAGATCAAGATGATTGCTCCGGATCATGGTGTGATTTGGCGTACTAACACGAGTATGCCTCTGGAGGCCTATGATAAATGGAGCCAGAATAAAGGGGATGGCAATGCCCTTATTATCTACGACACCATGTGGCACTCCACCGAGATGATGGCCAAAGAGGTCGGTACCGGTCTGCAGGACGAGGGGATTTCCTATAAGCTGCTTAACCTGCGCTACAATCATCGCAGTGATGTTATGCGTGAGGTCCTTAATGCCAGTGCGATTGTTCTGGGATGTTCCACATTAAACAATGGCCTGTTGCCGAGAATGGCAGGTTTTCTTATGTATATGCGTGGGCTTAGGCCTACCAATAAGATTGGTGCGGCCTTTGGTTCTTTCGGTTGGTCCGGAGAGTCAGTGAAGCTGCTCAATGCAGCCATGACCGATATGAAGTTTGATATCGTCGATGACGGACTCAAGGTAAAATATGTACCGGAAGAAGGAGACCTCAGTCAATGTACAGAACTTGGCCGGAAGGTAGGTCGGGCCCTGAATGCACAAAAAGCGTAACTTTTTATCACCACTCCAACTCGTTCCAACCAGGCCGCTCAACTATACATCCGTATAGTGAGCGACCTGATTGGAACCACTTGCAGCACATCTTAACAGTTATATGTATGGGTATCGTAAGGTTTGTTGTATGAATCTGTATAGGTAACAAAAATTTTCTTAAAACAGGAGTAAACATGAAAATTCATATAGACAAAAATGTAGTGGAATTCCTGCCGGAAAATGAGCAGGAAACTGCCTCCATGGAAACGCTGTGGCGGATGGTTGTCGACTGTGCTGCCGACAATAAGCGAATGACAGCCATTGGTGAGTATATCCCATCCAAGCAGAATCTTGCTCGTTTCCATATTGAAGGGATCTCCGGAAGCACCGTATTTACCGAAGATAAGGCCGTGGAAGAGTGTACCGTGATCTGTACAACCTGTAACAAGTACATGCATCTTAAGGGTGGCGATGCCGTACCGCTCTGCTGTGGTCGGCCAATGGAAACAGCCGACTGATTTATCGGGGGAGAGCGTTCACAAGCACCCCACCTTCGTTCGATCAGGCTGGTCTACATAGCGTGCTATAGATTCGCCAGCAGGATCGGACGAATCTGTGGCACTTGTAAACGCTTGCAATACTGATGGGTTACTGAATAAAAAAAAGCGGAGGGATTTTCCCTCCGCTTTTTTTATGTCCAGCTATTTCTGAGAAGACATACTTCTCTGTTTTCTATTGCCTATTCTCTGAGAAAGTTTAGAGCAGATCCCGCTTTGAACCAATCTATCTGTTCCTTATTCAGGGAGTGTTTTAGTTCTACTTCCGCGATAGAACCGTCCTGGTGGCTGAAGCGTGCCGTGATGGTGGAGTCGGGTGCAATTTGCGCTACTCCCATGAGATCTACTGTATCACCTTCCTGCACCTCCTCGTAACCTGCCGGGTCTGCAAAAGTGAGGGGCAGGACACCCTGTTTTTTCAGGTTGGTTTCGTGGATACGGGCAAAAGAGCGGGTGATGACGGCTTTGCCCCCCATATGGCGGGGGCTCATGGCTGCATGCTCTCGTGAGGAGCCTTCACCGTAGTTGGAATCTCCGATAACCACCCAGTTTTCCCCGGCAGAAGTATAGGCTCTGGCCAGTTCACTATAGGGCTGCATTTCACCAGTGAGCTGGTTTTTGGCGCTGCCGGTTTCATTGGTGAATGCATTGACTGCACCGCTGAACATATTGTTGGAGATGTTGTCTAGGTGGCCTCTGAAACGGAGCCAGGGACCTGCTGGGGAGATATGATCTGTGGTACATTTTCCTTTTGCCTTGAGCAGGAGGCGCAGTCCTGTGAAATCCTTGCCGTCCCACGGGGAAAACGGATTGAGTAAGGCCAGTCGCTCAGAGGCAGCGGAGACCTTGACTGTTACCTCGCTAGTGTCACTGATTGGGGCAAGGAAACCGGTCTCGTCACTCATCAGCCCCTGAGACGGGACCTCATCCACTTTGCCTGGAGGCGTGAGGGTAAAGGAAGAGCCGTCTGCCGCAGTGTATTTTGCGGTAAAGGGGTTAGAAGCAAAACTTCCTGTCATGGCGTAGGCCAGGCAGGTTTCCGGGCTGCCGATAAATCCACTGGTGCCGGAGTTGCCATCATTTCGTTTGGGAAAGTTACGGTTATAGGAGGTAACGATGGAGTTGCGGAACCCCTCTTCGATACCTTCTCGTTTCCATTGGCCGATACAGGGCCCGCAGGCATTGGCCAGTACCGTGGCACCGATGGCCTCCAGTTTTTTCAGTTGTCCGTCCCGTTCAATGGTTGCCCGTACCTGTTCCGAGCCTGGAGTAATAAGCATGGGGATCTTTAATTTAACACCCTTGGCAGCAATTTGCTCGGCCATGGCAGCAATGCGCCCCATATCCTCATAGGAAGAGTTGGTGCATGAACCGACGAGGGCATAGGTGACATTTTGGGGATGATCACCTTCTTCCACATAGGTGGCCATGTTGGCGACCGTTGAGGCGCGATCAGGTGAATGGGGGCCAACCAGATGTGGTTCCAGAGTGGAAAGGTCAATTTCAATGACCTGATCAAAGTAGTGTTCCGGGTTGGCAAGAACCTCGTCATCAGCTTTCAGCAGATGGGCATATTTGTCAGCTATTTCGGCTGACTCTCCGCGGCCACAGGATTTAAGGTAGGCGGCCATGTGGGTGTCGTATGGGAAGGTTGAGGTGGTGGCCCCAAGTTCTGCGCCCATATTACAGATGGTGGCCTTTCCTGTACAGGAAAGGGTGTCCGCACCCGGTCCAAAGTATTCAAAGACACGGTTGGTACCGCCGGAACAGGTGAGCATTCCCAGGATTTTAAGGATGACATCCTTTGGTGCCGCCCAGCCTTGAAGTTCACCGGTGAGACGAACACCAGTGAATTTGGGATGCAGGACTTCCCAGGGCATACCTACCATGACATCTACCGCATCGGCACCGCCTACGCCCGAGGCAAAGGCCCCGATACCGCCTGCGTTGGGGGTGTGAGAGTCGGTGCCCAGCATCATCACTCCTGGAAAGGCATACTGTTCGATGACCACCTGGTGGATGATCCCTGCTCCCGGCATCCAACAGCCGAAACCGTAACGCTGAGAGGCAGAGGAGAGGAAATCGTATACTTCCTTGTTTTCTGTGCGGGCGATTTTGAGATCGCTGTCGGCACCCTTCTGAGCCCGAATGAGATGGTCGCAGTGGACACTTACCGGCACTGCCGCTTCATTCTTTTCTGCCAGCATGAACTGGAGGATTGCCATCTGTGCTGTGGCGTCCTGAAGGGCTATGCGGTCAGGTCGGGTCTTGATATAGGAACTCCCTGCAGCAAGTTCCGTTTCGGCGGCATTGTCCAAATGTCCGTATAGGATTTTTTCGCCGAAGGTGAGAGGGCGTCCCAGTCGTTCCCGGACGATTGCGATGTTGGCATCCATCTTCTGATAAGTGGCTTCTATGAAAGCGGGGGTGGAATCAACCGATGTGTTCATATTGTCTCCGTGTGTGTTTCTATCTGATTAATTATATAAAAAATGAAGGGTCCGCCTCAGGAGGAGAAATGCAGTTGAGAAAATTAGCGTGAATTGTCCAGAGAGGCGGCTTGCCGGAAGAAATGTTCCTGATGTGTTTCTACTGGGAATGTTTTTCCGGTTAGGAACGAATATGCTCTTCTTCCAGCATGGTGTCAATAAAATCAAGGACATATTGGCGCTGGTCAGGTGTGGCATGGGCAATGCAGTCGCAATGCAGATGGGCATTGCTGCGCACTAGCAGTTCAAAGCGCACCGCATCCTTTTCCACCTCCACTCCAAAGTAAAAAGGGCTGCAGCTTTTATGTTCTTTTTGGATGCTGGTGAGGATTTCCGGCGGCAGGACGATCCAGTAGAGGCCGATCATGGGACCGGTCTTGAGGTTGCGTTTCAGGTAGGAATCTATGTTGTCCCGCTCCATGGGGGACAAGTCATCAACGATAAATTGGCGCATAATATGTCTTTCAGGTGATTAGGCTGTTTGTAGGCTGAAGCTTGCAGGAAAAGGCAACACGTTGTTTTTTGTTTACCTGCTGACTTCAGCCTAGAAACCTATTTTATAAAAAGTCTGCGGCAATGGCAGAAAGCGGGCTTCTTTCACTCTTGCTCAGAGTTATGTGGCCATATATACCATGTCCCTTTAATCTTTCAACTGCATAGGAGAGGCCATTGGAAGAGGAATCCAGATAAGGGTTGTCTATCTGCTGTGGATCACCGGTAAAGACCATCTTTGTGTTCTCGCCTGACCTTGAGATAATGGTTTTGACTTCATGGGGAGTCAAGTTCTGGGCTTCATCAATAATAACATACTGACGTGGAATCGAGCGGCCGCGGATATAGGTGAGAGCTTCGAGTTCCACCTGTTGATCTTTGATCAGTTTGTTGACCTTTTGCTGCACTGTTCCTTCATCTTCGTTCCCCGTATTATGACGCATAAGAAAGGTCAGATTGTCAAAGATGGGCTGCATCCAGAGGTTTAGTTTTTCGTCTTTTGTTCCAGGTAGATAGCCGATGTCCTTGCCCATTGGGATTATCGGACGGGAAACCAGGAGTTTTTCATAACTCTCGCGGTGGAGTACGCACTCAAGGCCGGCGGCAAGGGCGAGCAGGGTCTTGCCGGTCCCTGCCTGACCAATAAGGGTGACCAGGTCGATCTCGGGATCGAGGAGAAGTTCCAGGGCCATCCGTTGTTCTTTGGATCGGGAATGGATGTTCCAGGCATGCTCGTATTGGGAATTAAGATGGATCAGGCTGTTGGGTCCGGTGGCTCGACCAATACCCGAATGTTTGGGGTTGGTCTCGTCCTGAAGCAGGACAAACTCGTTGTTGTGAAACTCAAAGCCCTCGGTTGTAAGTAGCTCCTCCCGATGAAAGCGGTCAACCACTTCTGTGGGTACGGAAGCCTGTTGCCATCCGGTATAGAGTTCATCAAAGTTGCATTTCTGTTTCTCAAAGTCCATGACATCGATACCCAAAGCATCGGCCTTGAGCCGGGCATTGATATCTTTGGAGACAAAGATCACGGTTTCGCCTTCCTTGTGCAGGCTGTTGGCCACTGCCAGGATACGATTGTCCGGGACGCTCATATCAAGAAGAGCACCGGGCATATTCTTTTTTTCCACCGTAATCTTGAGAATGCCGCCATTTTCCATTCTCACCCCGTCCTTCAGGGTTCCTGAACTGCGGAGCTGATCCAGCTGTCGAATGGCGTGGCGGGCGTTGCGGCCTAGTTCATCATTATGCCGTTTGAAGTTGTCCAGCTCTTCGATTACTGTCATGGGCAGAATGACATAGTTGTCGGCAAAAGAGTTAAGGGATTCTGCGTTGTGCAAGAGGACGTTGGTATCAAGGACAAAGTATTTTCGTTTGCTCATGGTGAAAGTGGGGGGAAAGATTTATATGGGAGAACTGTTAATGTTTTGTTTTGAAAATGTGCGCATTGTCAGCAGATTACTAGATGTCAAGCCAGGTTGTATCTTGATTCAGGACTTCGCAGCCTTCCTCGCGGACAACAGCCATATTTTCCAGGCGTACTCCGCCCCAGTCGGGGAGGTAGATTCCGGGTTCGATGGTGACAATCATCCCGGCCCGCAGGTGTTTGCGGTTACGTGAAGAAAGTCGCGGTTCCTCATGTACGGCAAGACCCACTCCGTGTCCCAGGGCGTGGCCGAAATTGTCGCCGTAGCCAGCGTCGGAGATGATACTGCGGGCTGACTTATCCACTGCAGCAGCACTGACTCCGGCCCGGATTGTCTTGGTGGCGGCCTGTTGGGCCTTGCGTACCAGGCGGTGGATCTCAAGGTATTTGCTGTCACTTTTACCGGGCACAAAGGTACGGGTCATGTCGGAGCAGTAGCCGTCAAGGAGCAGTCCCATGTCGATCATCAAGGGCTGGTTCTCTTCAATAGTGACCGGGCCGGGGACGGCATGGGGGAGAGCGCTGCGCTTGCCGGTTGCAACAATGGTCTCGAAACTGGGTGATTCGGCACCAAGCCTGCGCATGGTGGATTCGAGGGAGAGGGCAATGTCGATCTCTGTCTGCCCGGGAGCAATGGTTTGATAGACTTGTTGAAAGACCTGCTCATTCAGCAAAACCGAACGGCGCAGCTTGTCAATCTCATCCTCGCTCTTGATCAGGCGCATCTCCTCTACCATGCCGTTTACGGGCAGGAGACTGATTCCGATTTTATCTGCCATGACCAGCATTTTGTCGGCTACAGAGTGCAGCGTGTAATGACTTTCAAAGGCCAACCGGGAGATGGCCAGATCCGGAAGCAGACCTTTGAGAAGGGCGAGTAAGCCCTTGGAGTAGAGCATGACCTCCATGTCTTTCACTTCACGTTCGGCCTGGATCTGAAAGCGGAAGTCAGTGAGGAGGAGAGGAGCTTTGCGTGCAGGAATAAGCAGGACCCCGGAGCTCTCACCAATATCGTGGTCTGCTGGAGTGTAACCACTCAGATAGCGTCGGTTATGCGGCTGGGTGACGAGCAGTGCGTCGATTTTTTTTCTGCGCAGCTTTGCCTGTACTGTTTCAATACGTCTGGAGTGGGGCATCAGGAAAATCGTTGCTGGAGTATTTCTTTGCGCTGGTCAAGGGCCTGGGTATATTGAGCGTTAAGATCAGTTTGGGCCCGTGCCCACTCTTCTCGAAATTGAGGGTGCATGGTGGGGTCTATGGCTGTCTGATCTGTAGTCACTCCCTGTTCCTGGAGTTTTTGACTGAGTTGCGCCCGCATGGCATCTTCGAGCTGCTGCTTGATCTGCTCTTTGTGCTGAGAGTATTGTTCCAGTATTTGTTTCAGTTCGGTACAGGTGTCGATTATTTCACTTGCCGGACCGGCAAGATCCAGGAATCCGGCAATGGCGGTCAGGCTTCCTGTCATGAGGGCTTCGTCTCGAGGAAGAACGATGTTTCGAATCAACGCCTTGGCCATTCCTCTCCGTACGGGCATCTGATCAGAAGGTGGTTCCTGCTGCAAAAGTTCTGCCAGTGCCGACGTTTTTCCACCAAGAAACTCAGCAACCAGGCGCATGCCCCTCTGTTCTGTTTCCTGATCGGCTGGAACATCTTCAGCCCGGGCAGCCATTCGTGCCGCCCGCTCCATAACCATATCCAGTGTACTGCGTATTTCAGCCATATGCCCCTGTCCCAAAAAAGATTAAAGAACCTCTAATGGTCAATAGCTGTACCATAGGGGGGGGGATTCTTCATTGAAAACTTCTCAAGACCATTATCTTTTGTTAATTTTTTCTCTGTATAAAATGTTAAATGAAGTTTTTTGCAAAAGTTATGTGGTTTGGAGGAGGGTAGTGGTCTTGATCTTTTCCTTGGCTGTAAGCTGAAAACAGAATATCCGGATGAGAGCAAACTGATTCATTATTAAGGAGCTGTTATTGATGGGTTCTTCCGTTATCTTTAGGTCACCTTGAATAATTGCCTTTTCGCCCAAACTCTTCGTTGTGAGAAAAATTATATCCTCGGAATATCAAGTATATGCATTCCAAGGGCACTTGTACCCGTAGTTTGGGTGATTCTTGTAGGGCACCTGAGTAAAATTTTTCTCATGCCTCGATTTTGACGATAATTCTAATTTTGCAAGCTACCCTTTAAAGTACTTTCCTTAAGTGTAATGAGTAATAAATTCAGAATAGCTTCTAATTTCGATTTGATATCTATTTCGTTGCCTTAATATGCTGTTATCGGTTTTATCTGAGTTGACACATTAGAGAGTGAAACGTTTTTTATTCGGACAAACCATTATTCTATCATGTCGCTGCATATAGCCAAAACAAGCAAATCGCAACTTGAACTTGAATCCAATGGATTTAATATGATATACTTTACAGTATTAATAGTTGCGGTGGGTTGTAGAATACTCCTGCCACAAGTCTGCAGGTGTCGATTCGCAACAATCACCCAATGGAGGGTGTCAAGATGAACAGGTGGGGGAGGGGAGGGATGAATAAAGCCGTATTTATTGTTTTTAGTGCTGTTGTGGCTACCTTGGCCGTTGGTGTAGCGGTCAATGCTGCACAGCTAGCAAATGTCGTCATCGGACCCGGCTATGTTGAGTGGGCGCCGATCAATGCAGGTGGTTATACACTTTCTGTTGCCACGCCCAACGGATCGGTGGTCAAAAAAACGTTTGCTAAAAACGAAAATCCCGCCTATTCGGGTAGTGCCGCTGGATCTCTTGAGGATGGTAACTATGCCTATGAACTGGTCTTGAATCCAGCACCTTCGGCTGTGGCCAGACAGGCTGGAGGTGGAACCGATGAGAACGGTCGACAGCGTAATACCAAATTGAGGTCCGCCTCTTCTGTAAGTCCTAAGCCTTCTATCCAAACCGGTTATTTTACGGTGGCAAATGGCAGTGTGATAGATCCCAACATCAAAGAATAAGCAGGTAGCTATCTCATTGGCTTGATCACTAGGAATCTAATGTCAAAAAGTAATCCAGGGGTGCCATTCATGAAGACGATTCGAATCAGTATCAGTATTATTGCACTGGCTTTTGCCTCCGGCATAGCCGAAGCGGATGTCCTGCACTATGATGATGTTATTATCACCGGTAGCGAGTGTGTAGGATTTGACTGCGTAAACGGAGAAAGTTTTGGGTATTCCACGATAAAACTTAAGGAAAACAATCTTCAGTTTTATTTTGAAGATACCAGTGCTGGCTCTTTCCCTACCAATGACTGGAAGATCCAGGCAAATGATACGACCTCGGGAGGTGCTTCCTACCTCACGGTTTGGGATGTTGATGGTGGAAGAAGACCTTTCACCATTGAGGCCGGTGCACCAGCACACTCCCTATACGTTGAAGATTATGGACGAGTCGGTCTTGGTACGTCCATACCCTATGTGGAGCTTCACATAAAGGATGGTGATACTCCGACTGTGCGTCTGGATCAAGATGGCTCCAGCGGTTGGGCAGCCCAAAGTTGGGATATGGCCGGCAATGAGACTAACTTTTTTATCCGGGATGTGACCAATGGTTCGAAGTTGCCATTTCGCATCCAGCCCGGTACACCGTCCAGCACCTTGAGTCTCAGGTCAGACGGGAGGGTGGGAATAGGAACATGGAGTCCAAGTGCCACCCTTGACATTGAAACAAGTGGGCAGGTCACCATGGAGATGAAAGATACATCCGGCGAGGCCTGGGATTTTGTCGTAGATTCTACTGGTACAACTGACGGTTTTTCTATTACCCGGGTCGGTAGTGGTATTCGTGAGTTCCGTATCGCCAATAATGGTAACGTCTATGTGAATAATGTTCAGGAACATCCTGACTACGTGTTTGAGTCCGATTATAAACTTATTCCCTTATCTGATTTGGCGGAGTATGTGATGCGCGAAAAGCGGCTCCCGGATATGCCGTCAGCCGCCACAGTTAATGAAGAAGGTATCAATCTGTCTTCGATGCCGCAGCAGTTACTCAAAAAGGTTGAAGAACTCACCCTTTATACGCTGGATCAGGAACGTGCCATAAAAGACCAGCAGGGTATTATTGAAGAGCTTCGTTTACGTCTGGCAGCTTTAGAGCAAGATCGTCAGCCATCTTCAGTAGCTGTGTCAAATTGATGATGTGATCAATCGCGTCGGCAACTGTGCCGACGCGATTGTCTCTGTTTGGAGAAAGTGGTACCCGTTGCTGAATAGTCTAGGCGGCGGCTTTGTAGTCGGTGAACATTCCTCGCGTGTCATTCATTTTTTTTTCTGAACAGAATTTCCCATCCTCCCATCAGATTCCAGAAATAATCTGTAGGATTGTTTCGTAGTTGTTTTTCCATGCGGGTTGGCAGCTTTAATGTATGTGCCACACAGCTTCGCAGCCATTTTTTCTTAGAAAAACCGGAAGCCACCAAGGATGGCTGTGACACTAATATCTCCAATGGATTCGAATATCTTTTTGCCACGCGGTTCCAGAAAGAAGGGCCAATGTCATGGACATGCATGGGGTACTTAAGAGGATAGTGTCGAAAAAGCTTTTTCAGTGGTGTTACATACGGAGTTCGTACATAGAGAGTTCCCTTGTCGGCGAGTAGGTCAAACAGCTCTTGAAGCAGATGATGTGCCTCGGGTACGTGTTCGATTATGGCGCTGGCCAGTATGATGTCGAACTTTTGATTTTTGACTGCTGTTAAGCTGGGTTCTGAATGGAACGTAAGGAATTCGTTTTCTGCGTCTTTTTCCTGATTGAAGTCGACCAGAGTGATTTTGAAATCCGTTGTTGGGTGTTTTTGCCGTAAAATTTCTGCTAAGACCTTGGCTAAGGTCCCATCCCCTCCCCCGAAATCGAGGATTTTCAGCGTCGTTTTCGAATTTTCGGGCAGTAGTTGAGCAATATGCCTGGCAAGTCTTTCTGGTCTACCTACCGTTATTTTGGATTGGGTTTCGTCATAATAGTTTCGGTAATAAGATTCCAGAAACTGCTCTGTTGGCATCATGGATGCAGAATAGGCTTTACACTGAGTACAGAATAACCATTGGATTAACGGTTTTTGCTGGATGGTAAAGACTGGATCTCGTTCTGCCCTGGAAAGGCAGAATGGACAAGAAGAGCTTGCGTCGATCAAATCAGTCAGAGTGAGTTGTGTCTCTGTTCTATGCTTCGTCATGATTGTAAAGAGATTGACTGGGGATGTTCAAGTGATATTGAGGAACAGGAGAATGGTGTCTTTTGCCAGGAAAAGTCTCTGTTGTTGATATGGTTACAGCTGTTACTAACCAGTACCATAACAGTTCCGGCTTTTATTGAAAATATCATTCAGAACTCTTTTACTAATCTGGCTCCGAAAAAACCGTCGATATCCGGTCCAGGCAGAGGAGCAAAATAGCCATTTTTGATGAGAGAATGGGCGGTAGGAGGCAGGAGTTGGCTACAGTCATCCATGGAGAAATCTGTATTGGCAGTCAGAAACTGTTGGATGACCTTCTCGTTTTCCTCCTCTTCAAGAGAGCAGGTGGCATAGACGAGTATCCCTTGCGGATGCACGAGTTGAGCGGCTGTCTGCAGCAGTTCGAGTTGGGTCTGTTGGTACTTGGCCAGGTCTTCCGGTCTTCTGTTCCAGCGGATATCGGGGTGACGTCCGGTAACGCCGGTGCCGGAGCAGGGTGCATCGAGAAGGATTCCGTGAAATTTGGTCTGGCAGTTGGCGCTGAAATTCTGCAGGTTGCCGGCAAAAAGGGAAATGGGTTGATCGGGATGCAGCCTTTTCATGTTTTCTCGAAATTTTTCTTGCCGCTCTTTATCCGGTTCCACAGCTGATATCCTGGCCTGGGCAGATTGGCCAAGCTGAAGCATAACACTGGTTTTGCCACCCACTCCGGCACAGCCGTCGAGATAATCCCCTTGTAAATTCATTGGGCCAAGGAGTCTGGCCAGGAGTTGAGCTCCCTGGTCCTGGATCTGAAAATCTCCTTCAGTGTATCCGGGCAGCCTGTTTACTCCACCGTGATAGTTATCCAGAATAAGGGCGTCCTCGCTGTATTCACCTTGTCGAGCGGAGATTCCTGCTGTGTGTAATGTCTTTTGCAGTTTGTCACGATCAGTGTTACGGGTGTTGACCTGCAGGGTAAGGGGCGGCTGTGCATTATTTTGTCTGCAGATACGGATTGTTTCTTCCAGGCCGAAGCGTGTCTGCCAGCGCTTGGTCAACCACTGGGGATGATTGAGAATTGGCTGTGCAGAATTTTCAAATAGTGAACGTAAATCATTTCGTCTGCGGATGGAATTTCTCAGCACTCCGTTAACAAATCCCTGCAGTTTTTTAGGGAGATGTGCTGCCTGCATGGCCTTGACCGACTCGTTGACGGCAGCGGATTCGGGGATGCGATCCAGAAAGAAAATTTGATACAGCCCAACAGCCAGGGCCTGATGTACAAAGGGTTTAAGTTTGGTGAGAGGCTGGGTGCAGAGATCTTGCAGGATAAGATCTAAAGATTGACGCAAGCGGAGTATCCCATAAATGATGTTGGTTGCCAGCTGGCGATCAGCGTCACTGAGATTGTATTGGGATAGTAAATTGTTGAAGATCCTATTGACAGGCTTTCGGCTCTTTTGCAGTTGGCACAGAGTCTCTATGGCAACAAAACGAGCACTTTTGGCTGGCAAGGGAGGCAAAAGGGCAAGACTCAGGGGGCAGTAAGGCTGTCAATGGCAGCGATGAGTTCTTCCACAGGAGATCCTTTAGAAATCAGAAGAGATTCGCCTTGTCCTTTGCCCAGGTCTTTTGCCTCATTGGGGGTGACCATGCCGGACAGGTAAAGGATGGGGATGGCAGATGTTATCGGTTCTGCAGCTAAAGTGGAGCCAATTTCAACGCCATGGATGCCGGGCATGTTGATGTCGAGAATGGCAAGATCCGGTAGTTCCTTTCGAATTATGGCTAGGGCCTCGTCGCTGTTGGTGGTGTAAGTGACACCCATTCGTCCGGTATCTTCAAGCTGCATTTTCAGCAGTTCACAGGCGTCCGGGTCATCGTCGATCAGAACAATACGGGTTTGCTGCCCCATGGCTGAGTCTCCTTTTGGTCAGGATGAAATAAAGTTTTCTTATTCTATCAGTATGTTATTGAAAATGGAAAAGAAAAGATCATAGTTTGTCACTCTTTTTTGTGTCTGGGGAGCTGTATTCTATTTCAACTGTATTCAAATAGTTGCTGATTCTAGAAGCAAGTTGTTGTGCCAGTTCCAGGTCGGAGTCCCTGGCTGCCTGTTCGAGTTCGAGGCAGGTGTCTCCAAGTTCTTTGAATCCATACATCCAGGAGGTTCCCTTTACGGTATGGGCCTGCTTCTGTAATTCCTCAAAATTGTTACTCTTGATGGTTTCCAGCATGCGTATTGCATCTTCTCGTTTGTTTTTCAGGAAGCGGGGAATGAGTTTTTTGAGTTTTTTGTCGAGAGTAATCTTTGCATTTTCTCTGGTGGTTGCCGGCAAAGACATGGAATCGACATATTCTTCTTTATCTTTCTTTTTGTCGCTTTCCTGGAAATTAAGGTGCTGGGAAATGGTTTGCAGTAAAGTGTTCTTGCGTACCGGTTTGGTTAGATAGTCAGTGCAGCCGGAATCCAGACATTTTTTTCGAAACCGAATAAAAGCATGGGCGGTGAGGGCAATAATAGGGGTGGCCTTATGGTTCTGGTCGCGTTCCCATTTTCTGAGTTGTTTGGTCGCCTCGTAGCCGTCCATAATCGGCATCTCAATATCCATAAAGATAAGGTCGTATGGTGTGTTGCAAAAGGCCTTGACTGCTTCTTTGCCATTGCTGGCCGTGTCGATGGTGAAAGGAGTGTTGCGCAGATAGAGGCAAAGGAGATTGCGATTATCTTCGTTGTCATCCACGAGAAGAATACGAGCGGGCTTCAGAATTCTGCAGCTTGCAGGAGGGACCGGTTCGGCAGGGACCGGTAGCGGGGAACTGGTTGCCGGGTTAAAACGGCTGGTGAAGAAGAAAATCGATCCCTTGCCGGGTGTACTTTCCAACCAGATACGACCACCCATGATTTTAACTAATTTCTGACAGATAGTGAGTCCCAGGCCGGTACCCCCATATTTCCTGGTCGTCAGGGAGTCGGCTTGGGTAAAGCTTTCAAAAATGATCTTTTGCTTATCCTTCGGAATACCTATCCCGTTGTCTTTGATGGAGAAGAGGAGTGTATTCATGGCACTGCTCTCGACAGTGATTTCAACCGAACCGTTTTCCGTAAATTTGACTGCATTACCCACGAGATTGATCAGTATCTGGCGGAGGCGAGTGGGGTCGCTGCTGATGGCGTGGGGGACATCGGGGTGGATATGGGTGGCGATGCGACTGTTCTGTTCTGCTGCCCGCACCGAGAGGATGGAGACCACAGAGTTCAGGAGCGCGGGCAGATGGAAATCAATGGATTCCAGTTCAGTTTGCCCCGCCTCAATCTTAGAGAGATCGAGAATGTCATTGATAATTTCCAGAAGACTTTCCCCGGCAGAGCGAAAAATGCCGACATAGTTTCGTTGTTCGTCGGAAAGAGGGGTTTCAGCAAGCACTTCCGCCATGCCGATGATGGAATTGAGTGGTGTCCGGATTTCATGACTCATGGAGGCAAGAAATTCACTCTTGGAACGGCTGGCATCTTCGGAGAGTCTGATGAGACGTTTATTTTCCAGAAGCATGTCGTAGAGGTGGATGTGGTTGCGAACTCGGGCCAGGAGTTCCTGCCGGTTAAAGGGTTTGACGATATAGTCGTGACCGCCGGCATTGAAACCTTCCACGATGTCTGCTTTCCGAGAGAGTGATGTGAGAAAAATTACAGGGATATCGGAGAACCTTTCGTCCTGTTTTAGTCTGCGGCAGAGAGAAAAGCCATCCATGTCGGGCATCATTACATCAAGGAGGATGATATCTGGTGATCGTGTCCGGATCAATTCCAGCGCACCTTCTGCACTGCTCGCAGCAATAACAGTGTAATCGACTCCCTGAAGAATGTTCGTGAGTTGATTCAGATTGACCAGATTGTCATCAACTACGAGAACGGTATGGGAAGAAGAGATTGACATGGCTGAATTTTAACATGAAACTGCCAAAAAGCACTTAAAAAGAGGTGGGGAGAGTTGGAGCGCTCAATTGAGTCCAGCTTTTTTAAATCTTTTGATAGACATTATTGGGAGCGATTGGTACACTTTTGATTATTGTAAGGTTTTTGTAGTTAGGCGTTTCTTGTAACTTCTTGATATTTTAAATTTTAACAGGGGTGTAGTAAATGAGAAAGATTACTTGGTCCATCGTGGCTGTAGTTGTGGCTCTTTTTATCTCTGCCGGGCTTGCGCAGGCATCTACGAAAGATGAGGTGCAAAAACGTGGATATCTGCAGTGCGGGGTTTCCACTGGGCTTCCTGGATTTTCCAATCCGGATGAAAAAGGAACCTGGACCGGTCTTGACGTTGATGTCTGTAAGGCCATTGCCGCTGCAACCTTGGGTGATGCTACTAAGATTAAATATGTTCCCTTGAATGCCAAAGAGCGTTTTACTGCCCTGCAGTCCGGTGAAATTGATGCCCTGGTGCGTGGTACCACCTGGACTCTTACTCGTGACTCTTCCCTGGGTCTGAATTTTACCGGTGTCAACTACTATGACGGACAGGGTTTTCTGGTTTCAAAAAAACTGGGTGTCAAATCAGCCTTGGAGCTTGATGGGGCAGCGGTTTGTATTCAGGGCGGAACCACCACTGAGTTGAATTTGGCCGATTATTTCAAAGAAAAGAAAATGGAGTATAAACCCGTTGTCTTTGATACCCATGATGCCACAGCCAAGGCTTTTGATAACGGTCGCTGTGACGTTCTGACCTCCGACCAGTCTCAGCTTTACGGGCTGCGTACTCATTTGAGTAAACCTGCAGATGCTATTGTTCTTCCTGAGGTTATCTCCAAGGAACCCTTGGGCCCTGTTGTTCGCCAGGGTGATGATGCTTGGTTTAACATCGTAAAGTGGGCTTTAAACGCTATGATTGAGGCCGAAGAAATGGGTGTAACCCAGGCCAATGTTGATGAGATGAAAAAGAGTAAGAATCCAGGAGTCCGCAGACTGCTTGGGGTGGATGGTATTGGTGGAAAGGGTCTGGGGTTGAACGATGACTGGGCCTATCAGATTATTAAACAGGTTGGGAACTATGGCGAGATCTTTGAGCGTAACGTTGGTAAAGGCTCTCCTTTGCAGATCGAGCGTGGCTTGAATGCACTTTGGAGCAAGGGCGGCATTATGTATGCACCTCCCCTCCGCTAATTTAGCTCTAAGCTGAAAAAGGGACGTTTTCTCAGGAAAGCGTCCCTTTTTCATTTTGTAATAAGGTTTGTCGAGATACCATGGATCTTGTTAACCAGTGTCCTGTCAGAGTTTAGCAGTGGTGCAGGTTTGTCGGATAAATGAAGCGGAGCAAAGGCTCCGTAGCTCCTATCAGTCTGTAGCCCGTTGAGCGAACCGGATTGATCAGGTGAAGGTGGGAGAGTGGGACGCTGGTCTACTCTTCTCTTTATTTCTTGCGTAGTAACTATATCTATGTCCAATTCAAAAAAACAGTTCTGGTGGAATAATGCCCAGCACAGATCCCTGTTCTTTCAGGTCCTGCTGGTGGCATTGCTTGTCGGCTTCTTTTGGTTTATTGGAAGCAATACCCTTACAAACTTGGAGCGCAGAGGCATCTCGACAGGTTTTGGTTTTCTCTCTCAGGTCTCAGGTTTTGGGATTATTCAGCATCTGATTCCTTTTGATGAAACCTACACCTTTGGCCGTACCTTTTTGGTTGGCCTTCTGAACACCCTGCTTGTCTCTGCTGTTGGTATAGTCTTTGCCACAATTATCGGAGTCGTTGTTGGTGTTGCCCGTTTGTCAAATAACTGGCTGATTGCTAAATTGGCCATGGTCTATATCGAAATATTTCGGAATATTCCACTTCTGCTACAGATGTTTTTCTGGTATTTTGCTGTCCTTCGTACTCTTCCTGCTCCTAAGCAGAGCTGGTCGGCAGGTGATGTGATTTTTCTGAACATCAGAGGCCTTTATCTCCCTGAACCGATATTCGGTCCAGGGTTTAATTTTGTGTTCTGGGCCCTTGGCCTTGCCATTGTTACGACCCTGTTTATCAGCCGCTGGGCCAAATTGCGTCAGGAGCAGACCGGGAAACAGTTTAAGACCATGACCGTGGGTGCTGGGCTGATCTTTGGTCTGCCGACAATCGTTTTTTTCCTGGCTGATGCTTCCCTAAGCTGGAATGTTCCGGCCCTGAAGGGTTTTAATTTCCGTGGCGGGATCACTATCATTCCCGAGTTTACCGCTCTGCTCACTGCACTTTCCATCTATACCGGTGCCTTTATTGCGGAAGTTGTGCGCTCCGGGATCATGGCGGTGAATTCAGGACAAACTGAGGCAGCCTCAGCATTGGGACTGCATAAGAACCGTATCCTGAAACTGGTCGTTATTCCTCAGGCCATGCGAGTTATCATCCCGCAGTTGACCAGCCAGTACCTGAATCTGGTGAAAAACTCGTCCCTGGCCACGGCCATTGGGTATCCTGATTTGGTGGCGGTTTTTGCCGGAACAACTCTGAATCAGACCGGACAGGCCATTGAGGTGATTGCTATGACCATGGGGGTCTATCTCTTTTTAAGCTTGTCTATTTCCGCATTTATGAACTGGTACAATAAGAAGATGATGTTGGTGGAGAGGTAATAAAATGGCTGTATATATAACGACCCCAAGTCCGGCACTGCCACCGCCGTCCAATTCCGTGGGTGTTTTGGGCTGGATGCGTAAAAATCTTTTTTCTTCTCCGGCTAACTCCATCTTTACCCTCATTGGGCTGTATATACTCTTTCGAACAATACCACCGACAATTGACTGGGCCCTGTTTCAGGCAGACTGGGTGGGGACTTCGCGAGATGCCTGTTCCGGTGAGGGGGCCTGCTGGGTTTTTGTAACGGTTCGTTTCCAACAGTTTATGTTTGGTTTTTATCCCCCTTCGGAATATTGGCGGGTTGTGGTGGCCTTTTCCCTTGTGGGCGCTCTTGTGGCCTGGTTGCTTATTGAGAGGACTCCGAAAAAGGGCTTGGTAGGGATATTTACCATCTTCTGTTATCCGGTAATTGCCTATTTCCTTTTTTACGGAGGAGCCTTCGGTCTTCCCGTGGTGGAAACCTATAAGTGGGGTGGGTTGATGTTGACCCTGATCCTGGCAACCATCGGGATGTTCTGTGCCCTGCCCATCGGTATTATTCTGGCCTTGGGAAGGCGCTCTTCTATGCCCATTGCCAAGTCTCTATCCGTGGTGTTTATTGAATTCTGGCGAGGGGTGCCGCTTATTACCGTACTCTTTATGTCTTCGGTAATGCTGCCGATATTCATGCCGGAAAATTTACAGATTGATAAACTGTTGCGGGCTCTGATCGGTATAATCTTTTTTCAATCAGCCTATATGGCCGAAGTGGTGCGTGGTGGTCTGCAGGCAATACCCAAGGGTCAGTATGAGGCTGCTGAGGCACTCGGACTCTCCTACTGGAAGTCCATGTTTTTTATCATTCTGCCCCAGGCCCTGAAACTGGTAATTCCCGGGATCGTCAATACCTTTATTGCCCTCTTCAAGGATACGACCCTGGTCTTGATCATTGGCCTCTTTGATTTGCTGGCCGTTGTTCAATCAGCCTTTGCCGATGCCAAGTGGATCGGTTATTCTGTGGAAGGGTATGTTTTTGTGGCTGCTATTTACTGGGTTTCCTGTTTCTCCATGTCTCGTTATTCGCAGTATCTGGAAAGGAAACTTCACACGGGACATGCCTGATAGTTCTTAGGTTTTTGGGGCGATAGATGCCTGCCTCTCTGAGAAAAAAAGTGGCTGGCGTCTGAACGTTTGGGCTTCTACTACGGAACTAAATTATAAAATTTGCTTGAATGGATAAGCTATGACAGAAACACAGACGCAACAGAACGTTTCAGCTGAGGTGATGGTGGAGTTGCGTAATGTTAACAAGTGGTATGGCGATTTTCACGTCTTGAAAGACATCAACCTCAAGGTATATAAAGGTGAACGTATCATTATCTGTGGCCCTTCAGGCTGTGGAAAGTCTACCTTGATTCGCTGTATGAACCGCCTGGAGGAGCATCAGAAGGGAGATATCATTGTTTCCGGGATTACCCTGGATGACGATCTTAAACATATTGACCGGGTACGCCGCGATATCGGCATGGTCTTTCAGCAGTTTAATCTGTTTCCTCATCTGACGGTCATGGAGAACTGCTGCCTGGCACCGATCTGGGTGCAGAAAAAATCACGTAGAGATGCCGAGGCAACGGCGATTCGCCTTCTTGAGCGGGTGCAGATCGCCGATCAGGCCAAAAAGTTTCCCGGTCAACTCTCAGGTGGGCAGCAGCAGCGTGTGGCCATTGCCAGAAGCTTATGTATGAATCCTTCCATTATGCTCTTTGATGAACCCACCTCTGCCCTGGATCCGGAGATGATCAAAGAGGTTTTGGATGTCATGGTTGATCTGGCCCATGAGGGCATGACCATGCTCTGCGTCACCCATGAGATGGGTTTTGCCAAGACCGTTGCTAATCGGGTCTTGTTTATGGATGCAGGTGAGATTATAGAAGAAAATGAGCCCAATGAGTTTTTCGATAATCCTCAATCTGACAGAACCAAGCTCTTCCTGAGTCAGATTCTTTAAGAGGTGCTGGAGTAGAGGTGTGAGCATCAAGTATGTGCCCTCTTGTTCATCCTGATTTTTAAATATTTGATTAGAAAAAGATGGCAACAATTCACTGGCTGCAACATGTCCCTTTTGAGGGTCTGGGGTCCATGGAGGAATGGTTGGTGGGACAGGGACATGACCTGTTCTGTACACGCCTCTGGGCAGGGGACCTTTTCCCCCCCCTGGATTCCTTTGCCGGATTGATCGTCATGGGAGGGCCCATGGGAGTTTTCGATCATGAGGCTTATCCTTGGCTGTACCGGGAAAAAGTCTATTTACGATCGGTTATCGATCGAGGAATACCGATTCTTGGTATCTGCCTGGGAGCTCAGCTCCTGGCTGATGTCTTGGGGGCAGAGGTCCGTGCAAACCCGGAAAAAGAGATCGGTTGGTTTCCTGTTCTCCGAACTCCCGATGTTCCTGCATCTCTGGCCTCTGTCTTGCCTGAGAAAATTACCGTTTTTCATTGGCACGGCGATACCTTTGCGCTTCCTGAAGATGCGGTTCAACTGTATTCAAGCAAGGCCTGCGTTACCCAGGCCTTTTTGTATAAAGAGCATGTCCTGGGGCTGCAGTTTCACTTGGAAGCCACTCGCGATAGTGCAGCAGGGATTATTGACAACTGCCGTCAGGAGCTGGTTGCGGCACCCTGGATTCAGAGTGAAAAAGAGATACTGAACTGTGGGAATAAATTTGGAGAGATTAACGAGAATATGCATCAATTACTTAAGCAGTTCTTCTCTTTGCAAGGAGAAGAAAAAGATGAAGGAGGTTTGTGATGAAAAGGAAAATTTTGGCGTTGACTCTGCTTTTGGGGTTAAGCTGTAGTGTCGCAAATATTCAGGCAGAAGAGGCGATTGTTCCCGAGGAGCCAGGGAAATGGGAAAAGGCCGGCCATGAAATTGGAGATGCTGCCCATGCTGTGGGTGACGCCACTGCTGATTCCTCTAAGAGGGCTTGGGATACAACCAAGGAGGAATCTGTTGAGGCATGGGATTCCACCAAAAAGAAGAGTAAAGAGTTGTGGGAAGATGGTAAGGCCAAGCTTCATGATGCCACTGCCCCGGAACCCGTTTCTCAAGATCCGGTTGATCCCACGCCGGTTGATCCGGAGAATGATCAGTAAGTAAACTGTAGAGCTGCATAATAAGAAATAAAAAAAGCCGGATGTTGTTGATGTCCGGCTTTTTTTATTTATTGTAGTTTTCTCAGTACATTATTTTGTTAGCTGGCCTGCTCCAGAGCCACAGCTACGGACACCGAGGCCCCAACCATGGGATTGTTGCCCATGCCTATGAGACCCATCATCTCAACATGCGCCGGCACGGAAGAGGAGCCGGCAAATTGGGCATCGGAATGCATGCGTCCCATGGTATCGGTCATGCCGTAGGAGGCTGGACCTGCTCCCATGTTGTCCGGATGCAAGGTACGTCCTGTACCACCGCCTGAGGCCACGGAAAAGTATCGCTTCCCCTGGAGGTTACATTCTTTTTTGTAGGTTCCGGCCACCGGATGCTGGAAGCGGGTGGGGTTGGTTGAGTTGCCGGTGATGGAGACATCCACGCCTTCCAGGTGATTAATGGCCACACCTTCACGCACATCATCAGCCCCATAACAGCGCACCGCGCCACGGTCTCCTGTTGAGTAAACGGTCTCTTTGACCACTGATAGTTCGGAACTTGCATAGTTGAATTTGGTCTCAACATGGGTAAAACCGTTGATGCGGGAGATAATGTGGGCCGCATCCTTGCCCAGGCCGTTGAGGATGACTCGCAGTGGTGCAGTTCTCACCCGGTTGGCGGATTTGGCTATGCCGATGGCGCCTTCTGCTGCGGCAAAGGACTCGTGGCCGGCTATGAAGGCAAAACACTTGGTCTCTTCACGCAGGAGCATGGAGGCCAGGTTGCCATGACCGATGCCTACCTGGCGATGGTCTGCCACGGAGCCGGGGATACAAAAGGCCTGCAGCCCCTCACCGAGGGTGGCGGCGATATCCACGGCCTTGGTTTCTCCCTTCTTGATAGCAATGGCGGCACCGAGGGTATAGGCCCAGCAGGCGTTGTCAAAACAGATGGGTTGGATCTCCTTGACGATTGTTGCCACATCCACGCCATAGGCATTACAGACCTCTTTGGCCTCTTCCAGGTTCTTTATGCCATACTTTTCTAAAACAGGGGTGATCTGGTTGATCCGCCTGTCGTAACTTTCAAACAGTGCCATATGTTCTCTCCTTATTCCTTTCGCGGATCAATGGTTTTAACGGCATCTGCAAAGCGGCCATATGTTCCGGTGGCTGCTTCCAGGGCCTTGTTGGCATCGTCACCCTTCCTGATGGCATCCATCATGCGGCCAAGATGGACAAATTTATAGCCAATAATCTCATCGTTTGCATCAAGGGCCAGTTCCAGGACATAGCCTTCAGTGACTTCCAGATAGCGGGGACCTTTGAGTTTGGTTCCGTATGTGGTTGCGGTCACGGAGCGCAGACCCTTGCCAAGATCTTCCATGCCAGCTCCAACTGGGAGCCCGCCTTCGGAGAAGGCGGATTGACTGCGACCGTAGACGATCTGCAGGAAGAGCTCACGCATGGCAGTATTAATGGCATCACAGACAAGATCGGTGTTCAGAGCTTCAAGAATGGTTTTACCGGGCATGATCTCAGAGGCCATGGCAGCGGAATGGGTCATTCCGGTACAGCCTATGGTCTCAATAAGGGCCTCTTCAATAATCCCGTCTTTGATATTCAAAGTCAGCTTACATGCACCCTGGTGCGGAGCGCACCAGCCTATGCCGTGAGTTAGGCCGCGGATATCTTTTATTTCCTTTGCCTGAGTCCATCCCCCTTCCTGGGGAATAGGCGAAGGCCCATGATTGGTCCCCTGGGCAAGAGGACACATTTCTTTTACTTCAGAAGAGTATTCCATAAGAGTTTCCTTTAGTTAGATTCTTATTTGGATATTCTAAGAATTTGTCTCTCAATTAATAAGAGTATGAAATTGTACACGTATTGTCTTCCACCAAGAATCGTATGGTAATCAAGGGGAGATTTAGGAAAGAATACAATAAAAGAAAAAATGAAAAGGGGAAAGGGAAAATATTCCCTGGCAAAAGAATTGTGTGGAATCGTGACTATCCTTTGCTTTCAATGGTAGCTGGTAACAATAACTTGGTAGGCAGATTTATTTGCTAACGACTTGTTGTGGATGAAAGGAATAACAATGAGAGGATAGTTGTGCATTAGAGGATTGTTTTGTAGGAAAGTTGTGAATGTTGCCTTGTTCTTGTGTTTGGATGAGGCTGGTGATATAGTTGTAACTAGATGAAATAATGGTCTAATGCGTGTAGGTACTTTTTTCTGATGAGAAAAAGCCGGAGGCATTGAAAATATTAGTGCCTTGTAGAAATGATCAACACCTCAAAATGATTAGCAGGCCGCCTTCTGTTACTCGGTCCAGATTCCAGCAGCTACAGATGCGTATGTGATTGCATAGGGGAGTTCATTCTATCTAATCAATCTATTCCCGGAGTATTTGTCTGTGGCGGTGGGGATATCGTTTGCAGAAAATCCATGCAGTAAAAGGAAAACATACCAAATGTGAGGCCAATCGCGGCACTATTTCATAATTCAATTTTTAAGGAGGTTTGTAATGGCAACAGAACAGGAAAAAAAAAGGGCTGAGAAAGAAGCCTTGGAAGAGGCGAAAGAACTGGCGAAAGATTTAGCAAACGTCGTCCTGCAGCAACAATCTCCTCCCGGTACTACAATACCTGAGGCACAGGACACAGATAATGAGTATGTGGATACTGAACCGGATACGGAGAGTGTTGGACGAACACCTGTGACAGGTCAGCCTGCTGATGAGTAATAAAAAGAAGTGAGCGCAGTCAGGCATAATGTATGAAACTGAATGGGCATCAAGAACAGGAATAGAGGTGGGGAAGTCTGCTCTTGGTTAACCAGGTTGTGAGCGTCAATGGCAGGCTTGCTCGCTTAAGTTTTTAGGGTGAAGTCCAAAAACAAAAGATGTTGCATGTAATTCATCTCATGGGTTGGATGGGGCGTGGTTGTGTCGTATTAACTTTTTGTTATTGTGGCGTCAACGTATAGGGAGAAGGCGATGAAGGCAATTGATCATAAGGAAATCACCAGATATACAATTTATAAGTATGTTGATCTTCTGAGTGATACCTTTAAATCAATCCTTATGGAATACAAAGATTGTATTATTAATGCGACTGACAGGGAGGATGACTGGCTCAAAAATAAAGATAGGATATTTAACTGGCATTTCCACGAGAATCCGCAAAATACAAATCCGGATTATTTCCGTAAGGTTTTTAAATTCAAGTTATATTCCAAAGATGTATATCTTGAGCATGCTGAAAATTTTCAGAATAACCTGGCTGGCCTTCCCGCTGCCTCGACCTCTGCACTCTTAGAAAATGAAGAGCAGAAGGCTATAAAAAAAGAGCTGAAAAGTCTTTTCATTCATGTAGGTGGACTTCTCCACCATGTTCAGGATATGGGGACACCTTCTCATGTTATTCCCATTTTTCATGGTGCGCCGGCGCCTGGTGCATTTCGGGCCGCTTTTGACCAGTTTGAAACATATTCTGCAAAACATCTCGGGGATCATCTTGTTCATCACGAGTCGAGATTACAGATGCCGAAATATATACCGGATTGTTTTCCTGAGGATACGTTTTGGGCTATCTATACAGATGCGGCCAATGAAACAATGCAATTTTTAAGAACCGCCAGGTTCACGGCCACTGTCGGAGGAAAGGCTCAAGAGGTCTCCTGCGATGTATTCTGGAGAGAATATGACTTTGTCGCAGATCCCAACCAGGGGTGTGAAACCGCAGGCTTTGGTCAGTACGGTCCATTGGAGAAATGTTTTGGGAAAGAGAATATTGTCAATGGTGGAGAGAAAGGTACATATGATACGGGTTGTGATGTGGTGATTGATGGTGTGCAATGGAATATCAACTTCAAGGATTATCGAGAAATTTATTTTCAGTTAATCAGGAATATGATTGTCAATTCGCTTCGTTGTCTACGGCTTGTGGATAAGATGATCAGTGCCAGATTCTGATGAGTATTTCAACTTGCCTCCTACCCTCTAGCGCTGGAGAATGTTATGCAGGAATTTATTGTTGACGAAATTAAAATTCAAATTGATGGTGATAAAGATACTTTTGGAGCTGACTTAAAAAAAGCTCTGAGGGTGTCATCTCCACCGGGATTGGATTTCTTGAGATCCCGAACCGCATTGAAAGAGGATATGCCTTGGGTCAAGGCTATTGAGGAAGAGGGCTTCTCTCAGCTGAGTGAACAGGTACTCTTTACAAGAGGGACTCGAAACATAGATCTTTCCATGTCGCAGGAGCTGAAAGTCGAAGCGGATGATGGCTTGGAAGAGATGTTCTTGGTAATAGCATCAGATCCGGAGAGCGGAAAGATACTTTCTGTAAAATCAACAGGTCTCAACCCCTTGGATGTACAAGTTGAACGGGGTGGTTCCTTTCGCTTTCACTTATCCTTCTCGGATGTGGTGAAGCCTGTGTTGCATTTCTTTAAGAAAATAATCAGGAGGATTACGCACAATATAAAAGAGTTTTTATATGACAAAGTGGATTCGTGGATATTTGAGCCTGACGATGGCTGGGGCTTGAAATCTTTCAAGGTGGACGGCAGTACAGCTCCGCTGCCCACCACGTTCAGGGAGGATATGTCCGGTAAACGGAGTCTGGTATTTATTCACGGAATTTTCAGTAATGTTGTTGATGCCTTTAAGCCCCTGGCAAGTTCTGCAATGGATCAACACGATTCGGTTCTTAAGCAGCTGGAGCAACGTTACGAACAGAGGATCTATGGTTTTGATCATCCCACTGTTTCTGAGACTGCCCTTGAAAACGGAGTGAAATTCATTGAAAGTTTGCCTGAGCAAACGACAATTGATCTGATTTGTCACAGTCGCGGCGGGCTTGTCAGCCGTTGTATCCTTGAACATCCGCAGATAAGGGCACTGACAGATAAGAAGAAGATCGAGTTTGGAAGGGTTTTGTTTGTGGCTGGTGCCTGTAAGGGGTCGCCTTTGGCATCGGATGAGTTCTTGAATGATTTTTTCTTACTCTCTACAGCAATAGGTCTGATACCGGGAATTAAAGTTTTGGTGAAAATTTTGGAAGTCATTGCAAAAACTGCACACAACGCCCCTGGAGTCACCTGTCTTGATCCGTCATCAGAGCTGGTTCAGACCCTGGATAATAATACAGCGCATAATCTGGCCGAACAGTTGTCGTTCTGTCGAGCAAATTTTGCTCCCAATGCTGTGCTGGCAGACATTGCCGATGAGATAGTGATAGATCGTATTGCGTTCGATAATAATGCCAATGATGTGGTTGTTCCATATGATACCGCTGATATTTCCGCCGAATATCAGGGAGCTGTGAAACCGAAAATTGTAAAAGGCGTATGTTTCAATTCAGATGGTTCTGAACAGAATGCTGTCTGGCACCTGAAGTATTTTGCGCAGAAAGCAATCCAGCAGCAGATCCTGAGTTTTATGAGCTAAGGGGGGAGGGTATCTTGGTTTCTTCACATCACAACCCTTGATTCTCAGTACGAGAGGGGGCGATACCGGGTGAGTTCTTTGAGGGTTTGTTTCATGGGCTCACGGTGGCTACCGGACCAGTATGCCTGATTGCAGGATTCGCACTGATGGAAGCTGTGATAATATTTTCTTGTCAGGGGCTCAAGTTGTTCAAGGATCTCCTGCTTTGGCACAGGAGTCAGGGAGCCGTTGCAGCGCATGCAGCGGCTGAAAGGACGGATTTCACGAGACAGATCATAGAAGTGGATCACTTCAGCCAGTTGTTTGTTGGGGAGGGTTTCCCGCACGAAATGTCCGAATTCTATTTTCTTCCGTTTGAGGAGCTGGATATCTCTGCTCAGTAGAATACAGGGGCTCTTGGCCGCTATGTCGGCCAGTTCCGTATCGTGCCACTGCGGGTTATAGAGGGTGTCGAAACCGGCCATCCTTAATTTTCCGGCAAGTTTTCCAACATTGGCGTCCACCAGGAAGCGGATTGCGTTAAGAACTCTTGGGCGGAGCAGGTTGGGAATTAGGACATTGACTGGCGGCTGAGGCGGGAAAACTTCTACAAAACTTTCTTCCCCAATAATATAGCCAAAGGACACAGAGTGTCCATTGACCTGGATGGATTCTATTTCCGTGTGTGGCACGCCAAAAGATTCAATGAGGTCTTTTATGGACGTGCGGCGATTTAGGGGAGGCGCGAGCAGACCATTGCTGCGCCTGACTCTTTGTATGAGTGTTGTCAGCCAGCCGTGGAAGTGGATATTAACCGGAAAGCTGTTCACAGGTACTCCCAACTTTGTTACTGGCAGGGTGTCATGGCCTCCTACAGCCTTTTTAGGAAAGAGATTGGCAAATAATGAGAGAAGGACACCTTAGGCCTTGCGAGCGGTAAGAAGAAAGACCGGATACGTTCTCTCTTCTCCTTCTCCCCTGCTCAGGGTGTGGATGATTTCGCTTTTGATGTCGACCAGGCCGGCGGCGGTGAGGATTGCTGCGAGTTGTTCACTGTCAAAGCCGTGGTGATGAACTCCTTTTACCGACGGGTCATGGAAAGATCCGTCTTCCAGGGCAAGGTCGGCTAAGGCCAGGTATCCGTCTTTATTGAGGAGTTCGGTGAAACGCTGCAAAAGAGTTTCGGGCTCTTTGATGTGGTGCAGGGTCATGGCGCAGAAGACGAGATCATGGTGTTTATTGTAGTTGTCGGCCAGGAGGTCGCAACGTAAGGGCTGAACGTTACTGATTCCTTGCTCGGTTATTTTTCCCTGCAGGACATCAAGCATGCCCTGGGAGGTGTCAATGGTGGTCAGGTGCCCTAGAGTGGGGGCCAGGGAGAGGCCAACAAGGCCAGTGCCGCAGCCATATTCCATAGCATCCATTTCGCTGGAGAGAGGCAGCCCGGCAATGGCTGTGCTGATTTTTGCGGCAAGTTGAACCCTGCGCTGTTTTTTGTCCCAGTCCGTTGCGGCCTTGTCAAAATGTTTTGTTGTCATAATGTCGTTTACCTTATGGGTACCTTGAAAAATTAGAATTTTCGTTCAAAATCGAGGCATGAGAAAAATTTTACCGCAGGCATATATTTGATATTCCGAGGATAAAATTTTTCTCATAACGAAGAGTTTGGGCGAAAAGGCAATTTTACAAGGTGGCCTTATGATTTTCAGTCGTAAGCTGATTCACCTTAGGCCGGCCTACAGTTCCCCGAGTACATCAAAGAGACTGCTGTCTGCCTCAATCTTGGCCCGGTTGCCGATGATTACTCGGTGGCTGTCTGGCATCATCCGGGCAAAGGCAGGAGCGTAGGAACGGAGGTCGCTTACCGAGGTACTGATAATTTCTCTGATCCGTTGCTGTTTGTATTCTGCGCTGATGTTGCTCAGATATTCGTTGCGGGCTGTAAGTCCTTTGGCGGCAGGGCCATGGAGGGGAGTGAAATTGCCATAGGTGCCTATGATGAGTTGTTGTAAAACCTCTTTCGGGAGGTCTAGCTCGCTAATGATTGCGGGCATGGCCTGATAGCTGTCATAGGTTTTTCGTACCTGGGGGTCGCGGTAGCTGATGACTGCAAAGTTGCCGCTGAGATGGCTGAATTGAATGAAACAGCCGTAGGCACCGCCCATCTGTCGTACTGTGTTCCAGAGATAGTCACGGGAGAGGAACGTTTTAAGTACTTCAAAATGACCATTGTAGCCTTCACCCTCAGGTAATAGCTTGCCGCTTTGCACTGCATAAACGACCTCGGCAGAGGTGATGAGAGCCTCGTGGTGCGGATATTCCGGGATAATGAGGTCCTGTTTCTGTAAAACCGTGTCTGGGAGGGCAGTAATCAGGCCTCCGCAGAGCTCCTTGAAGGAGCTGAGCTCATGATCATCTGCGGTGATGGAGAGCGTGAGGTTGTTGCGATTAAAAATGATTTGCGCCATTTCCTGCAATCCCTCAAGAAATCCTACTTCCTGTTCCTGGTAGTTGTGAGCCAGTTCTTTGGTACTGCGATAGGCGGAAACACCTGAGATCAGTTCATTCATGGCACCTGCTTTGCTTAACTGGGCAAATGCAAGTGAAGTGGCAAGGCCGTAGCCCTCGCTCTGGGCTGCGTGTTCGGCCCAGGCAAACTCTCGTGCTACAATTTCTCGAATGTGGGCACGGTCTTTCAGGGAAAGAGCAGAGAAGACCTCGGTCAGCAGGTGCATGGCCCGTTCTTGATATTCGGGCAGACATTTCATCTGGAACCAGAGGATGGGGAGGAAGCTACCGCCTCCGTCTTTTTTGACATGACAATGAACGTTATGGGAAAAGCCGCCTGCACAGGTGCTCACTTCCCGGGCAAAATGCATGTAATCCATCTTCTCGGTGCCGATCTCGGTGACGATGGTGCCAAAGAGATCGAGCCAGGGAAGAAACTTGGAAGGCAGGCAGGAGATGTCAAAGCCGATATCTATAAAGGAGATATGATCGGTGGGAAGTTCACTTGTCAACAGTTTGCACCCCTCTACCTCGGTGGCCTGTACCTGGTGAATATCGATATCCGGAGTGAGGTCACTAAGGGTGAGCTGTGGGAGGAGGGAGAGGGTTTCTACGCTGTTGGGTTTCTGTTGGTCGGCCATTAGTTCCAGGGTCCGCGCTACCATCTTCTCCTGTCCCTGCTGGTCAAGCTTCTTCTCATATTCCTGCAGCCGGTTTGTCTCCAGGGCCTGGCCTTCGGCCTGTTTTTCAGGATCCGGTTTCAGGGTGACAATCACTGTCGCCGGATTATCCAGGAGGTATTTATCTATCAGTTTTTCAAAATAACTCTCTTGTAAGGCCTTGTGACGAATGGTGGCAAGGAGTTCGTCGATCTGCAGGGAATCATAAGGATCAGTGCCATATTTAAAGGCGGGCATGGTCTTGCCGATGAGGTCGAGTCCGCGCTGGGCCTTGCAGCCCTCTTCTCTGACCCCGAATTCATATTTGTTGAGTTCCGAGAGGATCAGGTCATGGCCCAGGCCACTGGATACCATTTCAGAGAGGGTTTTGTTGTAGAGAGAGAGAAATTCGTCGCGTTTGTCAGGATCGCTGCCCACCAGATACGTTACCATCAGGGTTTTAAAACTTGAGGTACAGAGATAAAAACCGCCAAAATCTTTACACAGTCCGCTGGAAATGATCCTGTTTTTGAGAGGAGAAGCATCGGAATTGTAGAGGATATTGGCAATGATCTGGAAGGCGGCATTCTCTTCGCGGTTTTGTACTGTGGAGACACTGGTACCAACGGCGTGGAAGGTCTTGCCGACAGTGTCGGAAGATTCTACACCGTAACTGTCTTCGATGAAGGTGACCTCTTTGATATCAGTGCCAGACTCTACTTCCATGCGCTCTCCGCGTTGAGGAAAGCGGGAGAGAAACCTCTCCTGCAGGTAGCGGAGTTCCTCTCCGAGAGGGGCATCACCATAGATAAAAAAAGTGCCATTGGAAGGATGGTAATGGGTTTTGTGAAAAGTACAGAACTCCTCGTAACTGAGGTCGGGAATGTTCCGGGGATCCCCACCCGACTCATGGGCGTAGGTGGAGCCGGGCATGAGTCCGCCAAAGATATGGTGGAAGATCAAACGGATGGGGTCTGAAAAGGCACCTTTCATCTCGTTGTAAACCACACCCTGATACTGGAGGGGAGTATCCGGGCTTTCCTGGTGATAGTGCCAGCCTTCCTGCTCAAAGGTTGATCGGGCCAGAAGCGGGTTGAGCATAACATCCATATACACATCCATGATGTTGAAATACTCCTTCAGGTTCCTGGTGGCAAAGGGATAGTAGGTGATATCCGATCCGGTCATGGCGTTGAGAAAGGTCATTAATCCACCCTTGTTGATCTCGCCGAAGACATCTTTTACCGGATATTTCTTCGATCCCATGAGTACCGAGTGCTCGAGGATATGGGCAACGCCGGTGGAATCGGTGGGGATGGTGTTAAAGGCCGCAGAAAATGTCTTGTTGCTATCGTCGTTTTTGATCGCCAGCAGCGGACAGCCAAGGATGTCGTGCTCAAAGAGATAGACATCGGCCTTGATTTCTGAAAGGTGCTGATGCTGTTTCAGAGTGAATCCTGAGTAGGTGGTGCCGGGAGTGAAGATCATAATAGTAGTTTGCTCATTTAAAAGAGTTTACTGGAGTCAAGGAGAAGGGTTACCGGTCCGTCGTTGACAAGCTCCACAGCCATATGGGCCTGAAATTGACCGCAGGCAGTGGTGACGTTCCGTTGCTTCACCTCACTGATGAATCGTTGGTACAGGGCATCAGCTTTATCCGGAGAAGCAGCTGTTGAATAGCCGGGTCTTCTCCCTTTACGGCAATTGCCATAGAGGGTGAATTGAGAGACAATAAGCATGGCACCGCCGGTGTCGAGCAGGGAACGGTTCATTTTTCCGGCATCGTCTTCAAAGATTCGCAGATTGATGATCTTGTCGACCAGCCATTTGACTTCATTTTCTCCGTCATCGCGGTGGACACCGAGCAGAGTAAGGAGTCCTGGGCCAATTTCTCCTGTGATTTCCGTGTTGACAGTAACTGAGGCCCTGCTCACCCGTTGAACCACTGCACGCATACTTTTTACCTGAAAGAAAATGAAGGAGCTTGAGTCTTCCAGGAATGATTTTCTGAAAGAACTTTATAAGGAAAATCTGGATGAAAGATACTCTGGTCGGAAACAAATCTCAAATAGTAAGTAGGGAGAAGAGTAATAGAGGAGTGGCGATGGAGGCATTCAGGGGCAGTTGTCTGCCCAGGTGATGGCTTCGAGATAAAAGGAGGTGATTTTTCCTTCCTGGATTTCAGCGGCCAGTCTTCGCTGTTCCAGCAGGTCCCATTCTCCCTGTTCGTGGAGTTCGATGAATTCCAGAGCGGAAAAAAGTTCTCCACGGCGTTGGGTCAGCGCTTTTTTTAGGCTGTTGCTGACCGGTAAGTTTTTCATCAGCTCATTCATTGAGTTGTCGAGCATGGCATCAACGAGTGAGAAGAGACCGAGCATGAAGTAGATATCCTTGTCCTTGCCGAGTTCGCTGGCTAATAAGGCCAGGAATCGAGCCCGGATCACTGAGGAGCGGATAAGCTCGTGTGGTTTGTCTTGACAGAGTTGGGCAACGGCTATGACAGTCACAAAAACGCGAAACTCGTTGATGCCAAGAAAGGCAATAGCCTGGCGAACCGATTTCAGTTCGGCAATTCGGAAAAAGGCTGCAGAATTGATATAGCTGAGGAGTTTAAAGCTCATTGCTACATCACGGGAAATAATAGCTTCCAGTTCGTCTATGGAGGAATCCTCGCCAAACACTTTCATCAGGAGGTGGAGGACGTTTTGTTTCATGGGTGAGATATCTTTGTTCTGTATCATCTCGGGTTTGGCAAAGAAATATCCCTGAAAATAGTGGAAACCAAGGGATTTGGCGTAGTTGAATTCCTTGTAGGTCTCGATTTTTTCTGCAAGCAGGGAGCAGCCATATTGCTTGGCCAATTTGTCTATTTTTATTATCTCTTCTTCGTTGCTTTGCTGGAAGTCGACCTTGATAATGGTGGCCTCCTGTAACAGGGGGATGAGTTTTTCGTCCCAGGTGAAATCGTCAAGGGCCAGATCGTAATGTTTTTTACGGAGTTCCTGTATGACCTCGATCACTTCCGGACTGGGTGAGATGCTTTCCAAGAGTTCGATGACAACGGTCTTAGAAGAAAACATATCTACCGTACCCTGCAGGAGCAATTCCTCGGTGAAGTTGACGAAGGCCTTTTTGTTGCCGGTGACTTCTTCAATTCCTACGGTAAAAAAGGTGGAAGAGAGGATTTTGGCTGTGGCGCTGTCTCCATCTATTTCCGGAAAGATATTGGTGGGATCTGCTCGAAACAGGAGTTCATAGCCGTAGATGTCCAGGTTTTGGTCGAATATGGGCTGTCTGGCGAGGAATGTGTCCATGCGCAAGGTGGAGAAAGGTTGTATTAACCTCGTATTCCTCAGAAGTTGTGTGGGTGAGAAATGCAGGGTCAAGAATGATAATGTTCTCAAAGCTAGGTTGAGAGGGTGTGTCAGATTTTATTGTAGCGGAAAAGAGAGCAAGATAGGAAGGGATTTCTGCCGATCTTTGAGGATGCAGGACGTTATCTTGTTGTGGAAAGGGATTTTTGGAGCTAAGCCAGGTAACTCTCCAGATTGAGTTTTGACGGTTTGGCCTGAACGCTTTGCTTTTATAGTGATTTCGACCGACTGAATGTGTCACAAGTATGCAGGTCACCGCTGTTAAATCCTTGCTGAAACCATTTGACGCGTTGGGCAGAGCTGCCATGGGTGAAAGAGTCCGGGACGACATATCCCCTGGCCTGCTTCTGTAGCCGGTCATCGCCGATCATTGCTGCGGCATGGAGGGCTTCTTTCGTATCGCCCGGTTCGAGGATATTTTGCATTTTATCTGCATGGTGTGCCCAGACGCCGGCAAAGCAATCTGCCTGGAGTTCGAGGCTGACAGAGAGCTTGTTGTAGGCTGTTTTTGACATTGTTTGTTTTTTTGCATGTACCTGGTCGCTGACACCGGTGAGTTTCTGGATATGGTGCCCAATCTCATGGGCCACAACGTAGGCCTGGGCAAAATCTCCAGGTGCGTCCAAGGTGTTCTGTAACTCTTGAAAAAAACTGAGGTCGATATAGACCTGTTGATCAGCTGGACAGTAAAAAGGTCCTGTTGCCGCTTGCGCATAACCACAGGCAGATTCCACAGCTCCAGTAAAGAGAACTAGCTCGGGTTGTTGATATGTTTCTCCATATTCCTTGAAAATTGCTCCCCAGGTATCTTCAGTGTTAGCCAGTACTACAGAGACAAAATCAGCCTGTTCATTTTCTGACTTTGTCGGTGTGTATGCACTGCTTTCCTGGGGACTCCCATTGGTAAGTGCTCCCTGTTGCTGCAAAATAAAGGAAGGGTCGATACCAAAATAGATGGCGATGAGAGCGACCACAAGAATTCCGATACCGCCACTTTTGGCCTTGCCCGAAAGTCGGATTCCGCGCCTGTCATTAATGTTGGAACTTCTCCTTCCAGTCTTCCATCGCATAAGGTATTTGTCTCCTGATTATGGGGCTTGTCAATTGTGTCTTCAGTCTCTTGGGACAAGAGAGGGGTGTTTTTTCGCCCTGAATGACTTCTTCTGCTTTGCTTCTGTCAACGATGTCAATTTCTGCATGAGCTGGTATCTGTGTAACAAAGAGCAGGCCTGCAACGAGTAGGAAAAATGATGAGCTTAGTCGGTATCCTTTGTCGGGTAGGATCATTTTTATACTCTTTTATCCTGATTTGTTGACAGAAGGGGGGATTCCTTTTCTGGCGACGGTCATGATTCTAATCAGCAGGTGCCTGATGCATGTGAACATCCTGCTGGGGGTAAGGAAAGGAGATGCCGCGCTCATCAAATGTCAGCTTGATTTTTTCTGTCAGGTCGAGGCGTACTTTCCAGTAGTCAGTGGTTTTTACCCAGGGGCGGACGATGAGATTGACACTGGAATCAGCAAGCTCTGAGACTGCAATGGTGGGGGGAGGGTCGGTGAGAATTCGGTCGTCGGCCTTGACCAGTTCATCAAGGGTTGTTTTTGCCTGACGGATATCATCGTCATAGCCGATACCCACGAGCAGATCTATTCTGCGGGTCGGAAGGGCATTGATATTGGTTATAGTACTAGAGGTGATTGTCTTGTTGGGAATAACAATTTTTTGATTGTCACCGGTTATAAGAACGGTACTGACAATATCTATCTGATGGACGCTGCCGGTTACCCCGCCAGTAGTAATCACATCGCCAACCTTGAACGGGTGAAAGAGGATCAGCATGACGCCAGAAGCGAAGTTGGCAAGAGAGTCTTTCAGGGCCAGGGCTATTGCAAGACTTGCAGCACCAAGTATTGCCAGAAAAGAGGTGGTTTTGATCCCAACTTGATCTGCTGCTGCAATGATCACGGCAATAAGAAGTACGTAATAGATAATTTTATTTAGAAAACGAACAAGGGTTTCATCCACTTTTGCTTTGACTAATGCCTTGCTGCATAGTGCAGCGATCCACCTTGCTACTATTCGTCCGATAATTAATATGACAATGGCTGAAAAGACGCCGGGGCCTTTGGCGACAAGCCAGGACTTCGCCAGTTGCATGTACTGAATATATTGTTCGGAATTCATTATTGTTCTCCTTGTTGTGGTGAATAGGGGCAATGAGTGACAATGATGTGCGATGAAGATAGGTAACGGTGTTTTTGGATGTTTTTTACAGATTTTCTCTGCCAGGCTTTCTATATAGATATCATAGAACTCAGTATGCCTACAAGTACTGCGTGGTATGGAGCGCTAACTTTTTTTACTTATACCTGATTGGACAGATGACTTTTTTAAAAGAGAGAGTGAACTCTGGCTGCAATGTCGTTTGGCGGAGTCAATTCAGAGGCGAGGTTGAGCAGGAGGGGGAGAAGCGGACAGCCAGGGTTGTGGAGTTTTGCTGGTTGTCCGCTGGTGCTGTGGGAGAGATTAATGGGTAGCGTCTTTTGCTGCGTCTGCAGCTTTCTCGGCAGGTTTCAAGGTCTCGTCAACTTTCCCAAGGGCAGAGTCGACTGCACTGTCTGCCTGGTCTTTGGCAACACCGATAGCTTTTTCCTTGGCAGAGTCTGCTACCTCGGATGCAGCTTCTTTGGCCATGTCTCCGGTTGTATGTTCAACTACTTCATGGGTTGCAGCTTCAGTACCTGAGGCAAATGCGTTGGAAAAAGCTATGCCGCTGCTTAAGAGAAGGGCGATGGCGGTACAAATGACTTTAGTTGTATTCCTGTTACTGTTCATAATATATTCCTCTTTTAGTATTATATGATCGTATTGCACTTTATTGTGTCAATACGTCATGAATCTTCTTTGGAATAATAAATATCGTTTTTTCATAAAAAGCAAATGATATTTCTTTAAAGAAAGCCACTTACTATATGGAAATTGGAGGGTTTGTGTAGGAATGATTCACTGGTGATACAATGCGAAGGAGGAAAGGTGTAGGGGGAATGCTCTAGAAAAAGAGGCGAAGCGGGCGAGGCTTCTCTTCACACACCATATCAGTACTGGCTGAGGGGAGGATGCTTTACTGGTGCAGAGATGGAGGCCAGGTGATATTGATTTCTCCCTGTTCTGTGAGTTTGCAGGCCTTGATCTGTGGGTCATGATAAAAAGTAAACCAGCTGTTACGCCTGCGATAGTGGTCGAAATATTCTTCCTTTCGCTCAATTACTTCCAGAGGGAAGTTGTCATAGGCCATAATCCAGAGAGGATTGGTGTAGGCATGGGTGGGGAAAAGGTCACCAAGGTGGACGGCAGTTTCACCCTGCGAGGAGAGTTCTACCAACTGGTGACCACGGGTGTGGCCCCCTGTGTGGCGTAGTTTGATACCAGGGCAGACTTCCAGGTCGCCATCAATGATTTCCAGGTGTCCTTCTTTTTTGAGCAGGTCAAAGTTGGCGGGCCAGTAGGTTGACTTGGCACGGCGACAGGGGTGTTCCACATCTTCCCACTCTGTTTTCTGCACATAATGAAGAGCACGGGGAAATGTCAGTTTCTCTCTTCCTTGCTCATCAAGCATGACAATGCCGCCGGCATGATCAAAGTCGCAGTGGGTGAGCAGGACAATGTCAATGTCATTCCTTGACAGGCCAAGCTGTGTGAGGTCCTCGACCACTGACCAGGGCAATGTAACTTGAAAGATAGAGAGTTGTTTTGGTGTCAGTTTGTTGCCGAGGCCGGTATCTATAATAATATTCTGTTCCGGAGTTCTGACAAGGAGGGCATCGTTAACCAGAGGGATGGAATTGGCAGCATCGGCCTCACATTTTTTTTGCCACAGGACCTTGGGCACTGCACCGAACATGGTCCCGCCGTCCAGACGAAAATTGCCGCCGCCCAACCAGTAAATCTGAAAATCACCGAGAGTGAGGGGGGGAGTCATCATGGGAGTATCTCTCTGTTAAAGGGGGCATGTCATGTCACCGAGTTCGTTCCCTCAAAATTTACCAAGAGCCGACCAGAGGACACCGGCAGCGATGGCGGAACCAATAACTCCAGCCACATTCGGGGCCATGGCATGCATGAGCAGGAAGTTGCTGGGGTCTTCCTTGAGACCGACGGCATGCACGACCCTGGCCGAATCCGGAACAGCGGAAACGCCTGCTGCACCGAGCAGGGGATTAATTTTTTCTTTGAGAAAGAGGTTCATGAACTTGGCAAAGAGTACTCCACCCATGGTAGCCACAATAAAAGCGGCTGCTCCCAGGACAAAGATCAGAATAGACTGGGAGGTGAGAAAGGTCTGGGCCTGAGTGGAGGCACCCACAGAAAATCCTAAAAGGATAGTGACTGTATCGATGAGGGCATTGCGGGCCGTGTTGGCAAGTCGTTCGGTGACCATTGATTCTTTGAGCAGGTTGCCGAAGAAGAGCATACCGAGGAGGGTCATGGAACCCGGGGCAATCAACGCACAGATGAGAAAGGCGACAATGGGAAAGATAACCTTTTCCTTTTTTGAAACCTGGCGGGGAGGTTTCATGTGAATTCGTCTCTCTTTTTTCGTGGTAAAGAGATACATGATGGGCGGCTGGATCACAGGTACCAGGGCCATGTAAGAATAAGCGGCTATGGCGATGGGGCCGAGCAGCTCCGGGGCAAGCATGGAGGAGAGAAAAATGGCAGTGGGACCGTCTGCTCCGCCGATGATGCCAATGGCTCCGGCCTGTTCAGGGCTGAATCCGAGAAAGAGCGAACCGAGGAAGGTGAGAAAAACACCGATTTGTGCAGCCGCGCCCAATAAAATCAACTTCGGGTTGGAGAGCATGGTGGAAAAATCGGTCATGGCCCCGATCCCGAGAAAAATAAGGGGGGGGTAAATACCTTTCATGACACCCATGTAGAGGTAGGAAAAGACCGAACCTTCCGCATACACAGAGAGCGGCATGCCTTCAATGGGAGGAATATTGCCGACGATCACGCCAAAGCCGATGGGGACAAGGAGGAGGGGCTCATAATCCTTGGTGATGGCGAGGTAGATAAAGAGTATTCCCACCGTAATCATCACCAGGTTACCCCATTCCAGGTATGCAAATCCTGAGTTGTTAAAAAAACTGAGCAGATCCACTGTATCTCCTTATACGAGAACAATCAGGGGCTGGCCCTGATTGACTATATCACCCTCAGCAACCAAAATTTCGCTGACTGTTCCATCCATGGTGGCAGTGATACTGTTTTCTAATTTCATGGCTTCCAGAATCAGCAATTTTTGACCGGTGCGGATTTTATCTCCCTGGCTGACGCTGATGCTGATGATCTGGCCTGGGATGGGGGTGATGATGGTTCCGGAATCACTGCTTGCCACTGGGGAAGAGAGTTGTGGGGAGGGGGAAGGCGTGCTTGTCAGGGTTGTTTCCCGGTTTTCCGTGGGTGGGGTGATATTGGCAATGGTATCGATATGGACAATATGCTTTTTCCCATTCACTTCGGCCAGCACGGCATCATCTGTGACATCCTTGATGACGACTGTATAGCTGTTGTCGTTAATTTTGAGTTTATATTCTTTCATTATGTATAGTTATGCGTTTGTTGGGGATTGTCAAATAGTGGTGTGTAACTCTTCTGACAGTGCGTTAAATCGTGTTGAATAATTACCCTTCATTATCTTTTCCAGGTATTGGGTAATTTGCGACTGGTAAGAGAATGCATGCGGCCTGAGACCAGCCAGGGCGATGGCGATTCCATGTCACCGTGACTCTTCCAGGTGATGCGTTCGCTGCCCTCGGGAAAGTTGCTGTGCAGGTGGAAGGCGATGGCAATGGCCAGGAGAATCTCTTCTTCCTCTTTCTTGTCTGCAGCTATCTTGGTTTTTGCAGGAGATATCTGTTTGCGCTGCGTAAATTCGAGCAGCCTGGGGAGTAACGTGATGTAGAGGGCAATGATGAGAAGTCCGCCAAAGACCAGGCCGAGGCCCATGAGGGAAAACTGCAGCGCATTAAATCCGGGCTGGGTGAGGTTGTGGAGACCTATATTCGTTAACGACATAGTATTAATTAAATGTAACTGGGTAACAGTATCCCATCTATTTGCGACCAGGCTGTTTGGTATAACAGACTGTGCTGGACAATCTAATTGTGAATATTTGGTATACTGTTAGGTAGTTACATCCCGAGGGGATGAAGTTTATTAGAACCACCTGATTCCTTATAACCAAAATGGGACAAGGAGGCTAGTATGATGATTAGATTTCGGAGGATCATCACAGGGGAATGTTGCCATGTTTTTTCATGGGGTTGCTGTCTCTCTTGTCTTTTAACATTCCCAGTGCCTTGATGATTCGGAAACGGGTCCGGGCAGGTTCGATAATGTCATCCACGTAACCCCGTCTGGCCGCGACATAGGGATTGGCCACAGCTTCCTGATACTCGGCCTCTTTTTCGGCAAGAAAGGCTGCCGGGTCCGCACTTTCTTTGGCTATTCGCCCGTAGAGTACTTCTACTGCACCCTTGGACCCCATGACCGCAATCTCGGCACAGGGCCAGGCGTAGTTGATATCACCTCGAAGATGCTTGGAAGACATGACGCAATAGGCACCGCCATAGGCCTTGCGGGTGATCACCGTGATCTTGGGAATGGTGGCCTCGGCATAGGCATAGAGGATTTTTGCCCCGTTGCGGATCGCTCCGCCATATTCCTGGACAGTACCCGGAAGAAATCCGGGGACATCGACAAAGGTGACTACCGGGATATTAAAGCAGTCGCAGAAACGGACAAAGCGGGCACCTTTGATCGAGGAATCGATATCAAGTACCCCTGACAGGTGTGAGGGTTGGTTGGCGACAATACCAACAACTGTGCCGCTGTAGCGGGCAAAACCGATAATGAGGTTGGGGGCAAAAGCTCTCTTGATCTCAAAGAAATCCCGATTGTCAATGGTGGCGAGGATCACTTCCTGCATGTCATAGGCCGTGCTTGCACTGTCCGGGATGAGCGTGTTCAGCTCCTCTGCCCGCCTTTCCGACGGGTCCAGGGTGGGCACCATTGGAGGAGTTTCCACATTGTTTTGTGGCAGATAGGAGAGTAACTTTTTCACGTACTGCACACAATCCATTCCTGATTCGGCCGCGTAATCTGAGACACCGCTGCGCGATGAGTGCATGTCTGCCCCGCCTAGTTCTTCAACGGTGACATCTTCATGGGTCACCGACTTGACCACCTTGGGGCCGGTGAGAAACATGTAGGAGTTGTTCTTGACCATGGCCACAAAGTCGGTGAGGGCTGGAGAGTAGACCGCTCCTCCTGCGCAGGGGCCAAAAATTGCAGAGATCTGAGGGACAACACCAGAGGCCATGACATTGCGAAGAAAGATGTCCGAGTATCCGGCCAGGCTTTCGATGCCTTCCTGGATGCGGGCTCCACCCGAGTCGTTGAGGCCGATTATAGGAGCCCCATTTTTCACGGCCAGATCCATGACTTTACATATTTTTTCGGCAATAGTTTCGGAAAGTGAGCCGCCAAGGACTGTGGGGTCCTGGGCATAAACATATACTAGCCTGCCATCCACTGTCCCGTAGCCGGTGACCACACCGTCTCCTGGAAAGACTTTGCCCTCCATGCCGAAATCACGGCAGCGATGGGTTTTGAACATATCGAATTCTTCAAAGGAGCCCGGGTCCAGGAGAAGGTTGATGCGTTCACGGGCGGTCATTCTGCCCTTGGCATGGAGCTTGTCGATACGTTCCTGTCCGCCACCGAGCTGGGCTTCGGCCCGCAGTTGCATCAAATGGTCTAGGTCTTTATTCATTGCTGTTCTCCACTGCAGAATTCGGTAAGTACTCCGTGACTGGACTTGGGATGGAGAAAAGCGACCTGTTTGCTTCCTGCTCCAATGATAGGTATTTCATGGATCAGAAGGCAGCCATGTTCCTTGGCCCGGCTCAACTGTTTCTCCACGTCTGTGCAGCGGTAGGCCACATGGTGAACACCCTCTCCACGATTCTCAAGGAATTTGGCGATGGGGCTGTCATCTGATGTGGGTTCGAGGAGCTCGATATGCGTCTCACCAAGGGAGAAAAAGGCGGTTCGCACCTTCTGGGAAGTAACTTTTTCTTCTTTTTCGCAAGTAAGGCCAAGAACAGTTTCATAAAAGTGCCGGGCTTCAGCAATGGAATGGACTGCAATTCCTAAGTGATCTATTTTTTTTAACATATTAGTTAACGTGTTCAGTTGTTATTTTTCATAAAGGGATTGAAGCGGTTTCCATGCACAGGGGTTATAACCACTTGTGTGAGCAGGTCTCTCCACTCTCAATTATCAACTATAAGTTTAGTCTCTATACTCTCCAAAGACCTCACGGAGGACAGAGCAGATTTCACCAAGACTACCATAGGCGCGTACTGCATCAAGGATAGGTTCCATGAGATTGCTATCTGATTCGGCTGCCAGCTTGAGAATGGCCAGCTGGGCCTGTACCTCATCTTCGTCTCTTTCTGCTCGTACGTTCTGCAAACCAGCGACCTGGGCCTCTTCCACTTTCGGGTCCACACGGAGCAGTTCCGGTTTTTCCTCGTCTTCTATCTGAAAGCGGTTGACTCCGACTATAACGCGTTCTCCGGATTCAATTTCTTTCTGGTAGTCATAGGCGGCTTGTTCGATCTGGCGCTGAATAAAGCCGTCTTCGATACAGGCTACCACACCGCCTGCCTGTTCAATCTTTCCGATCAGTTCCTCGGCAGCAAGTTCAATGGAATCTGTAAGCTGTTCGATATAATACGATCCGGCAAAAGGATCAACAGTATCCGCGACTCCGGACTCATGGGCAATGATCTGCTGGGTCCTGAGTGCAGTGCGAACAGAGGATTCGGTGGGCAGGGACAGGGCTTCGTCGCGGGAGTTGGTGTGCAGGCTCTGGGTGCCGCCAAGGACTGCGGCCAGGGCCTGGAGAGTGACGCGAACGATATTGTTGTCGATCTGTTGTGCTGCCAGGGTGTTTCCGGCAGTCTGGGTATGGAAACGCATCATCATGGACGATGGGTTTTGGGCGTCGAAACGATTTTTCATGATTCGAGCCCAGAGTCTGCGCGCGGCCCGGAATTTGGCCACCTCTTCCAGGAGGTTGGAGGAGGCGTTGAAGAAAAAGGCCAGTCGTCTGGCAAATTGATCGATTTCTAGTCCGGCATCGAGTGCAGTCTGTACATAGGTGATGCCGTTGGCCAGGGTAAAGGCCACCTCCTGGGCTGCGGTGGAACCGGCTTCCCGGATATGGTAACCGGAGATGGAAATGGTGTTGAAGAGCGGCATGTTGGGGTTGCACCACTGGAAGATGTCGGTGATCAGTCTGAGCGATGGGTGTGGCGGAAAGATATAGGTGCCCCGGGCCACATATTCTTTGAGTACGTCGTTCTGGATGGTCCCTCGCAGCTGGTCAGCAGGGATCCCCTGTTTTTCGGCCACCACGATATACATGGCCAGGAGGACGATGGCCGGGGAGTTGATGGTCATTGAGGTGGATATCTTGCCTAGGGGGATTTCCTTGAACAGGGTCTCCATGTCGGCCAGGGTGTCAATGGCTACACCTACCTTTCCCACTTCTCCAAGTGCCATAGGGTCGTCGGAATCGTAGCCGATCTGGGTAGGGAGGTCAAAGGCCACGGAGAGTCCTGTGGTGCCTTGATCGAGAAGATAACGGTAGCGTTTGTTGGATTCAGCTGCTGTGGAGAAGCCGGCATACTGGCGCATGGTCCAGTATCTGCCCCGATACATGGTGGGCTGTACACCACGGGTAAAAGGATAGCGTCCGGGAAAACCAAGGTGTTCCTGGTAGTCATCGTCAATGGTTTCCGGCAGGGCCAGGCGCTGGACCTCGGCTCCGCCATGCAGGGTGAATTCTTCACGCCGTTCAGGAAAACGATTCAGGCTGGCAGCCAGTTCATTTTTCTGCCAATCATCTAAATTTTTATCTGTTGTCACGATGCGTTTCCATTGGAAAAGGGTTGTTTGCAAGTCGGCGAAGAAAGATGTTTTTCTTCACTCATCGTTCAGTGTTGCCGAGAATTCGTGGATCAGTTCTTTTGCCCGTATGCGGGGATCTTTTTTCTCCGCTTTTTTACTCATGGCCTCTATAAAGCGGGGACGAAGTATTTCCATTACCCAGTCCAGAGTTTCAGCATCCAGTGCCTTGTGGCGGCGTTCTTTTTTGATTCCTTCTCCTTCCATGTGGCGTGCAAAGGTCTTGATAGCTGTCAAGAGCTGGAGGGTGCCCTGGTTTTCCGAGGCAACGGTTTGCAGTACCCTGGGGATCCCGTCGTTTTCCCGCTTGTCGCGAAAGACCTGATCCATATCCATGCAGAGGGCCTCGGCACCCGGCAGATCAGATTTGTTGACCACCAGAAAGTCGGCAACCTCCAGGAGTCCGGCCTTCATGGCCTGGATGTCATCTCCGAAACCCGGTGCCAGGACCATGAGAGTGATGTCGGCAAGACGGACGATATCCATCTCCGATTGACCCACGCCCACGGTCTCAATGATGATTATTTCGCAACCGGCAGCAGCCATGATTCTTAGTGCAGCACCAGCCGAGGCGCAGAGTCCGCCCAGCCGTCCCCGGGTGGCCATGGAGCGAACCACGACATCTTGATCCAGGGCATGGTCCATCATCCGGATTCTGTCGCCGAGAATGGCCCCGCCACTTATGGGGGATGACGGATCCACCGCGATAATTCCCACCCGTTTTTGTTCTTCACGCAGCGTTCGGATCATGGCCGAGGTGAGCGTCGATTTCCCAGCTCCGGGAGGACCGGTTATGCCAAGGACCAGAGTCCTGTCTATAGCCTTTTGATCAAGGGCCGAGAGGATATCTGCTGCAGACTCGGTGTTGTTTTCCACGGCGGATATGGCTCTGCCGATGGCACGGGGATCCCGGCTGAGTAATCCTGTAAGCAGGTCTTTACTTCTTGCTGTCGCCATCAGTGCCTTTCCGGCAGGCCTCGGTGAAGGAATGGATTATGGCTTCAGCCGGGGTGCCTGGAGTGAAGATTGCATCGAGTCCGGCCTCCAGCAGCAGCTGAATATCCTCATCCGGGATCACACCGCCGCCAAGTACCGGGATGTCCTCTCCCCCCCTTGTCCGGAGTTCGCTTATGACCTCTGGAAAGAGGCGCAGATGGGCTCCGGAGAGTGAAGAAAGGCCTACTGCATCAACATCTTCCTGAATTGCCGTGGCGGCAATCTCGGCTGCGGTGCGGCGGATACCTGTATAAATTACTTCAAATCCCTCGTCCCGCAGGGCCCGGGCAATGAATTTTGCTCCCCGGTCATGGCCATCCAGGCCGGGTTTGCCGATCAGTACTCGATAGGGTGTTTGTTGTTCTTGCTCTGCCATAATCTAATCCTTACGCTAGTTTCAGGCCGTTTGCTGTGTGTTTATCTGGAACTGCCAGGACCACTGACTCGTCATCCTGGATAAACCCCGTGACCAGACAGTCGGAGATGAAAGGGCCGATCTGTTTTGGAGGAAAATTGAGCACTGCAATGATCTGCTTGCCTGTCAAATCTTCTCTGCTGTAGAGGTCGGTTATCTGGGCGCTGGATTTTTTTTTGCCGAGTTTCGGTCCGAAATCGATGACCAGTTTCCAGGCGGGTTCTCGGGCTTCTGGGAAATCGTGTACTTCGACAATGGTGCCTGTACGCAGTTCAACCTGGGAAAAATCCTGCCAGCTGATCTCTTTCATGACAATACCGCTGAGAAGACATCCTTGCACAGGCTGCCGAGATTGCCGAGATTCTCACAGACATGGATATCGTTTTCACGCATGGCGGCAAGTTTTGCCGCTGCCGTACCCCGGCCGCCGCTGACAATGGCTCCTGCATGGCCCATGCGTTTGCCGGGAGGGGCGGTAAGGCCTGCGATGAAGCCGACCACGGGTTTGTTCATGTGGGCAGCAATCCATGCTGCAGCCTCTTCTTCGGCACTGCCGCCGATCTCTCCCACCATGACAACCCCCTGGGTTTCCGGGTCGTCCTGAAAGGCCAGGAGACAGTCGATGAAGCTGGTACCGTTGATGGGATCTCCGCCAATGCCGAGGCAGGTCGTCTGCCCCAGTCCTTGTGAGGTAAGCTGGTGGACCACTTCATAGGTCAGAGTTCCGGAGCGGGAAACCACTCCCACAGGACCACCGGCCAGGTGGATGGACCCTGGCATGATTCCGATTTTGCAGGCTCCCGGAGTAATAATGCCCGGACAGTTGGGACCAATGAGGCGGGTACGTTTGCCTGCCATAGCGCTCTTGACCCGCAGCATGTCCAGGACCGGGATACCCTCGGTGATACAGACAGCCAGCTCCATGTCGGCATCAACTGCCTCCAGGATGGCCTCTGCTGCAAAGGGCGGGGGGACGAAAATCATGGTAGCGTTGGCTCCGGTCTTTGCGCAGGCCTCTTCAACACTGTTGAAGACCGGAATTCCATCCATCTTCTGCCCGCCTTTGCCGGGAGTGACTCCAGCCACGATCCTGGTGCCGTAGTCCTGGCATTGTCTGGTATGAAACTGGCCTTCTTTGCCAGTGATTCCCTGAACCAGGACCCTGGTCTCTTTATCGATAAAAATGGCCATGAGCTATTCCTTGTCTTCCCAGTTGGGCTGGTGAGGGAGCTGAGGTGGGTGGGGCAGCTGCAGAGGATCTTCTTCGGCAAGGGCTGTCGGACTGTTTTTTTCAGGTGGGGCAAGGACGCTCTGCTCCCTGTTTTTGAGAAAACGGACAGCATCTCCGCAAAAATCGGTCATGATGCCATCCACTCCCAGGGTAAAATAGAGAAAAGTGAGTTCTTCCTCAAAACTGTTGACAAAGGGGAGTCTGGATTGCGCTTCCTGCGGTGTGGGAAGGGTATAAATGATCATCCCGAGTTGATGTACGTTTTCGGTGAAACCGGGAAGGAGAAGCGTGCCCTTGTTGTCGGTGAGCATGGATTTGCTCAGGCCTATGCCGGCAGCGTATCGTTTTAGAGAACGGAGTCCTGATTTGGAGAACATCCACTCATAATTGTAGCTGACCAGGTCTCCCCATTCCTCGACCATGGTTTCGGTGCCTTCCTTGGAGTCGATGAGCTGGATCAGTTTGATCGACATTCCCATTTCTGGCAGTAGTTCTTTGGCAATACGCTGCAACTCTTCAGCATCAAAGGAGAGGAGGAGGATATTGTCTTCCTGCCCGCTGTAACCATATTCCTGGAGAATGGCCAGGGCCAGTTTGCTGATATCTCGACCATTTTCACGATATAACCAGGGCTGTTTGATCTCCGGGGCAATGTGGATCGTCTTGTTCAAGGTCTTTTCCAGGCCGCGAATCATGGCCAGTTCTTCGCTGAAAGTGGGGATGGTTAAACGGGGATGGAGTTCTGCGGGAAAGTGTCCCGTCGGGTCGTGGAGACTGAGCTGACGGATTTCGTCGAGGGTGAAATCGAGGACATGATAGCGACCATCCTCACGAGCCCTGTCGGGAAAGAGTTCGGCAACATTTGTAACCCGTTCCAGGGTTGGATCGCGAAAGACAATGAGCTGATCATCCTTGGTCAGGACCAGATCCTGTTTGATTAAGTCCGCCTCCATGGCCACGGCCAGGGCTACTGAGGGCAGGTTGTGTTCCATCAGGTAAGCTGAGGCACCACCATTGGCAATAACGGCCTTTGATTCGGCGGAGAGGGGGCAGACAGTAAGAAGCAGGAGCAAGAGGAAAAGTCCGCCTGATTGAAGAAAAGAGAAGAGTCGTAGCATTTATTGTACCATTTCAGTCAGGAGGGATGCCGCATGGTTGAGATCGGTGGCATTGGTCAGGTCGAGTCCTGATTGGGCAAGGATCTCCCGCCCTTCTTCCATGTTGGTTCCTTCCATACGTACCACCACCGGCAGGGAAAGGCCAACCTTACGGGCAGCAGTAACCACGCCCTGGGCCAGGATGTCGCAGCGCAGAATACCTCCGAAGATGTTGATGAAGATCCCGCGCACATTGGGATCGCTCAAAATGATGCGAAAGCCGTTTTCTACCATTTCGGCACTGGCCCCGCCGCCTACGTCAAGGAAATTTGCCGGTTCTACGCCGGCCTGCTTGATGAGATCCATGGTGGCCATGGCCAGGCCTGCACCATTGACCATGCTGCCGATGGTGCCGCCCAGGCGGATATAGTTGAGTCCATGGGCAGCAGCTGCGGCCTCCAGGGCATCATCTTCACTGGAGTCATGCATGGCCGTAATATCAGGGTGGCGAAAGAGACTGTTGGAATCGATCTCCATCTTGGCATCAAGGGCCATGACTGTATCTTCTACGGTGATGGCCAGTGGGTTGATTTCTACAAGAGAGCAGTCAGAGTTGAGAAAGAGGGTGAAGAGTTTTTTGACAAGAGTGGCAAAGGATTTTGTCACTGCCGGGTCTAACTCAAGGCCGAAGATCAGCTTCCGCAGCTGGTAGCTCTGCAGGCCCAGCAGGGGGTTGACATGGACGGTGATAATCCGCTCAGGTGTCTTGCTGGCAACTGTCTCGATATCCATTCCCCCGTCTCTGCTGGCAATGATGACGATATCTGCCTGTTCCCGATCAATGAGCATGGAGAGGTAGAGTTCCTTTTTCAGTTGTATTCCCTGCTCAAAGAGGATGGTCTTGACTGCAGTTCCCTCTTCTCCGGTCTGAAGAGTGACCAGCTGCATACCTAAAATTTTTTCTGCGGCCGCCTGGGCCTCTTTTGTGGTATGAGCCAGGATTACTCCACCACCTTTACCTCGGCCTCCAGCCAGGACCTGGGCCTTGATTGCCACCGGCATATTCAGGTTGGCGATAAGAGAGGGAATCTTTTCCCTGTCGTAACAGACTTGTCCGTCCGGAACAGGGATTCCAGCCTGTCGAAACAGCTCTTTGGCCTGGTATTCATGGATTTTCATAACAGTATCTTGTCGAGCTGTTGCTGGTTTAATATCAAAAAATATAGTGATTTTTCTGGATATGAATAGTGGAATGTCACTGTCTTATTATTTGGTGTTTCGAGTTGTCCTGTTTGATAGTAGCCGGATTTTGTGATTTTTTCTTTATCTGTTAGACCTTGGGATAACCAATTCCCTGCAGGATGTCGATGATCTCGTCAAGGCTGGTGGGGTCGTCGATGGTCGAAGGCATCCTGAATTCTTTGCCGTTGGCAATGGAACGCATGGTGCCGCGCAAAATCTTACCGGAGCGGGTCTTGGGCAATCGGTTCACTGACGAGGTCACGCGCAGGCAGGCAATGGGACCGATCTCTTCCCGGACCATTTTTACCAGTTCGTTTCTGATTTCTTCCACGTCACGTTCTACTCCTGCTTTTAACACAAAAAGTCCTAAGGGTAGCTGGCCTTTGAGCTGATCGTCGGTGCCGATGACCGCACATTCGGCCACATCGGGATGGGTGGCGATTACTTCTTCCATTGAGCCGGTGGAAAGACGGTGGCCGGCAATGTTGATGACATCGTCTATGCGGCCCATGACAAAGACATAGCCATCCTCGTCGATATAGCCGCCGTCACTGGTTTCATAGTAACCGGGAAAGGCAGACATGTAGGAAGAGATGAAACGTTCTTCATTGCGCCAGAGGGTGGCAAGGGTACCCGGAGGCAGGGGAAGTTTGATGGCGATGTTTCCTTCCTCTCCGGCAGACAGTTCTTTGCCGTCGTTGTCCAGAACGCGGACATCATAGCCGGGAACAGGGCGAGAGGGTGATCCTGCCTTAACCTTCAGCTCCTCGATTCCCCGGCAGTTGGCAACTATGGCCCAGCCGGTCTCGGTCTGCCACCAGTGGTCAATGATCGGGACACTCAACAGGTCTGAAGCCCAGTGATAGGTGTCGGGATCAAGCCGCTCTCCGGCAAGGTAGAGTGCATCAAAGGATGACATGTCGTACTGGCCAAGCAGGGTGCCATTGGGGTCTTCTTTCTTTATGGCACGGAAGGCTGTGGGCGCAGTGAAGAGGGCTTTGACTCCATGCTGGGAGATAACCCGCCAGAAGGCGCCAGCATCAGGGGTGCCGATGGGCTTGCCTTCGTAGATGATGGTGGTGGCCCCTTTCAGCAGGGGGCCGTAGATGATGTAGGAATGGCCCACCACCCAGCCCACATCAGATGCTGACCAGAAGACGTCTCCGGCATCGATATTGTAGATAGCTTTCATGGACCAGTGGATGGCCACGGCATGGCCGCCGTTGTCACGCATAACCCCTTTCGGCATGCCGGTGGTGCCGGAGGTATAAAGGATATAGAGGGGATCGGTTGCTGCCACAGGAACACAGTCAGCAGGTTCGCTTGCGGCTTCCAGCTCCTGCCAGTCCAAGTCTCTTTCTTCCTGCATCTCGGCATGTACCATGTCGCGTTGGAAAACGATGCATTTTTCCGGTTTATGGTCAGATTGCTCAATGGCTTTGTCCACTAGCGGCTTGTAGGCAATGATTTTTTTCCCTTCCACTGCTCCGGAGGCAGTGACCAGAACTTTTGGGCGGGCATGATCGATACGAATGGCGAGTTCGCTTGCGGCAAATCCGCCAAAGACTACGGAATGGACAGCGCCCAGTCGGGCACAGGCCAGCATGGCCACTGCTGCCTCGGGGATCATGGGCATGTAAATAATGACTGTGTCGCCCTTGCTCACCCCCTGCTTTTTGAGGCCACCGGCAAAGCGGGCAACTCGTTCCTGTAGCTCTTTGTAAGTGATTTTGGCAATGGTGTCTGTCACAGGTGAGTCGTAGATGATGGCGGTCTGTTCCCCACGACCTGCATTTACATGACGATCAACTGCATTGTAACAGGTGTTGAGTTCACCTCCTGCAAACCATCGATAGAATGGAGGGTTGGAACCATCAAGGATTTTATCTGATTTTGTTATCCAGTCGATACCTTCTGCGGCCTTGGCCCAGAATTCTTCGGGCTCTTCAATGCTCTGTTGAAAAAATGTGTCGAGTTGTCCCATGATCGTCCTCATTGGTCTAGTGGGTTGCAATGTTGTTACGAACAAGTGCGTGAGAAAGACTGTTTTATACCGGAAAGATGGTTGTAGTTCAAGGTCTGCACAGAGGCAGGAGGGGCTTTTTTTCTTTTCCTTCTTCTGTTTTTATTGTCACTGTAGTAATATAAATAGGTATATTACTATTGGAAAAGGTGGTCCTGTCTTTATTTTTATATTTTCTGTTTCTTTAATTATTTTTGTGGAAAGGGTGTATGGGAGGAGATCAGAAACAATCCATTTTACTCATAGATAACGATGTCGTTAATCTGTCTACCGTGCAAGCGGTGCTGAAAGATCTTGATGTTGATGTTGTTGTCGCTGCACATGCTGAGAGGATATTGGATTTAGTACTGGAAGAGAATTTTGCTCTGATTCTCCTGGCCGTGAATGCTTCGGACCCGGAACCTTTTGAGCGGGTTCGTGTCCTTGGTGAAAGTGAACAGGTTGGCCATATCCCTGTTATTTTCCAGGCAGGTGCAGAAGAGATCGGGAGTTTGCTGGAGCAGGGGTACGCTGCAGGTGCTGTTGATTTTCTTGAAAGACCTGTGAATCCCACTGTTTTGAAGGCCAAAGTCAAAGTTTTTCTTGAGCTGGCCGCTCGCCAGCAACAATTGGAACTTGCTACCAGTAAGGTCCATGAACAGAATCTGAAGCTGGAACAGCGCGCTATACGGGACAGTCTGACCGGTCTTTATAATCATAATCATCTGCAGGAACAGCTGGCCCGAGAGGTTTCTCTGGCCCGGCGCTATAACAGTGCTCTCTCGGTTTTTCTTCTCGATCTTGATTTTTTTAAGGATGTGAACGATTCCTGCGGACATCCTTTTGGTGATTTTGTTCTCAAGGAATTTGCCAAGAGAGTGCAGGGGGATTTGCGGAAGTCCGATATCTTCGGTCGCTATGGGGGCGAGGAGTTTTTGGTCATCCTCCCCAATATCGACGGGACGCAGGCGGAAACGGTTGCTGAAAAGATCAGGGCGAAGGTCGCGTCTACTGTTTTTGCCAACGAGCGCTATACCCGTTATGTGACGGTCTCCATTGGCGTGTATTCAGGCTTTGGCGATGAGACTGCACCCCCTGGAGTCATTATTGATTACGTGGATAATGCCCTCTATCAGGCCAAGGCCGACGGACGTAATCGTGTGGTCCATTATCGAGCTCCCAAGGGCGGGCTGCACGGTCTTGAAAATCATATCAAGGATGCCATTGATTCTTCTCAGCAGAGTCAGCTCAACGCCACCATTGAAAAGGCCCGTGCCATGACCATTTCCTCCTTTGAGGCCATGGTTCATGCTCAGACTCGAGACTATGATATGTTGGTGGATCGTAATGATCTGTTTAACAATGTCCTGGACCTGCTCACGAACAAACTGAACCTTCCCGAAAAACTTATCCATTCATTTCGTCGTGCCATCAAGCTGCATGATCTTTTTCGCTGTTATATTCATGACAGTTCCCTGGAGACGGAAGGACCGCTCAATAAGGAACAGGAAAATATGCTTTTTGATCAGCCCCTCATGCTTCGAGAGCTGACCACCATGTTCGACTTCTTTTCCTCTGAACGGGTGATTCTCTATTCTCACCATGAACATTATGATGGCTCGGGATACCCGGACGGCTTGAAGGGCAATGAAATTCCCATGGCCGCAAGGATTTTTACACTGATTGATGCATACGTTGCCATGAGTTCTCCGGTTTCTCGAAAGGGAGCTAAGAGCATACAGGAGGTGCAGGAAGAGTTATGCCTGCATTCCGGAGGTCAATTTGATCCTTTTCTCGTGGATATGTTGCTGAAGGTTATCAAGGAAAATCATTTCTTATCTCATTCGGGGGGGGAGACAGATGCTTCGACGGACGGACCCTAAACAGACTTTGCTTTATAAACGGGTTGCTGCCTGTGTCGAGGATTTCGCTCCATTGCCGTCAGTGGCTATGCGGGTTATGGAACTGGTGTCGGATCCGGATACCATGGCCGCAGATCTTGAGAGTGTGCTCAGGGGGGATGTCTCTCTGGTGGCTGCGGTTTTGAAGCTTGCCAATTCTGCTTTTTACGGATTGCGCAGACAGGTCGTTTCTCTCAAGCATGCCCTCACACTTCTTGGCAAGAACGAGGTTCAGAATCTGGTTCTTGCCAGGATTTTGTTTCAGGCATTCAGGCTATCCGACACTCATCAACGTACTCTGGTGACCAAGATCTGGAAACATTCACTGGAGTGTGCCCTGGCCGCAGAATGTATAGCAGAGCAAGTCCATGAAGAGAATCAGCTCTTTTTTTTAGGTGGAATGCTCCATGATATCGGAAAGCTGCTGGTGGTCAGTGAATTTTCTCAGGAGATTGAGGAAATAGAGCATTATGGGCAGCTCACAGGGGTTGAGGATCTGGAGATTGAACTGGGGGTTTTGGGCTGCGGCCATAATGAACTGGGGTCTCAGCTTCTCTATCGCTGGATGTTTCCATCCATCCTGGTACAGATGGTTGGTGAACACCACGACTATGAAAGGATTACTGAATGCGGATATTCCAGTCAGATCCTGATCCTGGCAGATCTGTTGAGTAGACTGGTTGTCATGAAGGACTGGGAAGATGAAATGGACAGAGAGGGGATTGATAGCGGGAAAATAGAATCTCTTTTACTCTCTTATGGAGGACTTTCCCGGGTCATAGCGGATGAGCAGGAGCTGGAGAGAGTGGAAGGAAAGTATCGACAACGGCTTGAGGAACGGGCCGAACTTCTTGAACTGTTGATGGCAGGGTGAAATTCTGTCATCAGAAATTTCAGTATCCAAGCGTGGGTATGTTGGGTTGACCGTTTATCCAACTTTTCTGGCACACAGGTGGGGATCGTCAGGAGGTGAGCTGACAACTGTAAGGGCTGAACCTTATTGTCTATAGTTGTTCAAACTCAGCTTAACAGCTTCGAGAAAAGAGACCTTATCAAATCTATTATTCACAGTAGTAAGATAGTATTTTATACTTACATGAAATGGAAGAGCTTTCCGCTGGCTGTCTCAGCCCTGAGTTATCTTATTTCCCGCTAAAAGCTGTTGTAACAGGGAAACATCTTAAATTGCAGCTTCTCTTAAATGATTAACCTTACCAAGAGTATTCTCTTAAAATGCAATTAGTTTTAAAACATGGGCCAACAATTTATTTTTTTACCTATTTTGTTTTTTTTAGTTAAGTTTTATTGAATAATCATTCAGTTTTTAGGGGAAAAAGGAATCAGGAACAAGCTCAACCCTCTCTTATGCACTCACTATTAATATTAGAACCTGCCAATCCATTTATTTCAAAGAGAGCAAATAGGTACGCAGGTTCATTGTCCGGTCGTGCAGACCAAGCTTGCGGCGTAGATTCTTTCGATGAAAACTGATGGTACTCACTGATACCCCTAATACATCCGCAATCTCCTGGCTGCTCTTTCCGGTCCGGATCAGCGCAGCTACCTCGACCTCCTGGGGGGTTAGGAGAAGGTTGAGGGAGGAAAGCCGGTTGAGAAAGGGAGCGATGATATCGTTGAGATTACTCTCCACAATATCGATCAGGGTTCGATTCCGCGGGGTTTTCAGGCTGCTTTTCAGTTTCTCCGTATAGGGGAGTACCAGTTCGTGAATGTTGACTGTCATTTGCTGCTCCAGTTCTGCCAGTCCACGTTGCCGGTGTTCAAGCAGCACCTTGAGGGCTACATTCATCTCCTCCAGCTCCTCACTCTTCTGCCTTAGTTCCTCTTCCTTCTGTTGCAGCTCTTCCTGGGCAAGAAAAAGGGGCGTGACGTCTTCATGCACCATCATAACCCAGTTTTCTGTTTGAGAGAGATAGGGGAGTACCCGAAGGTTGAACCACTGGCGTCGGCTTGGCGAATGGCAGGGGTATTGGATCACAAACTCGAGGAGTTCACCCGCCAGTACCTTTTGGATGCCCATGGTAACCAGCTCTCCTTCCGGATCTCCAGAGTCAGTGGCAGCTTCGCAGATATCCAGGTAATTGACTCCAAGGGTATCAGCGTGCCCTACCAATCCATTTTTTTCTGCATACTCCTGCCAGGCCCGGTTGGTCTTGACAATCACGCCTTTGTCATCCAGCACCGCAACATGCGCTGACAGCGAGTCAACAATGATCTCATACATGCGGCCATCCATCAGGATCTCCTTGTTGATAGTTTTAGCTACTATTAATCTATCCTTTAACCCGTATTGCTATCCATCGTATCACAGCTTACTGTAGATACAGGGTTAAATAAACCTTCTATAGCAAGCAACAAGAACAATAATAAATGGAGACTGTTATGAAAAATAATATACAAGGTGGATTTGGAAATATGGTTTGGGTACGAGATAAAGACGGCAGGGAATACGCCTGTACGGCTGATGCTCTCAAGGGAAACATTAAAACCAAAGAAGAACTTTCTGCGGAAGAAAAGGCCGGCTGCATGGATGTCAGTACATTTGTAGGTACCGAACGCTGGTAACCAGGAGCAACCAGATGACACTCTGTCCAGATTTGGAAAGAGTGTCATCTGAACAATAAGGGAGAATATCATGAAACAATGCAGCTTGAATCACTTTACAGAAAGTCTGGAACCCTGGTTGAATGCAAACTACATCCGCTCGATCACCTTAGGTGAAGACGGCCGGGTGATTTTTTCCTTTATTGACGGCGTAAGCGACGTGTATGAGATAACGGATTGCAATAGATCACAGGTAGAGCAGGTATGCAGGGAGCTCCAGGAGAAAGGCATATCGGTGAAAGGGCTGGAGTGAGCAGAAGTCGTTGATTGATAAGAAATATGATGAGACTCTTGCTGATATTGTTGGCTATTACGAAGACAAGATAGCAGCTGACCCGGCAGCTACACTGGTTTTGGTAAACCAGGAACTGGAAAGCCAGAATGTTGCTATGGAAACAACTGGACAGGAAGAGGAGTGGTTATGGGTGCGGTGATTGCCGCTACCATTTCAGGCCTGGAAATTGTTCATTCTGCCTGCGAGAACAACCTGGGAAATTACAATAAAGAGAAGGAAAACGGATAAAATGAATATTGAAACCTATTTTTCAAAGATGAAGGGAATTGGAGTTATGGCCACCAGTGATAAAAACGGAGTGGTGGATACCGCAATCTATTCAAGGCCACATGTACAGGGGAGAGATGAGCTCGCATTTATTATGCGTGACCGCCTTACCCACAAGAATCTGCAGGAAAACAAGCATGCGAACTATCTTTTCCTTGAGGAAGGACAGGGCTACAGTGGTGTTCGTCTCTTTCTGAGTAAGATCGATGAAAGCAGCGATCAGGAGCTCATTAGCTCACTCACCAGACGTCATCTCAGTCCCGAGGATGAGAGGCTGCAGGGAGAAAAGTTTCTTGTTCGTTTCAGGGTTGACAGGGCCCTTAGTCTCATTGGCGGAAATGAAGTGATCATTGAGTGATACGAGGAGCAGAGTATGCACAGTAATTCTAAAATATCTCTCCCTTATGCTCTTTATATCTCCCATGGGGGTGGTCCCCTTCCTCTGTTGGGAGATGCATGCCACAGGGAGATGGTTTGTGGGCTTAAAAGTATTGCGACCATTCTGGAAAGACCTTCCGCTATCATTGTGGTCAGGCCCCACTGGGAAACTGAGAAATTTACAGTCCTCAGTGGTGCCACTCATAAACGGCTTCAATCCGGCTGAACATATAGTGCTTGGCAGGAGCATTGCCGGATTAAAGGATGAAAAGATCCTTGTACTTGGTTAAGGTTTTTCATTTGACAATATGAAGGCCTTCTTTTCCCTGTCCACTACCGCCATACAGTCAATGAATGAATCCTTTGAACAGTGGTTGATGGACAGGTGCACAAACGGGAAATTTACCGAGCCGGAGCGTGCAGCAGAGGCCATACAAGAGGAGCATCTCCTGCCCTTACATGTCTGTTACGGATTTGCCGGGAAAATCGCCAGGCGGAGTTTTTCCTGGCAGGTGATGGGAAAAAAGGTCAGCGCTTACCTTTGGTGAGAAGGCTCTCCCGTAGTATCCAATAAAAAATATGAATTTTTTCTAAGCAGGTTCATTATGCGCTCCTACGATACCATTATCATTGGTGCTGGAATTGGCGGCCTTGTCTCGGCTGCGTTGCTGGCGGCTAAGGGTATGGAGGTTCTTGTGCTGGAACAGCAGCAGAGTGTGGGAGGTTGTGCTGCAACATTCTCCCATCGGGGCTTTCGCTTCGATACTGGAGCAACCATAGGATCTGGTTTTCAAACTAACGGTCCCATGCAGTGGCTTGCTGAAAAGTTGAATGTTTGCTGGCCAACGCAGCCATTGGATGTTGCCTGGGAGTATCGTGAGGGGAAAAACACGCTTCTGCTTGATAAAAATCGTCACTCCCTTCTTCAGCATTTTCCTGCCTCTGAATCCTTCTGGAGGGAGCAGGCAGATATTGCCGATCGGCTTTGGGCGGTGTCAGAGAAACTTCTCTCCCTATACCAGCGCAGCAGATCGCAGCAAATAGCTGCACTTTTACGGGTGCTTCCGGCCAAAGTGTGTACCTCAAAAATTCTCCAACTGTGCACCATGTCTGCCGAACGCTGGCTGCAGAAACACAACCTGCACAGGGATGCTGCCTTTTGCAGATTCATCGATGCCCAGCTGTTGATTTCCGCCCAGACCACCTCATCTTCCTGTAATGCACTTTATGCCGCCATGGCCCTTGACCTGCCACGCAAGTCACCCTGCAGCATTGTTGGCGGTATAGGAACGGTGGCAGATATACTGGGCCAAAAAATCAGTAGCCTGGGTGGCCAGGTGATCTGTGGTGAAAAGGCACTTTCTTTTACCGTGGATAAAGACCAGATCACTGAGGTGGTCTCCAGCAAGGGAAGATATAAAGCCAGGGAGGTCCTGTTTAACGGATCCAGTGCCGGGCTGGCCACTCTCCTCAGCAAAGAGATCCCCACATCCTGGCAAAAAGAAAGCCGTGCCCGATGGGGAGCATTCATTCTCCATATTGCTGCCGATAAGGAGATCATGGAACAACTGCACTCCTCACATTTACAGCTGGTGGATACAGCTGCCGGAAAACTGGCCGAGGGAGCGTCTCTTTTTTTGTCCGCCTCCCATCCCCATGATATGACACGGGCAGCAGAAGGGAAAGTTGCTCTCAGCATCTCCACCCATACGGCGGTACAACCCTGGTGGGAGGCCTGGGAAAAGGGAAATGATACCTACACAGCCATGAAACTGGCGTACACAGATAAAATACTCGCCCTGTTGGAGATCCATGTTCCCGGATTCCAAGACAATGTCGAATTTTATATGGCAGGGACTCCGCTTACCTATGCCCGTTACACCGGACGACATCTTGGTCTGGTCGGGGGCTATAGCCAGAACAGTATAGTCCCGCCAGGCCGGAATCACTTCGGGATAAAAAATTGCACCCTGGTTGGTGATTTCACCTTTCCGGGGCAATCCATGGCGGCAGTAACGGTTGGAGCGGTTTTGGCTGAGGATCGGATTGCCCGGCGGCTCTAAGAGGAAGGTTGTGCTGCTAATGAAAGTAGTAACTATTGTTAGAAACTCCTCTGGCCCCCATTGATTATCTCTCACAAGGGTCTATTGTATAAGGCAAGAGCTGGAAATGCAGTAGAACTATTAACCCTATTTAAGGAGAACATCATGGCTGACAAATCACAAAGTGGATTAGGAAATCTGGTATGGATAAGTGACAAAGACGGTAAAGAATACGCCTGTAACGTTGAGGCCCTGAAAGGTAATATCAAAACAAAAGAAGAGCTGAGCGAAGAGGAAAAAGCCAGCTGTATGGATGTCAGTACAATCGTTGGTACTGAGCGCTGGTAGAAATGAGGCCGCACTCTTCAAAAAAAGAGTGCGGTTAGTATTGAGAATCCCGATATGGAAAATGCAGCCTAAGTAATTTTGGTATAATCCTGTTGCCATGGCTAGGCTGTTCTTATTTCTTGATTTTTTTGCATCTATACCGCAAACTCTTAAAGAATCCTCACAACAATCCCGGCTAGTAAATTAATCATCTCCCCTTCGCGGAGCAGGTGAGCTTTGAAAAGCAGAAAAATCTTTAACTAGAGGGAGCCATATTATGCTTCGACTGCTGACACTTGAACTTGCTTTGATGTTTTTTTTTATGAGCACCTGGTTTGCTGTGGCTTTGTGGCGTAAGCGAAATGATATTGCCGATATCGTCTGGGGTCTTGGCTTTATAAGTGCTACCACCTGTGCTTTGGTTTACTCCTGGCCGGTTTCGGGTCGAGCTCTACTGGTAAGCGCTCTTGTTTTCATCTGGGGTGGGCGGTTGGCCATCCGCATTGCTCTTCGGAACCGTGGCAAATCAGAAGACCGGCGCTATCAAGAGTGGCGTGAGCAATGGGGAAAACATCTTCTCCTTGGCAGCTTCCTGCAGGTATTTATGCTCCAGGGTTTTTTGATTCTGATTGTGGTAATTCCTGTTCTGCAAGTCATCACAACCGCCAATCCTCCTCTCAATGCTTTGGATTATTTTGGTATTCTAATCTGGCTCATCGGCTTCACCTTTGAAATGGTGGGGGATTACCAGCTTGATCAATTCACAAAGGACCCCGGCAATAAAGGGAAAATAATGCAGTCTGGCCTCTGGCGTTACAGCAGACATCCCAATTATTTTGGCGAGGTTCTGCTCTGGTGGGGTGTTTACATCATGGCCCTGTCGGTGGGTAACGTATGGCTGAGCCTGATCGGCCCGGCCACAATAACCTTTTTGATCCTCAAGGTGTCCGGCATCCCCCTTGCCGAAAAAAGGCTCCGTACCAAGACTGAATTCCAAGAATATATGAAAACAACCAGTGTCTTTATCCCTCTTCCCCCCCGTAAGGAGAAGCAATTATGATGCACGAACTGAAAGTCTACCTTTGTCTTATTCCGATCTTTTTCATTATTGATTATCTCTGGCTCGGAAAGATCATGAGCCGTTTTTATCTTAATGAACTGGGTCCCATGGCCAGGGTTTTAAATAATAATTTTGCGCCAGTGATTTGGGCCGCGATTCTTGTCTATCTTCTTATTCCCCTTGGTATTGTCCTCTTTGTTCTGCCCGGCATCCCAGACCAGAACTTCTTCTTTCCAGCCTTGATTAAGGGGATGCTCTATGGCCTCATATTATACGGGGTCTACGATATGACCAACCACTCACTCCTGCAAAACTGGTCGATAAAAATGTCCATGGTGGATATGGCCTGGGGAGCTTTTATTAATAGCGTAGCCACTGTGGCCGGTAAACAACTTGATGTTTTTTTAAAGTAAGGGATGTGAAATGAAGATAGCAATCATCGGCACGGGTATATCCGGCCTCACCACCGCTCATCTGCTTCATAAAGATTTCGATATTCAGATTTTTGAGGCCAATGACTATATCGGTGGCCACACCCACACCATCCCGGTGCAGACCGAATCCGGCAGCTATATGATTGATACCGGCTTTATTGTCTTTAATGAGACGACATACCCCAATTTCTGCAAAATAATGAACAGCCTTGGTGTTGAATACCAGCCCACCGAGATGACCTTCAGTGTCAAATGTCACCACACCGGAGTAGAGTATAACGCCCACTCCTTAAACACACTCTTTGCCCAGCGTAAAAACATCTTCTCTCCAGCCCATCACCGGATGATCTGGGATCTCTTTCGATTCCGCAGAGAATTTGACAGCCTTCTCGACCATAAATATGACAATGAACCCCTTGTCCCTTACCTAAAAAATAAAGGCTACAGTACCCGGTTTATAGAGCTCTTTGTCCTGCCCATCACTGCTTCGCTGTGGTCTGCCGGTCTCGACAAGTCAAAGAATTTTCCTCTGGGCACCTTTGTCCGTTTCTTTAAAAATCATGGTTTTCTTAATATCAAAAATCAATTTCAGTGGCAGGTGATTAAAGGAGGCTCCCAGGCCTATATTCCTAAGCTGACTGAACCCTTTAAAAATTATATTCAGCTGAACTGCCCGGTAACATCGATCAAAAGGCAGGATGAGAAGGTAGTGGTCAGCAACAAAAAAGGCACCGAAACCTTTGACCATGTCATCCTTGCCGTTCACAGCGACCAGGCCCTGGCCCTACTGGCAGATCCTTCTGAACCTGAAAAGGAGATTCTGGGCACCATCGGTTATCAGCCAAATGATGCTATTCTTCACACCGATACTGCAATATTGCCGTCCAAAGAATCTGTGTGGGCCAGCTGGAATTATGCCATCCCTAAAGAGTCTCAAGAAACGGCGACACTCAGCTACGACATGAACATTCTCCAGGGCATAAGGGCCCCGGAAGAATTTACAGTATCCCTCAACCAGCGGCAGATGATAGACTCTGCCAAAATCATCGGCACCTACAGGTATGACCATCCGCTCTACACACCACAGGTGCCGGCGGCCCAAAAGCGCCATAGCGAGATCAGCGGTGTCCATCACACCCATTTTTGCGGAGCTTATTGGGGGAACGGTTTCCACGAGGACGGCGTTAAAAGCGGTTTGGAAGTCTGCAAATATTTCGGCAAGGAAATGTGATGAACAGTTGCATTTATCAAGGCCAGGCCATACATGCCCGCTACCAGCCTGTGGCCAACGGCTTTAACTTCAAACTGTTTATGATGTATATAGATCTTGAAGAGTTAGACGAGGTTTTCCAAGGCCGGTGGTTTTGGTCTACCAAACATTTTAACTTGGCCTACCTGCGCCGCAAAGATCATTTTGGCGATCCGACCATCTCCCTTGACCAGAGTGTACGCAACCTGGTTGAAAAAGAAACAGGCTCCCCCTGCCAAGGGCCGATCCGAATGCTGACCCACCTTAGATATTTGGGATACTGCTTTAACCCGGCGACCTTATTTTATTGTTATGACCAAAGCGGTAAAGAACTCGAAACCATTGTAGTGGAAATCCATAATACTCCTTGGGGGGAGGTTTTTTGCTACGTACTTGACAAAAAAATGGAAGAACGCCAAGGCACAACTCGAACCTACTCCTTTGCCAAAGATTTTCATGTCTCACCCTTTATGGACATGGATATTTCGTACACCTGGAAATTCGGCGAACCAGGTAAGGAACTTCAAGTATTGATGATGGACTTTCACGACGAAGAAAAGCTTTTTGAAGCGGAACTTATTCTTAACCGCCGTGATATAAATTCTAAAAACCTGGCAGCCGTTTTAACCTGCCACCCCCTGATGACTTTCAAGGTCACGGCAGGTATCTATTGGCAGGCTCTGCGTCTCTGGCAAAAAGGCTGCCCTTTTTATACTCATCCCACTAAAAGAGAACAAACGGAGGAATAGTGTTCCCATGGCTAAAAAAATGATCTCCAAGGAAAAAGCCCTGGCCTTCCCCTCTTATTCTATAGGCCACAAGCTTTTTACGCTTAATCTATGCCGCAATATCGTTTTAAAACGGCTGGCCGCTATCCACGATGGTCATATTGAGATAGAGGATGGCAACGATATTTTTGAACTGGGTACCACCAAGAAAAATGGTATGTACGCCAAAATCAGAGTCAAAGACCCGATGTTTTACAGCTCCCTTGTTTTCGGTGGCAGTATCGGCGCCGGCGAGTCTTATATGCGTAAAGAGTGGAACTGCAACCATCTTACCGACCTCATTCGAATCATCGTCCTGAACCAAGATGTAGTGGAAACCTTAGATAGTGGCTTGGCGAAGATCACTGCTCCCATATACAAACTCTTTCATCTCCGCCGCAAAAATACCAAGAACGGCAGCAAGAAAAATATCAGCGCCCATTATGATTTGGGGAATAATTTTTATCGTCTCTTCCTTGACGATACCCTGGCTTATTCCTGCGCTATTTTTAAGGATCAGCAGACCACACTCCACGAGGCCTCATTAGAAAAATTCGAACGAATCTGCAAAAAACTCGAACTTTCAGAGGCTGATCATTTACTGGAAATCGGTACCGGTTGGGGAGGTTTTGCCATCTATGCCGCTGAAAAATATGGCTGCCGGGTGACCACCACCACGATCTCAAAAGAACAGCATGATCATACCGAACGTCGCATCAAAGAAGCCGGCCTTTCAGGCCAAATCGACCTGCTCTTTCAAGACTATCGTGAGCTTGCCGGTAAATTTGACAAGATTGTCTCTATTGAGATGATTGAGGCCGTGGGCCACCATTTTTACAAAACTTTTTTTAAATGCTGCAGTGATCTTTTAAAGGCAAACGGCTCCATGCTGATCCAGTCCATTACCATTCAAGACCAGGTCTATGAAAATCATAAGAAATCAGCTGATTTTATCAGCCGATATATCTTTCCAGGCTGCTGTATTCCATCAATCACAGCGATGATGGAGGCCTCCACCAATGCCTCTGATATGAAACTCTTTCACCTTGAGGACATTACCGCCCATTACGCTACCACCTTACGAATCTGGCGCCAGAATTTTTTTGAAAAAATTGAAGATGTCAGGCAGCAGGGCTTTAGCGAGAGTTTTATTAAGATGTGGGAATTTTATCTCTGCTATTGTGAAGCAGGTTTTGCCGAACGCTACCTGGGTAATGTCCAGATGATTTTCAACAAGCCCGGTTACCGCCCGCAACCCATTCTACCGGGTCTCTAGAAAATGCTGATTGCCTTCAACCTGTTAAGCTTTCAAGTCGGCTGGTTTACCAGTATACTCGGTGCCGCCAAGGATATGTTCTGGCTCGGACCGCTGATGGTGCTAATGCTTTTTGCCGTCCATCTCAAGCTCCATGGCAATGTGGTAAGAGAAGTCACCCTGGGCCTTACAATCATGATAATCGGTTTTGCCACCGATACCCTGCTCACCGTTTTGGGAATATACACTCCCAAAACTTTTCTTTTCCCGACACCCTACAGCCCACCTTGGCTGATCTTGATGTGGCTCAACTTCTCCACCCTTTTCAACGTATCAATCCGCTGGCTCCGCAGTCGTCACCTACTGGCTGCTGTTTTAGGGGGCATAGGCGGTGCTCTTGCCTATTATGGAGGTGGCGCCCTGGGAGCCATGGAGTTCAATCAACCCCTTTACCGCAATATATTAATCACCGCCCTGGTCTGGGCCGGGCTCACGCCCTTCTTTTTCATTCTCTCAGGTTTTATTGAAAAAAAGCTGAAGGAAAATCAATCATGAAAGACCTCTCTGTTACTCCATATAGCTTACCTACCTGTATCAAAGGCAACTCCTCCATCTGGTGATTTCACCTTTCCGGGGCAAATCCATGGCGGCAGTAACGGTTGGAGCGGTTTTGGCTGTGGATCGGATTGCCCGCCGACTCTAAGAGGCAGGTGGCGTCATTAAAGATAGTTTAGACTGTCATTAAACTATCTTTTAACCCTCATTGATTGTCTCTCGCAAGGGGCTATTGTATAAAGCAAGAGCAGGAAATGCAATACAACCAGTAACCCTATTTTAGGAGAACATTATGGCTGATAAATTACAAGGTGGGTTTGGAAATCTGGTATGGGTACGTGACAAAGACGGTAAGGAATACGCCTGTAACGTAGAGGCCCTGAAAGGTAATATCAAAGCAAAACTAGAGCTGAGCGAAGAGGAAAAAGCCAGCTGTATGGATGTTAGTACAATCGTTGGCACGAGCGCTGGTAACATGAAGGAATTTCTTTAATTTCCAGGAAAAAAGCCTGACAAAAGCAAACAAAGAAAAGTAAAATCTTTGTTATTGGCAGCGCCATGGAGAATCTTGTATTCTACAAGAGGATAAGAAATGGAAGGCTCTGTGAGTTCACTGACAGCATTGCAGCTTATTGTGGATAGCGGACTCTTGATCCTGATCTGACTGGTGCAGCTGATTATCTATCCCTCGTTGGCTATATCGAGGAGAAGGCCTTTGTTGGCTGGCATGGCAGATACACTGCTCTGATTGGCCTGATTGTCACTCTACTTATGTTTCTTCAGCTAGGAGTGGAAGTGGCCTATGTCCTAGAGTAGGATTCGAGATGGCAGCGTATTCTGATCATTTTAGCAATCTGGTCAGCCACCTTCAGCCTTTCTGTTCCCTGCCACAGTCGCCTGCGCGGCGCAGGCAAGGATCTCACCATTATCAAGTGCCTGGTGAAAAGTAACTGGATTCGAAACTTGTGATGGAGTCTGTTGTTTTTAGAAACCCTTTTGGTCTCAAACTGAAAATTATTTTGATGGAGTGTATTCGATGAGCCCTTCTTTCCCCCGCCCCAGAGTCCTTGTCAGCCGCTGTCTCGGTTTTGCACCCTGCCGTTATGATGGGGCACAGCTTTCCTCCATGGTCGTGAAGCTGTTGCGGGACCACGTTGATTTCATTGATATCTGTCCGGAAATGGAAGCGGGGCTGGGGGTGCCTCGTCCCCCGATTCGTCTCTGTTTGGAAAACAATAGAGTTGAGGTGTGGCAGCCGGCGGAGTCACGCACAGTCACCACCGCCCTGCATGAAGCCGCCATGGGGCAGGTGGAACAGCTTACTGATTGCGACGGGGCTATCCTGAAATCCAGGTCACCCTCCTGCGGTTTGTACGATGCCAAGGTATACAAGGGCATGGAAAAACCGCAGTTTCTGCGCTGGGAAAGCGGTGTCTTTGGCACACTGGTACTGGAAAGGCTGGGACAGAAAGCAGTAGACGATGAACAGCGTTTGACGAACATCGTTCTTCGGGAACATTTTCTCATCAAGCTCTATGTCTGGACACGTTTTCGCAGCATTGCAACTAATTTAAAAATGGGTGAGTTGGTGAATTTCCATGCCAGCCACAAGCTGCTCTTTCTTGCCTATAACCAGAGTCGTTTTCGTCTCTGTGGTAAAATAACAGCCAACCATGAACATTTGCCTGCTGCTGAGGTTTTTCAACTCTACGAAGCAGAAATGGCCCAAATTCTGGCCAGGCCCTTTCGCCGACAGGCCATGGTCAACACTCTTTATCATGCTTATGGCTGGATTGCAAAAAAGATGTCCAGCGAGGAAAAACAATATATTATCAACACCTTTGAAGAGTATCGCGACGAAAGGATCCCCTTGCAGGCTGCCACCCGACTTCTTGAAGTCCAGGCAATCCGTTTTAAACAAGAATATCTGCTCAGTCAAGTTCTGCTCCGGCCTTTTCCACCGGAACTCTCAAACCTTTCAGACAGCGGTAACGGGAGGGACGTGCAATGACCCAGGCAGAGAAAAATGCAACACCAAAAGAACAGCAGCCAGAGATTCGCTTAATTACCCTGAGCACCTGTTTTTTTTGCAGCACTCTGAAGAGACAGCTTAAGGAAGCCGGTTTTCAGTATAGCTTCACCGATCTTGATCTACTCCCGGAGAGTGAACGGGATGAGCAGATGGAGGAACTGAGAAAATTCAACCCGGAAGAGAGTTTTCCCATTACTATCATCGATAATGTCGCCATCGTTGGCTATCAGGAAGAACGGATTAAAAAGGAGCTGGGCCTCCCATGAGGGATAGAACGAGTCTGCGTAAAACCCTGCAAAACATACAGGAAGCCCTCGGTTATTTTTTCAATACGAACGAAGAACAGGTGGACTCACTGCTTCAGGGACTGCTTACTAATAAAGAACGCTACGGCTATATGTCCTGCCCCTGCCGTCTTGCCTCAGGAAAGAAGGAAAAGGACAGGGATATTATTTGTCCATGTGTTTACCGTGAACCTGATGTGAAGGAATATGGCAGCTGTTATTGCGGTCTGTATGTCAGCAGCGACTGGAACGAAGACAAAATGGCTCATGAGCATGTGCCGGAACGGCGGCCGCCATTGGCTAAACGATAGAACAGGTAGGTTTTTGAGAGAATTCGTATGAAAAAAGTCCAACCCCCAATAATGATTTTTTTTGATGGTTCGTGCAGTGTCTGTGCCAGTGAAAGTAGACACTATAAAAGTAAAGACCTTCACGGACAACTCTTGCTCGTGGATATCAGCGAAGAGGGTTTTGAACCGGAACGATATGGAAAGACCATGGACGATTTCATGGCTCAGATGCATGTCCTGGATCAACAGGGGCAGTTTTTTCTCGGTGTAAATGCTTTTCCAGCTATCTGGCAGGCCCTGCCGGGAAGATTTTTTGCCTTTTTCGCCATGTTCTTGATGCTTCCCGGTGTTCATATAGTGGCTCAACTGGCTTATGTTCTATTTGCAAGATACCGGAAAAAACTCTTCCCGGTAAAAGACAAATGCGATTCCGGAACTTGCCGTATAAACCATCTATAACGACTAGTCTGCTTGTTTATAGTGATTTTAGAAAAAATGGGGGACAGGGGATGAATTGGCAACGCACCGTTGATCAGGAACGTAGCCGTCTGCTGCAGAAAGGCCAATTGGGAGATGGGCCGGTGGTCTACTGGATGAGCAGGGATCAGAGGGCACATGACAATTGGGCACTTCTTTACGCTCAAGAGAGAGCACTTGCTCTGCATAAGGATGTGGTTGTTGTCTTCTGCATCGACCTGGACTACCCGGCTGCCAATCTTCGCCATTTTGCTTTTCTGCTGCGCGGCCTGGAAGAAGTGCAATGCACTCTGGAAAAGGCTGCCATTGGCTTCCGCCTTTTGCCTGGGATGCCCGACATCGCATTGCCTCCTTTTCTAAAAAAAATGGATCCGTCCCTGCTGGTAACCGATTTTGACCCGCTGCGTATAAAGAAGCAGTGGAAAAAGAATATCCTGCAGCACTGCAGCATGCCGGTTTTTGAGGTGGACGCCCATAACATAGTTCCCTGCTGGCTAGCCTCCGATAAGCACGAATATGCGGCCTATACCATAAGGAAGAAGATACACAGGCTGCTGCCCCGATTTCTCACTGACTTTCCGCCACTTCAAAGGCATCCACATCTCTCGACGCAATCCATGACTCAAGCGTTTTCCGCCAAGACACTCCTGAAAAAGATCAAAGATCAATCAGTTGGGGAAGTTCATTGGATTCATCCCGGAGAAAGAGCAGGAAATGATCTTTTAGCCGACTTCCTGATCCATGGCCTTCATTCATATTCCACAAAGCGCAATAATCCTTGTGTGGATGGTCAGTCAAATCTCTCACCATACTTCCATTTTGGCCAGCTTGCTCCCCAGCGTGCAGCCTGGGATGTAGAAAATTACACGGTAGAGCAGGAAAACAAAGAGGTATATCTGGAAGAATTAATCATCCGCAGGGAACTTTCCGACAACTTCTGTTATTACACCGACGACTATGACCGTTGCACTGCCTTTCCAGACTGGGCAAGAAAATCCTTGGATATTCATCAGGGAGATGTCCGTCCTTATTTGGCGAATCTTCAAATCCTTGAGAATGCAGGCACAGAAGATGCGCTTTGGAATGCTTGTCAGCAGGATTTAGTACATCAGGGTAAGCTGCATGGTTATCTGCGTATGTACTGGGCAAAAAAAATTCTCGAATGGTCAGCCTCTCCGGAAGAAGCCATGTTCAACGCCATTTATCTCAACGATAAATATTCCCTTGATGGGCGTGACCCCAACGGTTATGCAGGTGTTGCCTGGAGTATCGGTGGAGTGCATGACAGGGCCTGGGCGGAGCGACCTATATTTGGCAAAATTCGTTATATGAACAGCAATGGATGCAAACGAAAATTTGATATTGCCGGCTATTTAAGACGAGTACAGAAGCTGGGAGCAATCTAGATGCGTATATTTTTCATTTTTATTCTGTCATTCTTTTTAAAAGGTTGCCTGAGCATACCCGAAGGTGTGGATCCTGTTTCGGACTTTGATTTAGACAGGTACTTGGGGAAATGGTATGAAATTGCCAGGCTTGATCACTCCTTTGAACGCGGACTGGAGAGGGTAAGTGCTGAATATTCACTGCGTGATGATGGTGGGGTGAGGGTTGTCAATAAAGGCTTCTCAACCACCCAGAATAAATGGAAGGAGGCTGAAGGAAAAGCCTACTTTATTAAAGGAGCTGAGCAAGGCCACCTGAAGGTCTCATTTTTTGGTCCTTTTTACGGTTCTTATGTTATCTTTGAGCTGGACAAAAAAGAATACTCCCATGCCTTTGTGGCAGGACCTGACACCTCCTATCTCTGGCTTTTGTCAAGAACAGCCACTGTCAATGCAGAGCTTGTGAATCAGTTTGTCCAGCAAGCCAAAGAACTTGGTTTTGATACTGAGAAGCTGATTTTTGTTAATCAGCAGCCCCCTCTTAACTAGTGGTTTGTGACCATCGTAGCTGATCGTTCTCTTTTCCTTCTGCCATATTATCCACTGTAATCATAGTCCATATCAGTGCTGTCTCATATTTTATCAATACAAAGAGGCTCGGAGAGCTCTTTGTGTTATAATTATTTCGACGAAAAAGCCATTTAATACAAGGAGATCCGAGCCATGGTGCATTGTAGCACAATTTTTAGTCAAATTACTTCTCTTATTAACAGACATGATTTCGACTACTATGCTGGAGTTCATCATTCAGGCCAAAAACTCAGATTTTATAATCGTTGGAGCCAGTTCATGGCAATTTTGATAGGACAACTTTCCGGTAGGAAAAGCCTTTGTGATATCACCGATAATCTGAAGGCACAGCAAAACCGTTTGTATCATCTTGGTATGAAACCAACCTCAAGGCTACATTGGCCAGAGTGAATGGAAAACAACCAGCATCTCTTTACAAAAAATGTCTTTTTTAACCTGCTAAAAAAATGCCAATTAGTGACACCTGGCCACAAATTCTCTTTTAATGACAAGCTGTACCTGTTGGATCCAACCACTATTGATCTCTGTTTGTCTGTGTTCCCCTGAGCTAAGTTCCGAAAAAGAAAGGGAGCTATCAAGTTGCACATGGGCATTGATGCCGACGGCTACCTCTAAAAATACTGTCCTTACCCAAGTCTAGATAGCATTGTGTGTATCTGCTTATTGCATATCTCAATTTCAAAACCTAATTAGGCAATTCTATGCAGCAGATACTCAGGATTCTACAACTTAACCTGTTTGAACGACGTGCCTTATCAGATCTTTTCAGACCACCAGACAAACAACAACCTGTTTTTCCACAGCTTTTATTGTGGAGTTAATTGTGAGACAGCACTGCTAGGTAACAAACTAATTTAAAGTAAAAAACTGGACTTGTTACGTATGCACCCTGAAAGCCTTCATGGTATATGGAAGTGGACTCTTGTCGGAGAAAAACCTCCGGGGAAAAGATAGCTTTCCCCTGGAGGTTTTTGTAGGCAGGAGGCATGCCAGCTATTCCCTGTTTCTGAAAGTGGCCAGAGAACCGGGGTGGTGCATTTCATCTTCCATCTCTATGGTATGACAGACAGCGCAACCCTTGTCTGCTGCAATGGGATACGGTGAGTCCTGATATTGGAGAGGCTGGAGCGCACCGATTGCCATGCCATAGCGATTGTTTGCCGGATAGAGAGAATGCGGCTGACCATGACAGGAGGAACAGAGGACCACAGCTGCCTCGCCCATGCGGTTATGGAATAAGCCTTCTACGTTTTCTGTCCAGATGTTGAATCCATCATCTGTCTCCGGGGGTTGAAAATCGACATGGCAGGTGAGGCAGTCGGGTTCCATGGTCCATGGGGAGCGCGGGTTGATTTCATCAATGGCTACCTCGGTCTTGTCTTCCAGAAGCGAGAGGAGTTTTTCGGCCTGGCCAGTGTTCCCCTCTTTTTTCAGGAGGCCTGTTGCATGATCAGCCAGTGAGCCGTGGCAGTTACTGCATGAGAGGTCAAGTTGCTTGTGGATGCCGTCGAAGGAGTGACTGGCTCCGGTTTCACTTGAGCTATGGCAGAGGATGCAGCTGTTGCCCTCGGCATTGAATAATAAGCCGGCATGGAAGCCGTGCATGGCAGCGGAAAGGCTGAGGAGGCCGGGGCTGCTTTCTGTGCCGCGGCTGAAGTCGCCGTGGCAGGAAGAACAGACCACTGTTATCTCTTTTGAAAAGTCTGCGCTGAGATTGGTGTTGCTCCTTTTGTCGTGGATTACCAGGATATTTGCTGCGGTGGATCGGGAAAGACCGGATTTCCCGTCCTGTCGCCAGCTGCCTCCATGACAGTTGCGGCAGCCGAGTTCGGTGGAAATTCCCAGTTTTATCTTGGTTGCGGCAACGATTTTTCCTTCTACTTCAGCCTGTAGCTCAGCGATGAGAAAAGGTTGATAGGGGCTAGAGACGCTTGGGATTTCAGTAAAGGTCTTTTCAAAATAGCCGTCTAGTTGGGCGAAATTGCCTTGCAATAGACCTTTTCCTGTTTCCAGGCTGTAGCTGACCGTGACCCCATCCATGATGAGGCTGGGGCTGGCATCACGGAAAATGAGTTGAGCACGAAGGGTCGGTGGGCCGTAAGAGATATCTATTCCGGATTCTTCCGGCTCTGAAGAGAGGATGGTGCCAAGTGTTGGTCCGGCGAGGAGTACATATTCGGAGGTTTCCGGGTCAAAGGGAAGTGGGCTGACTGTCACCGGAGTGATGTCTGCAGGTACAGTGGCAAAGCGCGGTACCATACGGGTGGTGAGATACTCTGCCAGGATTGCGGCTTCCTCTCTGTTTCCGGCAAAGGGTGGCATGTAGGGGTTGGCTGTGCCCATGCTGTTAATAAAGGCCAGCATGCCTTCCGGGGTGTATTTTCTGGCCTGAAGGCTGATGTCGTTGAGCAGTCCTCCTTCGGAGTGGCATGGCAGACAGAGCAGGGTTGTGAGCTCTTTGCCTGCATTCATACGGTTTTCCGGTGTAATTTCCCGGTGTTTAATCCAACGGGCTGTCTGCAGGACGCCGCGTTCCTGTACTTGCGGAAGGTCCTTTTTCAGGATGGAGTTGGAGTACAGGAAGTCGTGAATAATAAAGGGCCTGCGGCCACCTTCGCGGATGAATTCAAAGCTTCCCATATAAAGAAAGCCGAGAAGAAGCAGGATCCAGGCCACAGGTCGGAGTATTGCCTGGGGTCGCAGGGCGGCAATGAGCAGACCACCGGCAAAGAGAATCGGTGAGAGGAAAACGAAGCCGGAGAGGAATGGCTTGAGTTCCGGAGAGGTGGAAAAAATCATCTGTTGCTGGGCCGGAGGCAACGCACTTTTATACCACAGCGCAGAGCCCAGAAGCAGGAGTAATGGAGCCATGAGCCACAGTCCACAGTAGCGGACCATCTTGTGTCTCAGGGTGGGGTCTTTGATGTTGACACTGGTGAGAAAGCCGAAAAGCCCGGCTATCATCAGCGCCAGAAAGGTCCTGAAAAAGAGGGCGGGCCAGAAGGTGGGGTTGAAAAATCCTGTCCAGAAATTGTTGTCGTGCAGCCAGGTTCCCGGAGTGAGCATGAAGTCGATAACTCCATTGATGACAAAAAGGGAGAGCCAGGCGCAGGCAAAATAGATCCAGCCCAGGATCAGATGGCTGCGGGAGCTGATCTTGTTAAAGGAGTAGTAGTAGAGGAGGAGGGCCACAATTTCTCCTACAAAAAAGACCCATTCAGTGGCCCAGGCAAAGACAAAGATATGGATGAGCTTTGAGGTGGCGGCAGGACTGAGCAGGGCAATGGTGAACCAGATTCCTACCCCGGTGAGTCCTCCAAAGACCATGGTCAGGAGAAGGAAAAACCTGGCGTGTTTCCTGGTGTATTCGAGAATGGCCGGGGATTTTTCACGCAAGCCTTTGAGTTCTGTTAGCACCAGGAAGAGACCGCCACCCACTGCAAAGTGAGCAACATAGACGTGGACTACGGCAATGAGGGCAATGAGAGTACCCCCGCCAAATGCATCGAGAAGCCATATCGGATAATTCATGAGCGCACCTCCTTGTCGGTGAGAACCAGGCGAATCATGTACCAGATAAGCCCGATGCCGGCACTAAAGATCAGGAGAAAGACGATAAGAGGAGAGTACTGGGGGACAACTTCCAGATCGGAGGTCTTGAACCAGGGGGCAAGGGTTAGTCGTCTGGCAAATTCGCGAACCAGGACCATGCAGAAGAGGGCGGCCAGGAGGGAATATGCGGCTGAGCGCACCCGGTGCAGGAGTCCGTAGATGAGAGAGAAGATGGCGGCGACAATCCCGAGGAGAAGGAAGGTCAGGAAAAAGGCACTGCCTTCTCCGGTGAGGGTGCGTACAGATTGGGGAAGGCTTCCCCAGTACCAGGTGCCGGCCCCGAAATTGAGGATGGTGGCTCCGGCAAACCAGTTCATGCCGGTAGAGATACCACCATCGCAGTCGGTGTCTCCTCGTCGTTTTTTGAAATCGTAATAGAGGCCGATGGACAGACCGCCCACGGCCAGGGAAGCGAATACAGAGTGGAGAAAACGAGGAGCCAGCGTTGGATCTGTGAGGTTGAGCAGGGTTCCACGTGGGTTGGAAAAGTAGGCAGACCAGCTTTCCGGATTGACCATGAGGGCAAGGTTGCAGGTAAAGAGAAAGGCAACAGCCAAGAGGGCTAGGGCTATGGCACCGCTGAGCACTGTCCGGAAATCGGCACCTTTGTCGTAGGTCAGGCTGTAGATGTAAGTTCCGTAATAGGTGAGAATGAGGATTCCGACGATCAGGAGCCAATAGGAGGCCATGAGCACCGAGCTGGCATACATGAAGTGGCCGTAGAGTACCTGGAGAAAGAGGAGGGGGGCAACGCCGAAGTTGATGGTAAAGGCCACCGTAAAAGGCAGTTTCCCGGAAATCACCTTGTTGGTCTCCGTGCTCTTGCCGGCTGCGTGTCGGAAGAAGGTGATGAGCGAACAGCCGAGAAGGATGTTCATCAGTACCAGGTGCATGAAAAAAGTGATGGTGAGCAGGATCTGAAACCAGCCCCAGGGAACCTGGAGCACATCAGGTGTCGGGATAAGCTGGGCAGCTGTCATGAGTGTACCTCTTATTTGTTCTTTTCAGGTTGTCAGGGAAGATGCCTTCACAGGGCGTTCAATGTTGTGAGGGCCAACTAAAACAACTTCATATGCGAGGGATGCGAAGTTGAAGAGTTGAGATGTACGTATGGTGCGCTACAGTGACTGAAAATGTGTAACAACGAAGCAGGTGAAGAGCTCTTTTACGACGCCGTAAAGAGAGCCTTCTTGTAATTCAGTAATTGTTTAGGGCATTGGAGATGATTTGCTGTTGTTTGTTTTTAACAGAAAATAAAACAACTAAGATCTCTCTTGAGATAAGCACCTGCTGGTAAACCATTTGTGCCCCTCAAAGGTTCTGGAAAGTACCTGTTAGGGTTAATTATATAATTTCAACTTGCTAAATGCAAAAAAAAAATCAGTGAAAAATAAAAAAGTGGTTGACGGTAATCTTGAATGTGATATATGAGATATTAATAATCTTATTTATCTGTTAAGGGGGCTATAGCATGAGGTTGACACGTGCTGGAGAATATGCTGTCAGGTGTATGATCTGCCTGGCACATAAAGGAGTCGGGGTTTTGGTTTCCAAGCAGGAGATCGCTGAACGGGCGGAGATTCCCACCCATTTTCTGGCCAAGATCGCTCAGGATCTGGCTCGTGCGCATTTGATAGAGATCCGGCAGGGATCGAAAGGCGGCTATGTTTTGCTCAAGGACCCTGCCGAGGTGACACTGCTTGAGGTGGTGGAGGTGATGATCGGAGAGATTAATCTCAACGACTGTGTGGGGAGACCGGAGACCTGTATGGCAAGTAAACGTTGTGCCGTGCACAGGATCTGGGAAAAAGCCCGTAACCAGCTGCGGCAGACTCTGGGCGGAGTAACCTTTGCCCAACTAATAAAAGAGGAATCTTGTATTCCGGTATTTCCTGTGCATAATATAAAGAGATAAAATAACTCTTATTTGTCGCAGGGGTAGAAATTGTCTGAGAAAGAAGGAGGGGAAAATATGTTAGAGGCGTCTGGCAGAGTTTATGCCTTTTACCGCGACGGTTTTAGACGGATGACCCTGGGAAAGACCCTGTGGAAAATTATTCTGCTTAAGCTGGTGGTGATGTTTGCGGTGCTCAAACTTTTCTTTTTTCCCAATTATCTTAATACCAATTTCCTAACAGATGAACAACGGGCTGATCATGTTATGGAGCAGATAACCAGACAGGCAGACCGGAACAACTAATGGCCACCTTGCAAAATTGCCTTTTTGCCCAAACTCTTCGTTATGAGAAAAATTTTATCCTCGGAATATCAAATATATGACTGTGGTAAAATTTCTCTCATGCCTCGATTTTGAACGAGAATTCTAATTTTTCAAGGTACCCTAATGCCAATCCGGGAACGATAATTTTCAAGGTTTGCGAGGGATCAACTCGCTACCTGATCTCGAATACACTTCTCGTTTCCGGACAGACACTAACCAATCCAAGGAGGAAAAAATGATTGATGTGGACTTTAGTCTGGTGAACTGGTCCAGGGCGCAATTCGCGCTCACGGCTATGTATCACTGGATTTTCGTGCCGTTAACCCTGGGGCTGTCATTTCTCTGTGCCTTTTTTGAGACCATCTATATTAAGACGGGAAATGAGCAGTGGAAGAGTATTACTCGATTTTGGATGACACTTTTCGGTATTAACTTCGCCATTGGCGTTGCCACCGGTATTATCCTGGAATTTCAATTTGGGACCAACTGGTCCAATTATTCCTGGATGGTGGGTGATATCTTTGGTGCCCCGCTGGCCATTGAAGGAATCTTTGCCTTTTTTTTGGAGGCAACTTTTTTTGCCGTAATGTTTTTTGGATGGGACAGGGTGTCCAAAGGATTTCACTGCTTTTCCACCTGGATGGTGGCTATCGGCTCCAACCTTTCAGCGGTCTGGATCCTGGTGGCAAATGGCTGGATGCAGAATCCTGTGGGCATGGCCTTTAATCCTGAGACCGTACGTTTTGAGATGGAGAATTTTGCGGCGGTGATCTTTAATCCCGTTGCCGTATATAAATTTACCCACACCTCATCTTCCGGTTTTCTTTTCGCCTCGCTCTTTGTGCTTACTATCTCCTCCTGGTACCTGCTGAAAGGAAGACATATCGAGATGGCCAAAAAATCGATCATTGTGGCCTCGGTCTTTGGTTTGATTTCTTCTGTCTTTGTCGCTTTTACAGGGGATGAGGCCGCTTTTGAAGTCGCGCAGCAACAGCCCATGAAACTTGCAGCCATGGAAGGTCTCTACAAGGGTGAGAAAGGAGCTGGACTGGTGGCCATGGGTATTCTTAACTCGGCAAAGAAACCGGGGGATGATCAGGATGCCTTCCTTTTCGAGGTCAAGATTCCTGAACTCCTCTCCCTGTTGGCCAATCGAAAGCCTGGCTCCTTTGTGCCGGGTGTCGATGATCTGGTCTACGGCAACAAGGATGAGAATGTCATGGGGGTCAATGCCATGATGAAGAAGGGGCAACTGGCCCTGGCCGATCTGGCCTCATATAAAAAGGCGAAGAAGGAAAAAAATGATGTGGGAGCGGCAGAGGCCCTGACCCGTTTTGATGTCAACAAGGATTATCTCGGTTACGGCTACCTCTCTACCCCGGAGGAGGCTGTACCGTCTGTGCCGATAGTCTTTAATGCCTTTCATATTATGGTTGTTCTCGGCTCTCTTTTTCCTGTTATCTTTGCTGCTTTTCTTTTCTATGCATTGAAAGGGACGCTTACCGAGAAACGCTGGCTGTTGCCCATTGGCCTTATCTCAGGTCTCCTCGGGTTTCTGGCTCAGCAGTCAGGGTGGGTTGTGGCCGAAGTTGGTCGTCAGCCTTGGGCGATTCAGGGTTTAATGCCGGTAAAGGTGGCAACGACGAACCTTTCCACGACCTCTGTGCAGGTCACCTTTTTCATGTTTGTAGCGGTCTTTACCCTGCTCCTTATTGCTGAAATATCTATCATGTTGAAACAGATTTCCATCGGACCGGAGGGCCACTGAAAATGATAGCGAATCTTGATTATGTAACCCTGCAGCAACTCTGGTGGGTGCTCTGCTCCGTTGTTGGTGCATTGTTCCTCTTTCTTACGTTTGTCCAGGGGGGCAATACGCTTCTCTGGCAGGTGGCAAAAACAGAGACGGAAAACGCCCTGGTTGTCAACTCGTTGGGGCGGAAATGGGAATTGACTTTTACCACCCTGGTCCTTTTTGGCGGGGCCCTTTTTGCCTCTTTTCCCAAGTTTTATTCCACCAGTTTCGGTGGGGCCTACTGGGTGTGGATGCTGATCCTATTTACTTTTATCATCCAGGCCGTGAGTTTTGAGTATCGGACAAAACCGGCTAATGTTTTGGGGGCAAAGGTGTATGAACTGTTCCTCTTTATTAACGGCTCGGTGGGGGTCCTCCTTATTGGTGCTGCCGTCGGAACCTTTTACACAGGATCTAATTTTTCACTCAATGACTATAACCAGGTGACCTGGCAGTATACCTTGGGTGGGGTTAATCTCCGCGGGCTTGAGGCAGCTTTTTCTCTGTTTAATCTGTCCATGGGACTCTTTCTGGTCTTTAATGCCAGGGTCCTTGGTGCTCTTTACCTGCTCAACAATATCGAGCTAGGTTCTGTGGCCGCCATGGAGACACGACTGCGAAAGGCGGTGTGGACTAATTTTCTCTGTTCTCTTCCCTTTCTCCTTTACGTGGTAGGAGCTATCTTGCTGATGAAGGGATTCCATGTGGATGAGAGTGGCGTGGTTTCCAAGGTCTCTTTTAAATATTTTTTCAATCTGCTGGCTCTGCCCCATCTCCTTGTTATGCTTTTGGGTGGTCTTGGGCTGGTGATTCTTGGTGTGATGGGAGGCGCCTTTAAAGGCAGTACCAAAGGAATCTGGCCTGCCGGACTTGGCACTGTGTTGGTGGGGTTGTGTGTGCTCTGCCTCCCGGCCTTTAACTCCACATCATTTTATCCCTCAAAATTTGATTTGCAATCCAGTTTGACTATCTATAATGCGTCATCAAGTCACTATACCCTGGCTACCATGACCTATGTCGCCCTGGCAATACCATTTGTTCTTGCCTATGTTGCTTATGTCTGGAAACAGATGGATTCAAAGAAGCTGACAAGTCAGGAGGCCATGGACAGCGAGGCGTATTAAGAACTCATAAAAGATGGATGTTGCCGGTTCCTTTGCAGGGCCGGTAACATTTCCCCGGTAAGCGGGAATATTCAAGAAGGAGAACCCATGACTACTCTGTTGTTGCTCGGCTATGTGGCCGTTATTGTCGTATCCTATAAGGGTGCCGTTATTGCCCTGGATAAATCAGGTCTGTTATAATAGCTATTAACTTGACCGCCTCTTTTTTGTGGAGAAGATCATTTCTTCAATGAACTATGGGAGGCTGCGGCCTCCCATAGTTCGTTTGTGCCTATAGTTTGGGTGAGTTCTGTTGGCTATCTGTGGTTAAGTTACCTCCCTCCCTTTACTCCTGTCAATGTGAGAAAGACCATGTCTGAAAATGAACAAAAAATAACGCTCTTGGGATCCAAGGTCAAAATACGAAACTTGCCGATTAAGCAGGTCAGTCTGCTGGAAGAAGGGAATCTGCCGGCCTACGGATACAACCCCGGTGACCATATTGAACTCATGGCCGGTGATGTCTCCGTGGAGTATGGCAGACTTGAGCAGTTGCTGACCTGGTTGGCCGCCTATGTTGCAGAGTCGGATCTGTCACCCAGAATACATTCCGTGACCTATGGAGAACAGAAAGATATTTTTCAGATCTTTAAAAAATATCGGAATACTCAGGTGGAGCGGGAAGATCATGGATGGTTCATGGTCAATCAGTATCTACCGGCCGGTGGTCGCTCCAGCTCGGCGGAGGCCTTTGTGGTCAATGATTCCAACAGGGAAATATTCACCAATAATACTGGTCTGGTGGTGGTGGATGATTCCGGACATCCTCCGGAGCTCAGTCAGGAGGACCTTGATCGTAATCCAGGGCTCTGGGCCATTGCCATGGGAATCAGTGTTGCTCATTGGGAAAAGTGGGCAAAATCTCTGGGGGATCGCTTTGTTCTCTTTTGCCGGCTTTCAGATCTTGAGACCACCCGTATGGAAATGGATTGCTCTGTCAACTGGGAGACCATTGTCGCCATGTGTCTGCGAGCGCTCAGAACAGATGAAGTAGGTCTTTGGGACACCAGGAAAGGGTGTTTTCGCTGTCATATCGTGGTGGAGATGTTTCCCCATGGTATCCTTTATATCGGTCCCGAGGCAACTTTTTTTCGCCATCGTAAGGGGTGTCTGCCGGAGAAGAGTTCCCCGCGACAGCGCGGTTCAGTCCCCTGTTACGACACCTTGGCCCCGGCCATGCTGGCATTGGATTCCCTGCGTTTCGGTAAATTTATCTTTGCCAGGAACTATTTCTACGATTTTTCAATGCGGATCTTGAATAACTGGGACAGCTTGTATCGTCATGGGTATTATTTTAGGGACACACTGGAGTTTCCTAATTTGGATTTCGCCAAGAGCTTTCCCGGGGGATATGCCTGTTCTTTTGTAGATAATGGACCTGACCCCAGTTTTTTTGAGCTTCCCCCTCTGTCAGCCGATTTTGAAGCCATCCTTGAGCTGGTTTCCAGTCAGATCTGGTCCAATGAAAAGAAGCACGCCCTGCGCCGGTTTTTTTATTTCCGCAAGCCATCGCCAGCCATGGTTAACCCCGCCCTTGGTAACTCGTATGGGTATATGGATGAGATTGTCTCAGTCCTGCATAATTTAAAAGAAGAGGTGAATCGTAAAAGTGGTTTCAATGATCTGCCTATTTTTCAGGTAGGGAATCTGCGGACGACGGATCCGGCGGAAATCGATCCGGTGATTACTCTCCAGAATGTCATGGATTCCTACGTCTCCAAGGAAAGTGTCCTGCGGCCGCTCTGTCTTGGTGTTTTTGGTCCCCCAGGCTCTGGGAAGTCTTTTGCAGTTAAAGAGGTGGCCAATGTTATCTCTAAAAAGTACGAGGGCAGTCCTTTTGATTTTTTTGAATTTAACATGAGTCAGTTTGCCTCCCCCGATGAGATCAATTCCGCCATCGAGCCGGTACGTGCCTCAGTGGCCATGGGCAAGGTCCCCATTGTCTTTTGGGATGAGTTTGATTGTCGCTATGATGACAATGAATTCGGTTACTTACGTTACTTCCTTCCCTCAATGCAGGATGGCGTTACCTATGTAAACGGTATTCCACATTTTATCGGGCGGGCAATCTTTGTCTTTGCCGGTGGGGTCAAGGCAAGCTGGTCCGGTATGGAGGAACTGCTGGATCCTGCAGATAAAGAATCCCTGGCTATGATGAAGACCTTGAAGATTCCTGATTTCATGAGTCGTCTCAGGGTGGTTCTTGATATTGACGGTATTGATCTTCCTGACATTTTACTTCGTGATTCAGCTAATAGTGATGATCTGGATGAACTCAGAAGGATCTTACTTAAACGGGCATTTATCATTGCCCATCAGATGGATACCCACTGGAAGAAAGCGGCAAGAAAGACTTCTGGGCTTTTATTACGTCTTCTGTTAGGACGTTATAAGTTTGGGGCGCGTTCCATTGAGGCGGTGATTGAGGCCAGTCGCGCTTCGGATCGCCTGGTTTACGGACTTCCCGAGCTCATAGCCCCTTCTGCTGCCAGAATTCATGCCGAGTGGCGGACTGAGCTGGAGAGAAGGATAGATCAACTACGAAAAGTTCAGGGTATGCGTGCCGTATGGTAGAAAGAGGCTAATCTCTTCATGTGGACGGTTAACTGAGGTCATTTGAGGTCTGTTAGTTGTAGTCGCTATGCAGGTGTTAATTTGGTTGCTGAGAAAAGTATATTGCTCCATTAATGGTGTTTATATCAGAAGAATATGAAAGAGTTATAGAGGAGTTTCAGTATGGGAAAGTTTTTTTGGGCTGCTTGTCTTGTTTCTGTTTTTACTGCTTCCTGGGCTTTGGCAGGAAATGGACCTGAAACGGTGGATCTCAAGGCCGCTTACAAGGTAGAGGGAAAAAAGAGTGCGGTGATTTTTCCCCATCACAAACATCAGGAAAAGGTGGAATGTGCTAAGTGTCACAAGGATGTCAAGGGTGGGGGGCCGCTTGTTGTTGATATTGTAAAGCTGACCAGTAGTTCCAATGATTTTCATAAGAAATTTTGCTGGCCCTGCCATGTGGAGATGAAGGTTCCAAAGGGAAAATCCTGCAAAACCTGTCATAGGTGATGGTATGACACAGGGTGTGACTATCCGATTTTTCTTTTTTTTTCAGGGTCAAGCTGTTAGGCTTGCCGTGTGTTAGGTCACTGGTGTAGAAGATGATTCCTGTGGCAGGGTACGGGGTGTGACTGGAGTTGAAAAAAAGAAGATAAAAGAATGGTTATAACAAAAACTGAGATTGGCAATCGGCCGGATATCATTGTTGATCTGGAGCGGCTTAAAACAAACTGTCACGGACGTCTTGATATCGTTGTAGAGTTACTGGATCATCTGCTTCAGAAAAGTGCCCCCAGATGGACCTCTTCCCTGGAGAAGGGGCTGCAAACAGGAGACATTGAGTATCTGCAGGGCGTCTGTCATGCAATGAAAGGTGCTGCGGCCACTGTTTTTTCCTGGCATATTTCCAATATTGCCTTGGAGTTTGAACGCTTGGCCCATGACGGTGAGCTTGAGCATCTTAAAGAGCGTCTGCCTGAGTTGCAACAGGCCTTTGCCGAGTTGGACCAGTGGAAAACAGACAACCTGTAACGGTTCGAAGTTGAGAAGTGTTACAGGTCTTGTCCACAGTGCAGAAAAACGGCCTGAATAATCAAGCTGTTGTCGTATGTAATATCCCCGTTACCCCAAGAATCTATCCCTAAGCCTGTAAGGGAGCCCGCTTCATCCCATTCATCAAAACCGAATTTCCACCCCAGCCAGGTCCTTTCAAACGAGTAGGCGTACTCGGGGCCATAGTAATCAAACCGATTTTCCTCTAAATCTTCGTCCGGCATTTCCCGGGAGATCCCGACAAGGATGAGATTGGCACCTTTGTCTTCTGCTTCTTTGTGCATGGCAGAAGCAATATCTTTCCCGGTTGACTGCAGCTTGCTGTTCATCATGACATGGGCAAAGGCGGAACAATCAGACGGGACCCCTTCTTCCTGGAAGGTTACTCTGCTGTTTGTGGTTTTTGGAAATGTGATGCCTTCATATGTTGCTGAACTTGACCAGCAACCGGTAAGGAGAGTCGTGACGAGCAGGAGTGAAAAAAAATGTGTCTTTTGCATGATTCACCTGTAAAATGTGAGGCGTTGGCTATTCTGCCTATGGAAGAAGTCTATTAGCTCTATACATCTATTTCTATCAAAACTGACGAGAAAATACGCTATTTCTTGTTTTTTGACTATCCTTTTTATCGTACGGCGTTAAGCAATTTTCCACCGTTCCTTATGGACTTGCAGTGGTCGGTATGAAGCCTGCGTCACTTCTTTAGTATAATCCAGAACATCGAATATGCTCTCTCCCTATTGTCAGTGAGGAGTTCCGCCATTTTTTTTATTGTTGATTCTCATTATCCTCATTTTTTATTTCATTTGTAACCAAATTTAGAGTTGTCCGTTATTTATATGAGGATATTTTTTTCAGAGTATCCGTAGAGTTATTTTATGAAGTTTTTTTCATGAACCTATAACGAAAGGAGGTTTCTAGTAAACCAACATCATTAGCTGTTGGTCAGAATATGAAATTCATCAGTTGCATCTTACCCATTCAAAGGAGGAATCAATGAATAAAACGTTATTTATGACAGCATTGTGCAGCGCAACACTTGTCGGTGGAGCTGCTCTGGCAGCTTCATCTCTTTCCGACATGGAACAGCTTGGTCGTCACCTTTATATGGATAAGAATTTGTCACTGACCAGTAGTCAGTCTTGCGCCACCTGCCATCATCAAAATTACGGTTTTGTTGATCCTACTAATAGCCGGGACCCTTATCGTACTATGGTTTCTTTAGGGGATGACGGTGTTTCTAAAGGTGGTCGTAACGCACCAACATCTGCTTACGCTGGTTACAGCCCCATCTTCGGTTTGGATGAATATGGTACCTACCAAGGGGGAATGTTCTGGGATGGTCGGAAAACTGGTGATGTTCTTGGTGACCCTCTGGCTGAACAGGCCCAAGGCCCGCCACTTAATCCGGTGGAGATGAATATGCCCAGTGTAGAAGCTGTGGTGGATCGGGTTGCTGCGGCAAATTATGCTTCGCAGTTCCTTAAACTCTTCGGGCCGGATGCCTTTGTTGATGCCAATATCGCTTATGATAATATAGGCAGGGCCATCGCTGCTTATGAACGTTCCTCAGAAGTCACAGCCTTTAGCTCACGCTATGACAAGGGTAACCTCAATGCGCAGGAGCGTCGTGGCTTGGTGCTGGTCGAGAACTTTTGTGGCAATTGCCATGCCACGGAAGCTGCTTTTGGTGCACCTGCTGCCGTTTTTACCAATTACCACTATGAAAATATTGGCGTGCCGGTGAACGAAAGCCTCCTGGCTGATCCAGATTCTGTCTATGCCATTCCTGATAATGGCCTGGGAGGTTTTTTAGGTGATCCAGCGGAAAATGGAAAATTCAAGATCCCGACGCTGCGTAATGTAGCCCTAACGGCACCATACTCACATAACGGTTATTTTCCGACCCTTACCGCCATTGTTTCTTTTCACAACAGCAGAGATGACTGGCCGCTGCCGGAGGTTGGCGACAATCTCAATATTACTGATGTGGGCAATATGGGCCTTACCAGCGCAGAGATTGAAGATATTGTTACTTTTCTTTATGCTTTGACTGATTGAAAGAAGGTCGTTACATAGCCTCTTAAGCCTCTGGATAATTGGGTTGGAGGGATGATGCCAAGGGGGATGGGTTATGAAAAAACATCCCCCTTTTACACTGGTCTGCGAAGATGTTGCTCTACGCAGGAGAGGAAAACTATGATGCGAAAGCATTTGGGGGGGCTGTCATTTGCAAATTTGATTTGCCGAACTGTGGAGAAGATCACTGGGTAGAGGTGGTATGAAGAGGGCATGAATGAGTTGTCAGACGTTGTGATCTTTCAAGTGGTTACGTATGGTGTAATTGGAACAGTACAGGCCGGGTCTTAGAAAAGCCCTGTCAGCCTTGCAGAAATAATGTGGTCTTTGCCAATATTGTCGTTATATATAGTTGAAGAAGAAGTCGTGAGGTATTGAACTGGCATCTTTCCAGGTGCATGAAAAAAAATAGTATTACTGCTAGGGTCTGCCAAGGCATGGCATATGTTTTGAGTGTGTAGGTGATTTATGACTCATCCTGAATATACAAGATCTGCAGGTAAACCGTATAACACAATAAATGCCCATGCCCACAGTGAGCCCCTGTAATGTCTGAAGAATACCGGAAATTTTATGATGAGTACAAAAATAAGCTTTTCAGCTATTTAATATATAAAAGTGGCGATTATGAGATCTCCAGAGACATTATGCAGGAAAGTTTTACTCGTCATTTTCAGCACTACGGTCATGATACCATTATATCCCCGGCACTTCTTTTCACAATTGCCCGTAATGCACTTGTTGATTTTCGGCGACAAGAGAAAAAATTTCACATAGCCGAAGGTGTCGTTCCCCAGGTTGCTGCTGATCAAGAGAATTTATTAATTGCTAAAGAAGAAAACAGCAGGGCTTATGACGCGATGGGCAGGCTTTCTGAGTCTGATAGAGATATGCTGTCACTTGCTGTGGGTGGCGTCGCATATAAAGAAATAGCTGCAACGCTTGGATTGAGTGTGGCAAATGTTAAGGTAAGGGTACACAGAGCGAGAGTGAAGTTGCGTCAGATGATGAACGATGAGGTCGAATAATGGAATATTTAATCAGCATGTATATTGATAACGAGCTTTCCCTGGACGAGAAAATAGATTTTCTTGAATATGTTCATGACAGTAAGCCATACAAGGAAGATGCTGTAGGATTGCTTGAGCAGGAAAAAGTATTGAGTGCCTCGCTCAATATGACAGCTCCGGACGTTGCATTGAAAACTCCGCATGCCAGGATTCTGCCTCTTTTTACTCGTTCGCTGGGCTGGGCTGTTGCAGCCTGTCTGTTGCTCTTATTTCCCTTCATGACCAGCCAGGGGCCAGATTCGGAGATCCAAAATCAACTTATTGCAGAACCGACTACTGTTATGCATAGGTTTGTTATTCATCGTCAGGATACTCAGATGGTTGAAATTACTGGAAGTTTTACGGATTGGCGGAGCGTCCCTCTTGTGCCTTCCGGTACAAATGGCTACTGGGAAATATCACTGGAAATTCCTGCTGGAGAACATCGATATACCTTTATTGTCGATGGTTCGAGATTTCTTCCGGATCCAACTGTTGTCACTCAGGAGTTGGATGATTTCGGTTCGAGCAATTCTATTCTCAAGGTGGAGGCTTAAAAATGAATAACTCCCCTAAGTTCCTCTCGCAAGTTTTATTGTTGTTTGTTGTTCTTTCACTAATGGGATGCACTAACCACTATCCTGTACAGGTTAATGGTGACTCTCTTTCATTTTATTATTGTGATGCCGATGCAAAAGAGATCTATTTTGCTTCCTCCGCAGACCATTTTTACTGTCACCCAGCAACTAAAGGGCCTGAAGATGTATGGCAAGTGACGGTGCCGTTACGTGAAGAATTTACATATTTTTATATCGTTGACGGAGAGGTTACCTTACCGGATTGTCCGAACACTGTACTGGACGATTTTGGGACAAAAAATTGCCTTTATGTCTCTACCATGTAACCAATGGGGTGATTTTGCGTTTAATAAATACTACCCAACGATATGTCTTGCTAAGGAGATAGCATATGAAAGAAATGACCGGCCTGATCGGTTGCATTCTGCTTGTTTCATCTCAAGCTTTTGCAGCTGACCTCCCGAACGACGAAAGTGTTCAGTTCCAGGAGGAAGCAATAGTACAATATCAAGCTCAGATTGAATCTGACGGAACAGCTGCCCTATTGCAGGCTATGCAGCAATACCAATTCAGGAAGGAAAATGTTGTACGCGTCCGTGCTATGATTCAGGATGCGCAACAGCAAGGTCTGCCAGCAGATCCCATGATACATAAAGTATATGAGGGGATGGCGAAAAAGATACGTGAGGAGACTATTGTCCAGGCGGTAAAACGTGTAGAGGCCAGATATGAGACGGCTTATCGTCAGGCCAATGCGCTCACCAAGGATAAGCAGCAGGCCGGAAAATTAGGGCAAGTTATAGCCGAGGCCTATACCGCTGGCCTGAAGGAGAAAGATAGTGCCCGGATAGTGACTCAACTTCAGACCCGGACCAAGACAGAAAACATGCAGGAGGACAATGAACTTATGGTGCAGACCATGGCTACTGCTCGTGTCATGGCTCGCCGGGGTGTTGATTCCACAGTTACATCTGATGTTCTTGTCAATGCCCTGCAGCATGCATATCAGGCCCGTGAGATGCGCATCCTGCAGAAATCTTTTGTCGAGCAGGCCAGGTATGGATCACCTGAGGAGGTGGCTCGTGATTTTTCTGCTGAAATAACTCAGGATGTCGCTGTTTCAGAGCTCCGTTTTCGATCAAGTGATAAAAGCTTTGGGCAGTCTGGCACAGGTTCCGACGGTTCTGGTCGTTCTGACGGTTCTGGAGGTTCCGGTGGCTCTGGTGGCTCTGGTAGTTCTGGAGGTTCTGACGGCTCTGGCGGTTCCGGTGGCTCCGGTGGTTCCAGTGGTTCCAGTGGCTCCGGTGGTTCCGGTGGTTCCAGTGGCTCTGGCGGTTCTGGAGGTTCCGGTGGTTCCAGTGGCTCCGGTAGCTCTGGCGGTTCTGGCGGTTCTGGCGGTTCTGGCGGTTCCGGTGGTTCTGGAGGTTCCAGTGGTAGTGGTGGTTCTTCTGGACGTTAAGTGGACAAACTGCTAGCGAGTTGTCACTATATGTTATTTTCCCTAGCTCTTTGTGCTCTTAAAAAAACAATCCTCGGTATATCCCGTGGAGGCCAGTGGTCAATTTTCTTCAGCCCCTTATGACTGCTTTGAGGGTTTGGGTGAGGTTTTCCAAGGTATAGGGTTTTGAGAGAGTACCTTGGAATCCATATTCTTGGTACTGTTGCATAATCTGCTGGGTCGGATCTCCACTGCAGACGATGGCTTTTGCCTGTGGATCGAGATCGAGCAGCTGCTTTATCGTTTCCTCTCCTCCCATTCCTCCTGGAATAAGAAGATCCATAATTACAAAAGCATAGGGCTTCTTTTCTTGGAGCTCTGTCTGATACATCTCTAGGGCTTGGGTACCGTTTTTAGCTGAATCAACCTTGTAACCCAGGCCCTGGATGAGCAGCGTTGCCATATTTCTTATCATCTCTTCGTCATCCATCACCAGTACTTTGCCTTTTCGGCTGACGGTGGGAGGGGCGATCGTATCCTCTTTAGAGTATGTTTTTGCCTCCTTTCCCTCCTGGTCCCCCTTTTGCCCGTGCCTGATTAAACCGTCCAGGCCTTCTCGGAATTCCTGCAGCCAATCACCATAGGGCTGCTGAGATTCGGAGCGGGCCGCGCTTACAATGTTCTGGGCCTTGTCAGCCCAGGGAGTAAGTCCACATTGGAGTAAGGTGCCTTTCAGGGTGTGGATCGAAGATGCCAGCTCGGAGAACGCACCTTTCTTTAAGGCATCTTCTGCTTTCCCAAGATTGTTTACGATGCTGTCACATGACAACTGATAGATTGTATCCACCTGTTCTTCACTGAGGTGGGTGGTCTGTCGCAGGTAGTGGCGGACCTGTTCAGTGAGTGAAAGCCCTTGCTCTGGAACTGGTGTTGGCGAGCCTGGGGGGCTATCCAAAAAAAGTCCGAGACTTGTCGTTACCTGGTTTGGCAGCAAGGGCTTGGTGAGGTAAACGTCCATTCCTGCTTCCATACAGAGATTGCGGTCTTCGGCCATGGCATGGGCTGTCAGGGCGATAATGGGTAAATGACGGCCAGAAAGGCGAGTGGTGAGAGATTGCTTGAGTTCTTTTGAGAGCATGTCTGGTCCATCTTCACCTTTTTCAAAGGCGCGAATGGCCCGGGTGGCATTCAAACCATCCATGACTGGCATCTGGATATCCATTAACACCGCATCGACATCCTCGTCGGCCAGCAGGCTTAAGGCAATCATTCCGTTCTTGGCCACAACTACTTGGTAACCAAAGTTTTCCAGCGCCATCCTGGCCAATTCCTGATTGGCTCGATTGTCCTCAACAAGTAGAATACGGAGAGGAAACAGACTGCTTTTTTGTCGGCTTTCATCCTTGGTCACCATTTTTGATTTATAGCCTGGTTGCAGTAAAACGGTGAAATTAAATGTGCTTCCCTGTCCCTCTACGCTCTCTACCCACATTTTCCCGCCCATTAATTCGGTGAGCTTTCTGCTAATGGCAAGTCCTAGCCCACTCCCCGTATAACGGCGGTCATAGGAGCTGTCAACTTGTTCGAAGCTGTTGAAGATTGCTTCAAGTTTTGTAGCTGAAATACCTATGCCTGTATCTGTTACGCGACAAGAGAAGGTGCTTGTGTCGCTGTCCTCCGCGCTTATATCCATAATGGCATGGATAGTTATGGTTCCTTTGGCGGTAAATTTGACAGCATTGTCTATCAGGTTCAGGAAAATTTGACGCAGCCGTAATTCATCGCCGAAAACAACGGCAGGCAGAGTCGGATCTTTCTGTAGCTGAAGCTTGATGCCCTTGCTCTCGGCCATTGACGCCATGGTTTCGAGAATAGAGTCCAGGAAATCATGGAGAGAGAAAAAAGAAGGGTTTAACAGGAGCTGGCCGTCCTCCATTTTAGAAAAATCGAGTATGTTATTGAGCAGGCCAAAGAGTATGTCTGCTGAGCTTTTCACGGTCTGCAGTAAATGTTTCTGCTGGTCGTTAAGCTCTGTCTCCAGAGTCAGCCGAGTCATGCCGATAATGGCGTTCATCGGCGTTCTGATCTCATGGCTCATGTTGGCCAGAAATTTCGATTTGGCTTGATTGGCTGTCTCTGCAGCTTCTTTTGCCACCTGCAGTTGACGGGTTCGTTCTTCAACTTTCTTCTCCAGGGTCTCCTGGTACTCTTTGACCTCAGCCTGCGTGATACGGAGCTGGGAAAGCATAAAATTAAAGCTTTGAGCGAGGGTGGTCAGTTCTCGAGTCCCACTTTCTTCTACCTGGCCAGTCAGATCTCCCTGGTTGATTTGCTGGATGGCTAGCACTAATCTGCTCAGTGGAGTGGTTATTTTTCTGGTCACGAAGATAGTTACCAGGGCGGCCAGAATGGTGATAATGGTGGTTACCAAGATTATGGACCAGATGGCACTGTTGATCTGCTGTCTCATGGCCTGTTTGGATAAGACGAGATTGACGTAACCGATCAGCTCGGATTTTTGTGTGTCGTCAAGGTCCAGTGAGTCCAAGGCGGATGGCTGGCTGGTAATGGGCCAGAGAAACTGGATGTTGTCTCCCATGTCAAGGAAATGTCCATTGCGTTCATTGACAGAAACGAGTGGCTTCATGGGTTCTGGAGAAAAATTTGTATCACTCTGCTTCTCAATAAGAATGGAGAGATCGTGTCGCAGCAGAGAGAGGTAGACGGTTCTTTCATCCTGGCAGGATATGGCCTGTTCAAGACTTTCCAGGTCTTCAGAATAGATTGCATAGACGCTGAATGCTGCGATCTGCCTGGCAATCCTCTGGCCATCCATGTACAGGGCGGCAAGTCCATCTGTTCGCCGCTGATAAACTACAAAGGAGGCAATAGCCATGGCTGTGATCAGGACAAGGGTAATTGTCAGAAAATTCATTTTGGCCAATAAGCCATTTTTTCTGTTTTTCTCCATTATTGAAACACCTCAGCTGCTTCCCGAATAAGACTTGGGTCGATATTGAGTCGCAGATGGTCAGCGGTCTTCATGTTAATGACAAAACGTACTGTAGCAGGAGGGGTTGGGGCAATATCTGAGACAGCGGTTCCGTCCATGATCCGGTAAGCCATTTCTCCGCACTGTCTGCCCAGATCCTGGTAGTCCCAATCCAGAGCGTAGAGAGCCCCGGCCTTGACCCAATAACGGGACAGGCCGGCAAAGGGAATACGGTTACGGAAGGTGGAGAGAAGGACTGCTTTGGCGGTTTTGCTTGAGTAGACTGTCTGGTCGGGCAAGCCAAGCAACATATCCGCCTGTCTGCCGACCGATTTGAGAGCTGCGGGTAGTTGCGAGACCGTCTCCACTGGTAATCCGTAGAGTTCCAGCTGATATGTGTCGGCCTCTTTTTCCATTCTGGCAAACAGTGAGTCGTTTTTCTTCGGATTGTAGAGGAGGTAGACTCGTTTTGCATCGGGTAGTAAGCGTCGCAACATGCTGAAATGGACCTCTGGTGGGAAATTGAGAATGACTCCTGTGGTCTGTTTTGACTGCTTGAGCACCAGATCATCGAGAATCATCGTCACAACCTGAGGGCGGTTTGGGTGCAGAGTTTGTACCTCTTGGCTTGCTTTGGTACCAAGGGTAAAAAAAACGTCTGGCTGTTTGTTTTCTATTTCCTGCAGAGTCGCCCTGTTTTTTTTCATGTCCGGTCCAAGAAAAAAGGTATCAACACTCGCTTCTGGAAAGTGATGGCTGATTAGTTTGCTAAATCCCTGTATTACCAGGAGGTAAGGATCCAGTTGGGAGCTGCTGACTATCGTTATCGCAGGACGATTCATGGCTGGAAGATCAGGCTCGATTGCCAGACTCAACACAAGAATCAGGGGCAGGAGGCGCAGTGCGATACTGAGTATATGAGCCAGACGTTTCATATTTTGTTTAAAGCTAGAACAAATAGTTGAGCTTTAACCTGAAGGTTCGGCCATCTTGACTGAGCATATCCTGACTATGCTCTTCGGAACCAGGATAGTCATATGTTACGTCGAAGAGGTTGTAGACTCCTGCCGAAACAGTTATTCCCTCCAGCCAATCCTTGCTGACCAGGATGAAATTGGTCAAAAAAGTGTCATCGGTTTCATCTCCTGACATGGTTTTCCGTTCGCTTTCATACTGCAGTTCCAGGCCACCATCCAGTATATTAGGTATGACGGAGGCCATAACATTGACTTTTACCATATGGAGTGGAGAATTGACCAGTCGTTCTCCACTCTCCTTACTTTCGGCATGTTGATAGGTGTAACTGAGATTGGCCAGAAAGCCGTTGTTCCATTTTCCTTCAATGGAGAGTTCTGTGCCGTAGGCTTCCGCATCATCTCTGTTGTCGAAATAGAGGAGGCCGTCATCCGGGTCTAAGGCGTAGGCAATGAGATCTTTGATATCATTTTTATAGAGAGAGGCAGTGCCGCGAATGTTCTTGTTGAGTTGCTGCTCCCAGATAAGTTCAAAGGATTCTATTGTTTCCGGGTCAATTTCGGTATTGGGTTTAGCAGTGGAGTAGCCGTCATGGTAATAGAGCTCGTAGACATTCGGGGCACGGAAGGCACTGCCGTATAAAACTTTCAGGGTAGTGTCGGCAAGGGGTGAGTAGATCAATGCTACCCGTGGGTTGGTTGAGCTATCGGAACTGTCATATTCATCATGGCGTAGGCCAACGTTGAGCAGGAGATTATCCAGCAGGGTCCATTCATCCTGGATGAAGAGGGCCCAGGTATCGATATCTGGATTAGAGTCGAGCCAGAGATCGTACAGGTCATACGCTTTTTGTTCCTGCTTGAGAGAATCTCTGTATTCTCCTCCTATGGTGAGTCGGTGGGTATCGAAGAAATGACGAGAGACTTGGAGTTCGCTGCCCCACCACTCGCCGATGTCACGGTCTTGAATATTGACGAGTTCAGTCGGCGGGCCATAATCGTAGATGTAGTCGCCGTCATACCAGTAGCGATCATAAAAGAGGCGGGCAACAATTTCCGTATTGTTTTTGTATAAATGCTGATATTGCAGATCAACAAACCACCGCCCGTCCCAGGTACGGGTGCCGGAATCATTGAATTCAACGCCCCAGGGGGCTGTGGGGATACCTTTCTCTCTTTCAGCGTAAAGGGCTTCAAGGCTAAAATCACCATAGGATATACGGGAAAAGAGGCTTTCAAACTGGTCATCATCAGCCTCTTCAGCCACACCGTTGTTGGTGCTGGGGCTATCAAACTCCTGGTAATAGAGGTCTGTTCTGCCCTGGCTGTCATAATAGCTGCCTGATAGCAGCAGTTCTATGCCGTTTTGATAGCGTTTGCCATAGCTCAGACGCCCCTGGTAACTATTATGACTGCCGGCGGCGATCGAGACTTCGACCCCATCAAGATCACGACCCTTCTTGGTTATCACATTAATGACACCAAAAAAGGCGTTGTTGCCATAGAGTGAAGAGCTTGGCCCACGCACTACTTCGACTCGATCAATGAGGTCAAGGTCAAGGACAAAGGAGGTATCGGAATAGGCACTGTCAAAGATATTGTCGTTGATGCGGTGACCATCCAGCAGCATAAGGATACGGGTGTTATAATCGCCGGGAATTCCGAAGCCACGTACCCCGATATAGCTGTAATTATAGTCGTATGAGATGTAAAAACCGGGCAGGCTGCGGAGGATATCTGCAATGGTACGGTAACCGTAACGCTGGATCTCTTCGTGGGTGACTATACTGACTTTGGCAGGGGCTTCGCTGACCTTCTGCTCATATTTGGATGCGGTATAGACAGAGGGAATGTCCTGAAAGAGCAGTTCCTCCTCGGCACCTGCTGAAAAATCGGTTTCGTCCTGAGCCTCCAGCAGACCTGCCTGTCCGCAGACAATTGTGACCAGGGAAAGAAATGATAATATACTTTTCTTCACTGAGAGTCCTCCTTGGTTGATGTAAAAAGGACGTTATCTTCCAACTAGTCGAAAGTGGGTTCGGCCAGTATTTTTATATCCTTTCAACAGGGGGACAAGACGAACAAACAAAAAAATGTTTCATCATAGTTTCTATCCACACTCTTTAGATAAAATGAAGATAAAGAGTCGCTCTTCTGATCAGGTTGATACGTTGTGTCACTTTTTATCTTTTGTTTAGATGCCAGGTACTGATCCAAACTCAAAGAAAGTTATAATAGTATCGCAAACAGTGGGTTGGAAGTCAATAGGTTCTCATCTGCCTGGGGAAAGTGTAACGTCATTATTCCTTTCAGAGAAGCAGTGAGATGAGGTAAGGAGGTAGTGTCAGACGTGGAGAGGAGAAAAGGGGATAGCAATGACAGGGCTATCCCCCTAGGAGCCTGTCTGAGAATGCCCTTTCTCCCCAACTCTTCGGAGTTGTCAAGAAATAATGCTCGCAATATCAAACGGGCTATCCCCCCTAGCCTGTGAGTAGGGCAATGGATCAGGCTGCTGCCTGGGCTTTGGCATAGGCAGTGGCGGCACATTCATTCTTCCCGAGGTCAAGTTCTTCCTGTCTCTCTCGATCAAACTGTTCGAGGTTTGCGTTGGCCAGACGGATGGGCCCGTATTCGGGAGGTTGCGGACGCATGTTATCTTGAATGAATTGGATGAAGTCGTCCACTTTGCTGATGGCATAAATTTCTTTGTTGCGCGCCTTGATCTGGCCGAAGGGGAGGCAGAAGAGGAGGTCGTCTGTAGCCTCGTTCCAGTCCATATAGTGTCCTGGCAGAACCATGAGGTTATCATCAAGCTCGAGTATCTTCTGCATGGTCTCAAAGAGGATGATGGCCCATTCCACGGCCTTGCCTCCAAGATCCGGACGACCAATGGACTGAATAAAGACAGTGTCTCCTGAGATCATGAACGTATTGTCGATGAGATAAGAGGTGGAACCGGGAGTGTGGCCGGGAGTGAACATCACCGTGACATCCGGACCACCTTTGCTGAAGCTGTGAGTTTCGCCATCTGTGACTGTTTTGTGATTGGTCTTGGCGGCCTTAAAATCACTGTAGTTGGCGCAGAACTCAGCCCCTGTCTCTTCGGCAATCATACGTGATCCGGCGATATAATCCGCCTGCAGATGGGTCTCAAAGGTCTTTACGATCTTGCATGCCTGACTTTTGGCAAATTCAAAATAAAATTCTATGTTGCGGCTGGGATCAAACAACATCATCTCTCCGCCGGAACAGAGTCCGTAACTACAGGAGGCCTTACCCGGACGGATAAACTGGTACAGGGTGTAGTCTTCTTGTCTGTGCAACAGTTTGGGCACCAGGAGATTTCCCCAGGTCTTTATTCCTCCGGTGAGGTAGCGAACGTCATCGAAGCCGTGCTTGACAAGAATCTCCCCCACATATTTTGCTGAGCCTTCTTTAGCACAGACTATACGGATAGGACGGTCTTTGGCGACCTTGGCGACACTTTCTTCTTCAACCTCCATGAAGTCGTAGTAGGAGACATTGATCATGTCAAAGGGATAAGGGGATTCCACCTGAAATCGATTGAAATCTTGTGGGTTTCTGACATCGAGAACCAGGATGTCTTCTTTGTCCGTGAGCCATTGGAAGAGATCTTTTGCTTCATAGGAAGAGAGTGTCATGAAAACTCCTTTGCGTGGGGATTGTAAGAGATGCAAAGCGCTCTATCTGTGGGAGTGAACGCTGGTTTCTCGGTGGAGGCTGATTGCGCTGAGAAACAGTTGCTGAGAAATGTAACATACTGCTGACCAGTTCACAAAATGAAAATGTATTTGTTTGTGAGAAATTTTATTGAGGAATCAACTCATTGAAAAAGGTGACAGAGGGAAAATCAGTAGAGTATTGCACAGGGAGCCGTGAACTGGGGCGGGCTACAAAAATGAGAAATTCTATCCCATATTGCTTCGCTGCATGCAGGACTTTTGCTGTATCGTCGGCAAGAAGGGTGCGTTCCCGGTCAAACTGGAGCTGATCGTGGAGTTTGTTCCAGAATTCCGGTTGTTCCTTGGCATATCCAATTTCTTCGGAACAGACAATGCGATCAAAATAGGGGCCCAGTGTCGTCTTGCGCAGTTTAATGTCCAGGGTCTTGGAATGGGCATTGGTAACCAGGTGTACACTCTTGTTGATGCTCTTTACATAATCCAGGAAATCGACAACATAGGGATGGACCTGGATCAGGTGGTCTATTTTGCATTTCAGCTCCGGGATGTCGAGACCCAGTTGCTCTGACCAGTAATCCAGGTCTGTCCACTGCAGGGTGTTTTCCACGCTCTGGTAGCGCAGGAGCAGTTCCTTGCGGGCGTCTTGAGCCGAGAGGCCATTTTCTTCGGCAAAGATCTTGGGGAGATACTCTTCCCAGAAGTGATCGTCAAAGTATTTGTCAAGCAGGGTTCCATCCATATCCAGGAGGACAGTATCCACTGACAACCAGGAAAAGTCGGGTTTGATTTGGGAAGGAGACATGAAGTGTTGTACCTTGTTATGATGTGAGACTGTGGAGTTCGGTGAAGGTCTGCTGCAATATTGTAAACAGCTGCTCGGTGGAGTCAAGGGAGGCAGTGATAATCAGCCGTCCGTCCGGGGTCAGGCGTGGAGGGGTTTTCTTTCTTTTCTTGCTCCCTGGCTGCAGGTAGGTGAGGAGGCGTGCAGGGTCCAGGGGAGTGCGGTCAGTGAATGAAAAGACGAGGGTGTCTTTTCCCTTCTCCAGTTTTTCGACTCCCAGCTGCGAAAGATCTTTTTTGAGGGAAACCACCTTGAAAAGGTTGGTGGTTTCCTGTGGAAGGTGGCCGTAGCGGTCAGTGAGCTCTTCCAGCAGGTCGTCATAGGCCTGTTCATCGCTTGTGGAGAGGGCGGCAATGCGACGATAGGCCACATAGCGCTGACTGATGTCCGGGATAAAATCCTGGGGGATATATGCAGAGATCTGGAGATTGATTTCCGGTTCGGGCAGGTCCAGATTGTCCTGCAGTTCACCGTTCGAGCCGGCTCTTGCTTTCATGTCAGCCACGGTCTTCTGCAGCAGGTCCAGATAGAGGTCGTAGCCGATGGCGGCAATATGACCGGATTGAGAGACACCTAGGAGGTTACCGCCGCCCCGGATCTGCAGATCGCTCATGGCCAGTTTAAAACCGCCACCCAGTTCATTGCATTCCATCAACGCCCGCAGGCGATCTTTGGAATCTTTGCTCAGGCTGTCGAGGGAGGGAACCAGGAGATAGGCAAAAGATTGTTTGGAAGAACGGCCCACCCGTCCCCTGAGTTGATAAATTTCTGCAAGTCCGAGCATGTCGGCACGGTTGATAATAATGGTGTTTGCTGTGGGGATGTCCAAGCCGGATTCAATGATGGTGGTACAGAGCAGGACATCTATCTCACGGTTCACGAATTTGAACATGATCTCTTCCAGTTCTTTGCCCCCCATCTGGCCATGAGCCACGGCTATCCTGGCCTCCGGTACCAGCTGCTGCACGGTGGCTGCCATACGGTAAATGGATTTGACCCGATTGTGGACAAAAAAGACCTGCCCGTTTCGCCGCATCTCTTTGAGGACGGCCTCTTTGATGACTAGGTCGTCGTAGCGGGCAACAAAGGTTTTTACCGGGCGGCGATGTTCAGGTGGGCTGGAGATGACCGAGAGGTCTCTGATGGAAAGCAGAGACATCTGCAGGGTACGGGGGATGGGAGTGGCGGTAAGCGTCAGGATATCGACCTCGGCCTTGATCCGTTTGAGCTTTTCCTTGTGTGCTACCCCGAAGCGGTGCTCTTCGTCAATGATGAGTAGGCCGAGTTCGCGGTACGTCACATCTTTTGAGAGCAAACGGTGGGTGCCGATGATGATATCGATCTTTCCGGCAGCAAGTTCTTTGAGGATACGTTTCTGTTCAGCCGGAGTACGGAAGCGGTTGATGCATTCTACTGTCACAGGAAATCCCTGCATCCGCTCTCTGAAGGTCTTGGCATGCTGTTCGGCAAGGACTGTGGTTGGCACCAGGATAGCAACCTGTAAGCCGTCTTCCACCACTTTAAAGGCACCTCGTACTGCAACCTCGGTTTTGCCATATCCCACATCACCGCAGATCAGCCGATCCATGGGCTGGTCTGAGGTCAAGTCATCAATGACCTCAGTGATGGCTTTGTCCTGTCCAGAGGTTTCATCATAGGGAAAGGACTCTTCAAGTTCGTGGAAAAGCTCTCCTGGTGAAGAAAAACGTCTGCCCTCACGCAGTTCCCGACGGGCATAAATTTCAAGGAGTTCCTGGGCAACTTTCCATACCTCTTCTTTGACTTTTGCCGTGGTTGAGCGCCAGGCCTGGCTGCCGAGCTTATCGATCCGTGGTTTTCGGTCAGAAAGACCTTCGTAACGAGTGATCAGGTTGAGGCGATCCACGGGTAGATAGAGCTTGTCTCCATCCCGATACTCGATGAGCATATAATCATTGACCACACCCAGTAGCTCGAGAGTGGAGATTCCGAGGTATCGGCCAAGGCCGTGGTCACGATGCACCACTACGTCCTCATGGTGCAGCTCAGCGAAACGAACAGGCTCTCCCCGTTTTTCTTTTCTCCCTTTTTTGTTCCCCAGTCGCATCTCTCCAAAAAGTTCACTTTCGGAAAGAATGTGGATTCCCAGGCTGTTCAGACTGAACCCTGCACTCAATGGCTGGGCGCAGAGGAAGAGGGTGTCGCTATGCCCTGTTTTCGGCAGGGCTGCCAGGTCTAGAGGGGCTGTCAGGAGTTCAACGCGATGCTGATGTTTTTCTATCAATTCAGCCAGGGTTTGCGTCTGACGCTGGGATCGGCAGCAGAGCAGGATCTGGTCCCCCTGTTCTTGCCAGGCGCGAATCTGGTCGGAAAGGGGAGGGATTAGCCCCCGTTCTTTGCGTTGCAGGGTTATTTCTTGTTTGAGAATCTGATGATTGGTGGCGGAAAGGGGGTGGAGCTGCTGTGAATCTGTGACTCTGGAGCAGTGAATACGTGCAAAGGAGGCCATCCCCTTTTCCATCTCCTCAGGCAGAAGAAAGAGCTGTTCAGGAGGAAGGGCGGGTGTGTGGAGAGTGACGGCCTCCTCATAATTGTTGTTGATCCGTTCCTGGACCAGTTCCACTGCCTGCTGCTCCATTTCCGAAGAATAATGGATCAGGCATGTATCTGAAGGGAGAAATTTGAGGACTGTTCCTACCTCCATTTTTCCAGGGTAGAAGAGTGGGAGAAAGAATTCCATACCGGCGAATCGCTGGCCCTGGCTGGTCTGATCGCGGAGTTTTTTGCTCTCTTCACTGTCCCAGGAAAGTTCTTGCGCATGTTGACGAAAGGCAGCAGAGATTTTCAACAGTTGTGAAGAGTCAATGGGTGGATAGCAGATATCACTTGCAGGAAGCAGGATGGCCTCCTCAAGTTCAGAGGTGGAGCGCTGGGTCATGGGGTTGAATCCGCGCAGGGATTCCACTGTGTCGCCAAAGAAATCAAGGCGCAGTGGGCTGGTGTGAAGACTTCCCTGTACCAGAAACGAGGGCGGAAAGATATCAAGTATACCGCCACGGATAGAATATTCTCCTGCGCTCTGAACCAGGGCCACTTGTTCATAGCCGCAACCGGTCAGGTGCCGAAGCAATTCGTCTCGATCACACTCTTCACCTGTTATGAGCAGCTCGGCATTGTTGGAGAGGACCTTTGCGGGAAGGGTACGACGCATCAGGGCCTCTGCCGAGACAACAAGGATGAAACTGCTTTCTGTTTCCCCAATACCATAGAGGGTGGAAAGCCTGGCGGCAGTGGTGAGCGGATCAGGTGAGAGTGGGGTGTAGGGAGGGATCTCATATCCGGGATAGGTGAAAACCGGTAGATCGGTAAAGAGTTTGAGGTCTTCTTCCACCAGGGCAATCATGTCTTCATCAGGGACAATGCAGCAGCAAGGCTGGGATTTGGCTTGGAGAGCGGCCAGCAGGGATGGGGAACTACCACGCAGTGAAGCGGGGGAGTGGGTTGTTCCCGGAGAAAGCAGAGTTGTGAGAAATGGGTTTGGCATGGGTCAAAAAAAGTGCCGACTGCATGATGTCAATGCAGCCGGCAAGGGAAAAAGTTTATTGAGTGGGGTGTGTCAGAAGGAGCCGCCGATGGAGAAATCCCAAACAGACTCATCTTCATCCGGAGTCGGATCGAGGTTGTAACCCCAAACAAGACGCAAGGGGCCCATGGGAGACATCCATCTCATTTCAAGGCCTGCAGCCTTGTTGTAGCTGTCGATGGACCAGTCCTCATCATCGGCAAAGACCTTTCCGGCATCTACAAAGACAACACCTCGGATTCCGGCTTCCGTGAGGACCGGGAAGATATATTCGATATTGGTATACCACATCTTGTCACCACCGATCCGATCTCCGGTCTCAGGGTCGATGGGACTGGCTTTTGCGTATTCATAACCACGGATGGTATTGATGCCACCAAGATAAAAGCGCTCGTAGACAGGAAGTTTACCTGTTTCGTTTTCCCAGACTTGGCCAGCGGCAAGTTTGAAGTGAAAGACGGTGGTCCAGGGCAGGGGGAAATACCAGCTGGTAAAGGCTTCAAGTTTGGTAAATTCGGCATCGCCACCCAAGGGACCGCCTGCATACTTTACGGTGATGGAGTTTTGTGAACCCTCGGTGGCACCTGTTACTCGGTCACGGCTATCACGGATCACCCCGAACTTGAGTGCACTGGTGAGATTGATGTCCATGGAGTCGAGGATGATTTGGGAGGCAAACGGGGAGACGTTGGAAAGCGTCGTGTCTGTGTAGCTGTAGCTGCCGTAACCGCGCCATTTTTCCCAGAGCGGATAGCCTAAACGAAGAGCGCCACCCTTGGAGTCCTTGTCATAATCGTCATATTCCCGGAACCAGTTAAAGAGATCGGCACCAACGGAAAGCTTGGAGTCACGAAGATGTGGATTGGTGTATCCTAAGTTGAAACGGTTACTGGTTCCGCTGAGGTTGGCCACAAACGAGAGTCTGTCACCGCGGCCAAGGAAGTTGTTTTCTGAAATTTCACCCATGAGCATGAATGAGTCGACTGAGCTGTATCCCGCGCCAATACTGAACTGGCCAGTACTCTTTTCCTTGACGTTGACTGACACGTCCATTTTTGAAGGGTCCATCGCAGGTGCAGGAACGATATTTACTTCTTCAAAGAATTCCAGACGCTGCAGACGCTGGGTACTGGTGCGTAACGCCTTGGAGTCAAAAATACCGCCTTCTGCGATTTTCAACTCGCGTCTGATAACATTGTCACGGGTTCGACTGTTGCCCTTGATGGTGATACGCTGAATATATACCAGGTCGCCTTTATCGATATCGATGATGAGATCCACTCTGGCACCAGTGGCAGATTTATTCATCCTGGGACGTATGTTGGCAAAGGCATAGCCATTTTCAGAATAATAATCGGTGAGTTTCAGGATGTCGTTGCGCAGGATCTGACGATTGATGAATTCTTGATTTTGAATGGTGAGAAACCTGCGTAATTTCTGTTTGTCTTCGAGCAGGTCACCGGCAAAAGAGACGGTACCCACACGGTAGCGGGGACCTTCTTCGATGGTAAAGGTGATGTAGAGCCACTCGCCATCCTGGTCTACTTTGGGGTCACCTACTTTTACCTCGAGAAAGCCTTGGTTGTTGTAAAAAGAGCCGAGCCGGGAAACATCCTGCATCAGCAACTCCTGCTTCATCAATCCCGATTCGGTGAGCCAGGAGAGCCATCCTTTTTCACTGGATTCAATGACGTCGATCAGTTCATCAGTTTCAAAGCTTTTGTTGCCGGCAAACTTGATTTCTTTGATGAAGATCTTTTCACCCTCTTCAATAATATAGCGAATGCTGGCATGTTCTTCATCGGGATAACTGATCTGGGCCGTGACCGTTGTATTGTAATATCCCTTTGATTTATAGAGGGTTTTAATGGCAGCGCTTCCCTCATTTACTTTGGTTGTGTTTATGATGCTGTTGGCGGTGATGTTGACGGCCTCTTTTACATCCTCCTCAGAAAGCGCATCGGTTCCGGAAAATTCAATGCGTTTGATGATTGGTTTTTCCACCATTTCAAAGGTAACAACTTTTCCCTTTTCGCTTTCTTCCACTTCAATACGAACATTTTCAAAGTAGCCCATTTTGTAAATGGTCTTCAGATCTTCCCGTAAGGTCGCCGGATTGTAGAAATCTCCAGCCTTGCTTTTGATTTTTCGGGAAATGGCTCCGGAATCTATCCGCTTATTTCCTTTGGGTCCGATGGAGGCAATAATAAAGTCACGGCCAGTGTAGGCAATAACTTCCTTGACCACTTCTGAGAGTGTCCCTGAAAGGTTCTCAAGAGATTCTCCATCGCGGTAGTAGTACTGAGGTGCCTTCGGAGTCAGCAGGTCAAAGACCTTGTAGTCCACACTGATTTGATTGCCGATTACTGTAAGGCTGCCAACAGCGACATAGTCGAGCCCGGTGGCGGCAGTTACTTTTTGCAGCTGGTCGGGAGCCGGCGGCCAGGGGCCTGTATAGTTCAGGAGTTTTTCTGCCTCTGTCCTGTCCATTACGGCGAAGTTGACGGGGAGGAGGACACTTGCCAGGGCCTGATCAGCCTGGGCAGTAATTTCAGCGTGTTTTATTGGGCTGTTGACTTTGAGCGGGAGAAAGGTGGTGTTCTGCTCAACAGCGCGACCAAGGCTGGGAAAGAAGAGGTTGAGCGAGACAGCAAGGGCCAGCAGGAGGCAGCTCAGCTGGTATCCTGCCGGAACCCGAGAAAAGTTGCTTGGTTTTTTAGAATGATTCATATGAGATCCTATTTCGCTGAAAGGGAATGATTCGGGCTCATGGGCAATAGTTGTTGCCGCTGATCTGTAACCGGCTCATTAGCCGACATTTAACTCCTGTCGCAGGCTTAAATTATAAGAATCAAACATTATGCCATGTTTGCAGAGTTTTGCAAAGAGTTCAGGCCCATAAAAGAGGAAAAAAGAAAGGAGATGTCTTTTCACTGCTGACTGCAGCAATGTTTCTGGCTGTATTTGGGGCTTGTGCTCTGCGGGGTGCGGTTGAAGATTGAAGATTTGTAATGTGGTGTTACCGGTTTGTTCGTGCGCACAGAGCTCCTGGGTCGGAGCTAGAGATCACTCAAGTCCCGAAAGGGTGAGGTGGAGTCTGAATGGATCATGTCAAGGAGCTCCTGTGGGGACTGTTCGAAATCATTGGCCATACAATTGGGGTGAGGAATGACCTCGTTGTAGGTGGAGATCAGATTCTGGTGGGTCCAGCGAGTGAGATAATAGATTACCAGTTCCGGGAGCTTGGTGTAGATGGTCTCTTCCGGCATGGGGTCGACGAAGCTGGAAATGCGCAATTTTTCCGTAGAGAGGGTCTGGGTTTTGTAAAAACTTTCCAGGAACATGAGTTCTGCCGGTAACCCAGCCTTGAGGCCGACTCGGGAGAGGATTTTGAGCAGGATTTCCAGGGTCCTTTTGCCAAAGGTGGCCACGGAGTAGGGGACGTAAATCTCTCGAGGTGTTTTAAGCTCCAGATAGGAGCGGATGGTGAGGATGAGATTGGCCAGTTCCACCGGATCCTTGTCTACAAAATGATAGGTTTGACCACTGAACTCCTCTCTGTTCATGAGGACATGATGGACAAAGTAGGGAAATTTGTTGGCATTGGAATAGGAGTGCAGGACTTTCTTCTTGGTGAACAGGACAGGCATGGATTCATCGGCAATGGAAAAGAAGAGGCGATGGAAGCCCTGAACTTTATGATCATGTTCGCCGTAAACGACAGCCAGGCGAATGCAGGTGTAGTCCAGTCCTGCGGTTTGGTACATATGTTTCAGCGTCTCCTCGGCCATGAGCTTGGATTTGGCATAGTTGCTCAGCTTGGGCGTGATAGGAAGGTGGTCTGCTTCGCGAAGGTTTTCACCGTTTGGCAGGGTGGAGGCGGAGCTGATATGAATATAGGGTATTTTGAGGGCAGCTGCGGCCCGAGCCAGATTGAGAACTCCGAGATAGTTGACTTCCAGGGCCAGGTGGGAGTCGGAGCCGATATTGGCAATAGCCGTGTTGATAACAAAGTCGGGCTTTACCCGTTTGAGGTAGTCCCGGATATCTCCGGCATCCCTGATGGAAAGTTTCTTGCTGCTTGGAGCGCGCAGTTCAACGGTGTCGGGAGTTTTAGTTTTGAAATAGTGGGCGAGGGTACCTCCGATGAGACCGGAGCCACCGATGAGAACGCCCAGAATTTTTGTTGGGGAAGGGTTGTTGTGTGCCACGGAATAGATGTGTGTGTTGGTTGGATATTAAACATATCCCTTTTTTCACTATACTCTATGATTCCATACCCTAGCATGAATTATCTGGAAAAACACCTTTTTTGCTATTGAGGTACTGAAAAAAAAGAGAAAGTGTTGTCGGTCATCGTTGACAGTCAAGAGGAGGCTTTGTGCAGAAATTTGTGTGGCGAAATGGGACAGCCGGAATGCTTCATATGTTGGATAAAGGAGGGAGTGAAACACTTTTTATTGGT
>JAQYVF010000161.1 GCA_030145625.1 Desulfocapsa sp. | reverse complement strand
TTCTGATTATCAGCTGGCCTTTCTCACCGGTACCTCAAGTGAGGATGTTCGTGGCCTGCGCGGCAAGCTTGCTGTGACGCCGGTCTACAAACTGGTAGATACCTGTGCTGCTGAGTTCGAGTCGTACACCCCCTATTATTACTCCACCTATGAGCAGGAGAACGAGGCAGTTGTCACGGACAACAAAAAGGTTATTATTCTGGGCGGTGGACCTAACCGCATCGGTCAGGGAATCGAGTTTGACTACTGTTGTGTCCATGCTGCTTTTGCCTTAAAAGAAATTGGGATAGAATCCATCATGGTCAACTCCAATCCCGAGACCGTATCCACCGACTATGATACCTCGGACAAGCTCTATTTCGAGCCTCTGACTCTGGAAGATGTCCTGAATATCATCGACCAGGAAAAACCATACGGGGTGATAGTCCAGTTTGGCGGGCAGACGCCGCTCAACCTGGCCGTGGCCCTGGAAGAGGCAGGCGTGCCCATCATCGGCACCCCGCCTGACTCCATCGACCGTGCAGAGGACCGTAAACGTTTCCAGCAGTTCCTGCAGAAGTTGGGACTGCGCCAGCCGGATAATGATACCGTTTATACCCTGGAAGAGGCCCTTGCTGCCTCCGAGAAGATCGGCTACCCGGTAGTGGTTCGTCCCTCTTACGTCCTGGGCGGTCGTGATATGCGTATTGCCTACAACGAAAAAGAGATTCGCGACTTCATGGCTATACCCGGTATAGCCGGGGGAAAACATCCGGTACTCGTTGATAAGTTCTTAAAAGACGCCATTGAAGTTGATGTGGATGCCCTCTGTGACGGGAAACATACTGTTATCGGCGGCATCATGGAACATATCGAGGAGGCGGGCATCCATTCCGGTGACTCTTCCTGTGTCCTGCCGCCGCACACCCTCTCGCCTGCTCTGGTGGAAGAGATAAAGCGTGCCAGCAGGGCCATGGCTGAGGAGCTTGGCGTTATCGGGCTCATGAATGTTCAGTATGCCGTGAAAGGTAATGACCTCTATATCCTTGAGGTCAATCCCAGGGCTTCCCGGACTGTTCCTTTTGTCTCCAAGGCCACCGGCGTACCGCTTGCCAAGCTGGCCACCAAGGTGATGATGGGTAAGAGTCTGGAAGAACTCGGTTTTACCCAGGAGGTGGAGATCAGTCACTGGGCGGTGAAAGAGGCGGTTTTTCCCTTTGACCGTTTCGACAACGTGGACACCCTGCTCGGACCGGAGATGAAGTCCACGGGTGAGGTTATGGGAATCGATGATGACCTTGGTCTTGCCATTGCCAAGGGACAGCTGGCCACCGGGTCAACCCTGCCTGCTGCCGGAGCAGTCTTTATCAGTGTTCGAGACAGCGATAAGGCGTCCATATTGGCCCCGGCCCGTACCCTGGTGGAGATGGATTTCAAGATTATTGCCACCAGGGGGACAGCGGATTTTCTCGAGTCCAACAATGTTCCCTGTGAGCAGGTAAATAAAATTTCTCAGGGGCGGCCCCACATCCTGGACAAGCTCCAGGATAACAAGGTGGCCTGGGTGGTGAATACGTCCATGGGACGACGCACCACCGAGGATTCCTACTCCATTCGTAGGGCAGCCCTGGAGCTCCATGTCCCTTATACAACTACGGCCACCGGTGCCGTTGCCGTGGTTATGGGCATGAAGGCCATGCGGGAAAAAGAGGTTGGCGTCCACCCTGTACAGTACTTTACCAGTAAGGTGAATGACTGACAGTGTCGGAATTGAAAATGTCTTGTGCTTCGTTGTTGCGACTTTTCAGTCACAGTGGCATAGTCGTGTACCTCGCATTTCTTTTGATTTGTGTGCTCATAAATGAGGCCTTTCGAAGTCTTGCGTTATTTGCTCAGCCATCACGATTTTGACTTGGCAGAAGTTTAACAAAAACTGATAAATGATACTTTGTTTGCAGAAAAAAACGTTTTCACCCTCGACAGCAGTCCTTTCTGCCCTTACTGTAGACAACTGTTGTTCTGTTTTTCAGCAAGACGAGGCATGACTTCTTTATCAAAAATGCATATAGTAGACACCGTATAGCGGCAGTCGAATACGCTCACTCCAGGAGTTGCGGAGGACTCTTTGAACACTTTTTATAAAAATCTTTCTATGTGGCTGGTGATTGGTCTCACCATGATCCTGCTCTTTAATCTCTTTAATAAGCCCCAGGGTCAGATGACCTCTCTGACCTACAGTCAGTTCATGGCTGCAGTGGAGAGTCAAGGGATTCCCAAGGTCCAGATCAGCGGCGATACTCTTTCGGGTACGCTGCAGGATGGCAAACCCTTTCGCACCGTCTACCCGGTCAATGATGATGAATTGATCTCTATTCTGCGCAACAACGGGGTGGATATCTCGGTCAAAGAAGTGCAGAAGGACTCGTGGCTCATGACCATCTTTGTCTCCTGGTTTCCCATGCTCCTCCTCATTGGAGTGTGGATTTTCTTCATGCGCCAGATGCAGATGGGTGGAGGTAAGGGGGGAGCCCTTTCTTTTGGCAAGACCCGCGCCAAGCTCATGGAGCAGGATGACAAGAAAGTTACCTTTGAAGACGTGGCAGGTATAGACGAGGCCAAAGAGGAGCTTGAGGAGATTGTCGATTTCCTCAAGGATCCTCAGAGATTCACCAAGCTTGGCGGTCGTATTCCCAAGGGTGTACTGCTGGCAGGAGCTCCGGGTACAGGCAAGACTCTTCTGGCTAAGGCCATTGCCGGTGAGGCAGATGTCCCTTTTTACACCATCTCCGGTTCCGATTTTGTGGAGATGTTTGTCGGTGTCGGTGCCTCTCGGGTTCGTGATCTTTTTAATCAGGGCAAGAAAAATGCCCCCTGTATTATCTTTATTGATGAGATAGATGCCGTGGGCAGGCATCGTGGGGCTGGCTTAGGCGGCGGTCATGACGAGCGCGAACAGACCCTGAATCAGCTCCTGGTGGAGATGGACGGTTTTGAGGCCAACGAAGGCGTGATCATCGTTGCCGCCACCAACCGGCCCGATGTCCTGGATCCGGCCCTGCTTCGTCCCGGTCGTTTCGATCGGCAGGTGATCGTGCCGGTGCCTGATGTCAAAGGTCGGCAAAAGATTCTCGAGATCTATGCCAAGAAGACCAAGATGGAAGAGGATGTGGACATGGCGATCGTGGCCCGGGGTACCCCAGGTTTTACCGGGGCGGACCTGGAAAACCTGGTGAACGAGGCCGCTCTGATGGCGGCCCGGACCGGGGCCAAGAAGATCGACAAGACCATAATTGACAAGGCCAAAGACAAGATCATGATGGGTGCCGAGCGCCGTTCTATGATCATCACCGATGCTGAAAAAGAGGTTACCGCCTATCATGAGGCAGGACATGCCTTGGTGGCAAGACTGTTAAAGGATACCGATCCAATCCATAAGGTTACCATTATTCCCCGTGGTCGGGCGCTGGGTGTTACCATGCAGCTGCCCAAGGATGAGCGTTATACCCACTCCAAGAAGTTTCTGGAGAACACCCTCTGTATCCTCTTTGGTGGACGTATAGCGGAAAAACTTGTTTTTGATGAGATTACCACCGGTGCCGGTAACGATATTGAGCGTGCCTCGGATATGGCCCGTAAGATGGTCTGTGCCTGGGGTATGAGTGAGGAGCTTGGGCCCCTGACCTTTGGCAAGAAGGAAGAACAGATCTTTCTTGGCAGAGAGATTTCTCAGCACCGTGACTTTAGTGAAGATACGGCTCGCAAGATTGATGAGGAGGTACAGAAGATTATCCTCACCGCCAATGACACCGTAAGGCAGCTGCTCACCGACAACATGGATATACTCAAGCGCATGGCTGAAGAGTTACTGGAAAAAGAGACCATTGTCCTTGATGATATTGAACGTATCCTGCAAGAACTTCGTCCCGGACAGTACGAGCCTATTGTACCCCCTGAACCGGAGGTGAAGGCTGCGGAGAAACCTGCTGCGGCGCCTGCCGAAGCAAAAGCTGCTCCTGTAGCGGCACCTGTCGAAGCTGAAGCTGAAGCTCCTCAAGCAACTGCTGCGCCTGCTGAAGCTGATGCTGCTCCAGTGGAAGAACCTGCAGAACCCACAGAGCCGGTGGAAGAAACTGCTCAGGCAGGAGAAAAAAGCTAGGAGTAATGGTGTGACTGCAATCAGGATCATGGGCATTTTAAATGTGACGCCCGACTCCTTTTCCGATGGTGGTCAGTTTGATTCAGAGGCCTCTGCCTGTATACAGGCAGAGGCCCTTATTGCTTCCGGTGCCGATATTCTCGATATCGGCGGCGAATCCACACGCCCCTTTGCAGAACCTGTTTCCCAGGAAGAAGAACTGCACAGGGTTATCCCCGCCATTCGTTCCATCCGCCGTAGTTATTCCATCCCCATTTCCATTGACACAACAAAGGGTGAAGTGGCCCGCCAGGCCCTGAAGGCCGGTGCCGACATCATTAACGATATCTCGGCACTGCATAAAGATCCGGATATGCTCACACTGGTGCAGGAAACATCGGTGCCGGTGATTATTATGCATATGCAGGGGACGCCTGGTGAGATGCAGGTGAACCCGCACTATGATGACGTGGTGGCGGAGATCATCGAGTTTTTTCAGGAAAGGTTGGACTGGCTGGAGAGTGGGGGAGTTTCGCGTAAGCGGATGATCCTTGATCCCGGCATCGGTTTTGGCAAGACCCTGGCCCACAACCTCTCTATCCTCAAGCACCTGGCAGAATTTAAAGGGCTTGGTTGCCCGCTCCTCCTTGGTCATTCCCGTAAACGCTTTATCGGTGATATCACCGGTCTTGAGGTCACTGACCGGGATCTGCCCACAGCCGTGGTCTCGGCTTTGACTGCAGGCTCAGGTGTGGATATTATCCGGGTCCACAATGTGGCTGCCACTCGCCAGGCCTTGCAGATGGCAGCAGCCATAGACGAGGCAGAGTAAATAGATACTGTCCTTGCTTCAGCCCCAAAGGAGTCTTCATTCATGCTGATGATCCTTGCCCCTTCCAAAACCCAGGATTTTTCAATCCCACCTCCAGCTAAAGCCACACAAGCACCTCTGCTTCATGAGAGTGAGCTGCTCATAGGCGAGCTGCGAAAATACTCCGTACCGGAACTTGCTACCCTGATGAAGATGAGTGAGCGCCTGGCAGAACAGACGCACCAGCGGATTAATGAGTTCCAACTGCCTTTTACCCATGCCAATGCACGACCGGCCCTCATGGCCTTTCAGGGAGATGTGTATAGTGGTATCCAAACAGAACAGTATGGAGAAGAGGAACTGGAGTACGCACAGGATCATCTGCGTATTCTCTCCGGTCTCTATGGAGTACTGCGGCCACTGGATCTGATGCAGGCCTATCGCCTGGAAATGGGCTGTAAGCTGGCAAATAGCCGTGGTGCGAATTTATATGCATTCTGGCAGGAAAAGGTGACAGCCGAACTGAATCAGACCCTGGCCGGACAGAGACAAGCCATAATCGTCAATTTGGCTTCTGTCGAATACAGTAAGGTGATTCATAAAAAGTCCTTTCAGGGAACCATCCTCCAGATAGACTTCAAAGAACGCAAGGGCGAAAGCTACCGAACAGTGGCCATCCACGCCAAGCGCGCCCGCGGCCGAATGGTCGATTTCGCTATCAGGAACAGAGTGGAGACAGCAGAGGCACTCCAAAAGTTCAACCAGGACGGCTATACCTTCCGCCATCAACTATCCAAAGAAAATCATTACCTCTTCACCCGCGAATAAGGAAGAAACAGGCCTGCATTGTAGGAGCGGATTCATCCGCGAAATCGGTGTTGGCCTGGAATGGGAAGTTTTTGTATCGAGTACGAGGGAGGCCAGTTCGCGGTTAAAACCGCTCCTACTTGCCCTCGCACCATTTGCAGTTACCGCAGTCTTACAGTTACCGATGTAGGAGCGGATTCATCCGCGAAATCGGTGTTGGCCTGGAAATCGGAAGTTTCTGTATTAAGGACGAGGGAG
>JAQYVF010000087.1 GCA_030145625.1 Desulfocapsa sp. | reverse complement strand
GATGATGACTTTTAATGAAAGCAACAAAGAAGCCTTTGTGTGGTTTTGGTTGCCGGATGAAACTGAGCCCGTAGTTGCTGGAAAGCTAGAAATTGACAATGGCAATATTTTATTTAATTACGGCAAGAGCTATCTTGAGCGGATTAACGATAAAATACCCGCTATCTCAATTTATGAGCCGGAGTTACCACTCAAGGTGGGAGTTTTGCCTTTGCTTGATGGCTTGAGCATGCCTGGTTGTATACGAGACGGAGCCCCGGATGCGTGGGGGCGTCGTGTCATTATAAATAAAAAGCTCGGGACAAAAGGAAAAGATGCGGACACAGCCATTATAGATGAGTTCACTTATCTTCTGGAGTCTGGTTCTGATCGCATTGGTGCACTCGATTTTCAGCGCTCACCATCTGAATATATTCCACGCTCGGCAAATAATGTAAGTTTAGTGGAATTGCTTGAATCTGCTGAACGCGTTGAACAAGGAATCCCACTTACAGCAGAGCTGGATCAAGCGCTATTTCATGGTAGCTCTATCGGCGGAGCTCGCCCAAAAGCCTTGATAGAAGATCAAGGTATCAAATATGTTGCTAAGTTTTCATCAAGCAGTGATCTGTATAGTGTAGTTAAAGCAGAATATATCGCCATGAGGTTGGCTGCACTTGCAGGACTTGATGTTGCTTCAGTGAAACTAACACAAGCGGCGAATAAAGATGTATTGCTTGTCAGGCGCTTTGATCGTGAACCCAGTGGCATAGGTTGGTCACGCAAAAATATGGTTTCTGGCCTGACAATATTCGGGCTGGATGATATGATCGCGCGTTATGCAAGTTATGAAGACTTTGCTGAAATCATCCGACACCGTTTCACAGAGCCGAAAAAAACGCTCAAGGAGCTGTTTTCCCGCCTTGTATTCAATATTATGTGCGGAAATACGGATGATCATGCACGTAATCACGCGGCTTTTTGGGATGGAAGAGAGCTTACACTAACACCAGCTTATGATATTTGCCCCCAGGGTCGAGCAGGAAATGTAGCGTCACAGGCAATGAAAATTTCAGGCAATAATAATCTAAGTCAGCTAACACTCTGTCTTGAGGTGGCACATCACTTCCTACTTTCTCAAGATGATGCTTTGGGTATTTTTGAGCATATCGAGACAATTATTCGTAAGTATTGGGACAAAATCTGCGACGAGGCGCAATCAAGTGAAATAGATAGAAAACTATTATGGGAGCGACAATTTTTAAATCCATTCTCATGGGAAGGACTAAAATAAAACTTGAAAAACTTTAATCAGCATACGTGGTTTTCGGGCCGTGAGATTCATTCAGTTTTTTATAATTTGAGTACCAAACTGATGTAACAAAAAGTCTGATCTTGCTTCGAAAAAGTCGAACTTTTGAAAACTTTTCCCAGAGGACTCCCTGACCTGTTCTTTTTTCGACACGGTTCTGGAGTGTCTGGCGTAAAAGCTGGCCATCAATTTGGCTCAAAATATTTTTATAAATGGTGGAAGAAGGCTTGCAGCAATTTGGGAATAGAAGGAATCGACCTTTATGGTGGTACACGGCATAGTTCGACCATAGCCATGACTGATTTGCCACACCTGAACAGATCAAGCAAGGCACCATGCACGTCACAAATAAAGCCTTCGAGCGGTATTACAGGATGATAGATAAATCCGATTTAAAAGACCTGTACACACAGGGAAGCATCCAAGGGATGGGTGACCAACCAGTGACCAACACTTTGAAACGAAAAGAAGCTGTCGACATATTGTAATAATAAAATAAATGGTGGAGGCGGCGTCCGTCTAACGTTTCGCGTAAAAGTTTGTAATTAAATGAATAAATATGCAGTGGTCAAAAAAATACCGCCACTAATACCGTCAATCTATTTTCTCAATAATAAGGAATAGTCAATAATAGTGAGATACCTCTGGGTCGGTTTGGTCATTAGTTGTTAACGACCACAGTCGCCTGCCTGCCTTTTGTTATTAATATAAGGCGTTAACTTGGACTCCGAACTTTGGGGTAGGTTCAGTTATATGTCCTTTGTATATCGACACTTCGGATATGTTGAGCAGCCATAAAACTGCTTTCCCACATTGTTTCCCTTTTTTGCTGTGCGTAAAACAAGTTTCGCACCACATTTTGGGCACATCACCCGGTCGGTACGATACGGTTTAGAAACTGGCTCAGATTTCTCAACAGAGCCCGACGGCTTTGTCTGCCCATGAATCATCCGTCGCAGGGCTTTACCATCCAATAAGGTGATGTTATTGTCATTCGCAAAGACCACAGCATCATGTGTAAATTGTCCCGATGTAACGATAAAGCCACCGCTTGCAGCCGCTCCAACCATAACACCCAACAGTTCCCGGACTACTTTTACACCAACTTTATATGCTTTCCACTGCTTGCATTGAACCAGGTACTTCTCACCATTTTTAACAGCAATAAGGTCAATGCCTCCGTCAGCTCCTCCAACGGTTTCTTCAACGACAAAGCCTTGTTGGCGAAAGTGTTCCCCAACCAGCAATTCAAAGTTTTGCCAGTTCATTTCTTCGAGTGGATTAACTGAGTGACTTTGGGCAGTATCTTTATGGAGTTTTTTTCTTTTATAACCATTGAACGCAGAGGCGAAAGCACCAATGAGGAATACTATCGGTAATACAACTTGACCAAATGCAGCAAACCCACGAAGCAGCCCCGGTAACGCTGCTGCATAAATTGCATTCACACCTTCTGCACTTGTAGGAGGTGATTGATTGGCATACCAGTGGAGAACAACATACGACACTACTGCTAAAGACATACCTATCCACCACGGTAGTTTGGAGGTTATGTCCATCACATCTTCGATAAGGTTTTGAGATCTGCGAGCCATATAGTACCTTTTGGCTTATAATAAGATTGTTTTTATTTAGGGGAGGTATGTTCACTTTGTAGATTGCAGATCCACTACTGTTTCAAGTTTACGTTTTAAGTATTTATCTTATTATGTAGCTAGCTTCATGCAAATGCCACTCTGCAAATGTTTGCTCTGATACAGACTCTCGCCATTGAGTTATTAGAGTTACGGCATTATCTATGTTTTCAGCAACAGCTCTAACTGTGTCAGCCCACGGTTTCATCCCATTAACGACTTGAATATCCCCCTCCTCTAACTCTGCATGATAAACTAGTTTACGTTTCCTGTAGGATTCACGTGTGGCATCGAATTCATCTCCAAAAATCATTTTAAATATTATTTCACTCATTGGATTTTGTATGCCAACCATCAATAATCTCACAAGATGATAAGGGGACGTTAGTCCAAGTCTATCTTTCACAAGATGACCTAATTTCTCAATATCATGTCCATTACCAACAAGCCCTTTTCGTCCACCGATAGTCTCGGCATGGGTAGTTAAGTCGGATTTGTTGCCAACTTCTTTTAAAGATACCTCAATTGATTGGAATAATGCATTAATGAATTGGGGCACCATATCAGGATTGTTATTTAGAAAATTAGCATCATCTCCAAGTAATCGCTCAGCACATTTTGCATAAGAAACAGCAGTAGATTCAAACAAAGGCATTGAAATCTCCAAAAAAATATAATTGATATAGTATATCGAAATGAACTTATTAATAACTTTTATACATATTTTTACTTTTGTTTAGTGGACAATATTGACTATTGATGGCATTTCAACTCAAGTCTTCCTTACTCCACTGGTTCATCTTTATTATTCTCTATTGTGTTTTTATCAGAGGCATTTTGATCAATTTGCTTTTCAAGCATCTCTTTAAAACCTTCATTATCAAATTGATTCATCATATTGGCATTTAGACGAGCCGATTCGTTTACGCTGAGAAAATCAATCCGCTTGTTCGGCAAAAAACGAACCTGTGAAATTCCCAATGTCATTTCTTTTTTTGCAAACATCATTTTACCTTGACGAAGACTCTCACTGAGTAAATGAAAGCGACGCTCGAATTCAGCCCTTGTTGTTGGTGTCTGCATAGTTTCCATCATGGGTTAACCACCTATATCAATTGGTTATTGAGTGAGTCTATCATTGTGACGATGACACCATCTTTAAGAATAATCCAGGCCATTTTTTTTTCTTCAGGTAGGCGAACAGCCTTTCGCTTTACAGCAAGCAAACACCCTTCTTGCTTCGGACGTCCACTGTAAAGCACATTATTCGTTCTGCCGTTCCTCCAGTTAACACGAACAAAATCACTTTCTTCAGCTTTTATCAACTCTGCAAAAGTTGGGAGAGGAAAGGCTGGAGTCAGCGAACCGAATAAAGCAGTTTCAGGGAGCAGCCGCCAACATGTCTCGTGGCTAGAGTCCACTGAGTTTAAATCCGGTAGCTCTCTTGATCTAAATGCTGTGTTAATGGTAGGTGTGGTACCAGCCTGTTTCACGTAAGCAATGGGGACGACTACTGCCAAAATTTCTAAAAATTGCATGCGATCATCCTCACTCCCCTCAGTCATTTCGTAATAGTCCAAGAAATATAAGTCTGAATCACCTATTGCATCTGCATAGTTTATCCCTGTTGAAATCGCCTTGTTAATGGCATCAGCCGACGAAGAATAACCTGGTATCAATGTTTTTTCAGGTAATGATGGATTGAAAACCCGTAGAACCGACTCGATCTGACGAAAATTCCGCTTCGACACATAAGGGAAAATAGCTGTATTCAAAGCGTACCGCACCTTTGCTTCCCACCTGTTCAGGTTCCGACTGGGTCCCTGGCGGAAGGAAACAGAAACCGCATTTTCTAATTGCCAAGCTTCATGTACATCCAAAGGCGCACAAATTTCGGTTAGTTTTTCTTCGGTGCAGCTGATCAACTCTCTAGTCAGTAGTCCAAGTTGGTCGAGTATTCTCCAATACTTTGAGATGCAACTTGCCCAGTAAGGCGGATCGAAAGTCGGGGATTCAGTTTCGCTCAACAAAATCGCTCCCGAGAGAAATAGTCCAGAAACACGAGAAGCTACTTCTGACCCAGTACTTGAACCCGCATTCTTTGCTCTTTCAGCAATACGATGCAATACAACCAGGCGACCAATGTGTCTACAATTTTGGAGTACCTCTTCCAAATCAAGCAAAGCGTAAATCCGGTCCCAAATATGAGATGGTTGCCCGGTTGACATCTCATCCAATACTCCGCAAAGGATGTCAGGACTGTATCCTTTTACCATTGAAAAAGCTTCCTTGACTGCCGCTTCAAAGTATATTGAATCACTTTCAACTAGCCACACAACCATTCCCGCAGCCTTATCTCTCCGCAACCAATGAGGATGATCAAGGAGCCACAGAACGAGATTAAAAAGCTCCATAGAAGGGTTACTTTCCGCTTCTTCGTCAAGGAATTTGAAAGTTTCAATCTCACTGGAGGCGTCACCCACCATCAGGTGAACATGGTCGATTACACTTTGCAGTAACTGACTTCTTTCATCTTCACTAAGCAGGTCAGCTACTTTTGTTATCAGATGTTCAGCAAGCCTCCATTGTGATTCATGTCGTTCGCCTTCTAACAGTGGTGCATAAAGCCCTAAAACTGTTGCTGCATTATCTTCTTCCTCTCGCAGAATAGAAATTGCACGTGTTGCCCCTTCCGATAAGTTCCCCCAGATCGACCAACCACCTTCTTGCAAAATCCTTAACACTTTTACGGCTTGGAGCTTCGCCGCTGCTAAATTCCGGCGTTTTAAATGTGTTGAAGCAATTTCTAGTTCAGCATCCGCTTCTCGCATGGCTGATTGTTGTCCAAAAACACCTGGCATGTACATAAAATCCTCATCCAAAGAATTTCCTCTTTTCTGTTTGGAGGCTTCGGCTGAAATATTAGCAACTGGTGTTTTCTCTTCTGGTTTCGAATCCTCATCCGAAACTGGAGACAAAATACTGGAGAATGCTTGATGGTGCGAAATGTCCAATTCTTTATTAAACGATATTAAAAATCGCTGGCGCTCTTCTGGGTCTATCTCTGCGCCGACCACAAAACCTACTCGGTTGACCATTTCAAAAATCGTCGCATCGTCAATGCCGTGTTCATTAATTAGTCTCGCATACTCTTTTGCATAATCCCCCAAGTGTCTTTCGTCGCCGCATTGAAATATTTCAAGGAGTGACCAGAGAAGACGCCATTCGAGTCCTTCTGCATTTTGAACCATCTTTAAAATTGCATGCTGCTCGTCCAACGCGGTACCAGGATGTCGCATTCCTACCGTGGGACTTACTTTATCTATGGCGCCATGCTTGCATTCTGATATCAGATCAGCTGTCGACCCACAGGTCTCCCGTTTGAAATATTGACCACCGTTTTTAAATTTTCCTCGACGAAACAATTCTCCAAGAAGGGTATGCTTCTCGTACCGTACAAAACGTTGAAATGTCATCTCACCGGAGGCACGTTCCAAATATCCTGCCACCTGCGGCAAAATCTTTTGAACATTATAGGTCTGTGGCATCTTACTTATTGCACTTACCATCAAACCAAGTTGATCTTCTTTGTACCAAGTCGGTCCCATTGAAACGCCAAGCATGTGACGATAAAGTTCTTCCGCTACCTCATTGGCTCCTACTTTGACGAACAGAGGGATAAGCTTAAGTATTTCCGGTACCAGTTCATGCCTATTTTCTACTCCCAAGATTACATACTCTTTCAACTGCTGGAGCAATTCAAAAACTTTGTCGGATAAAGATGGTTCAAGCTCTCGGATCGTCAGTTTCTGAAGAACTAAAAACATGGCCTCACGAAACCCTTCAGTGTAAAGACCAAATTGGCCATCCACCCTCTTTGACAAATTTTGTAGGAAATCTGGTAAATGCTCCGAGAAGCACTGCGTCAAGACGACCGATATTTGCTCGTATATAAGCGGGAATAGGTTTTCTGGAATCGCATAACTTTTATCCCAAGATACTCGTTGAGCAAGTTCGAAGGTTAGCGGTTTTAGAACCCTTGCTTTGAAGTATTCTAAAGTTTTCAACCGTAGAGATTCATTTCCATCGGCAAGTGCTCGTCGGGCCTTGCCCTCACACCAGTAAAGAGCACTAATCAGCAGATCGAGAGATAAGAGCCAATCCGCTTTATTGAATGAACCAACCAAAGGGCAATCGAAATCACTGTTGAGAAATGCCATCGTGCGCCATTCTTCCGCACCTTTGAAAATGCTTGAGAAATCAACATCTACATTATTATCAGCACGAATTGTTAAAGGCTGGGGAATGTGTTCCTCACCTGTATTAGCAAATAGAAGCACTACTGATGAAGGTGCACCCAATTGAATGAGGGTATCTAAAATTACTGGATTGAATCTTTTGTCAAGACTAGCACCAGCTTTAACTAGCACATCAATATCCGAAAACACCTGAGACAATGATTCAATATCGTTAGGAAGATTGTGCTCTGTAATGGCGTTTACGCACTCAAACAACGTCCAGATTATCTGTTGTAGAAACTCTGGAGACATCTTTTCCTCGGGGTACTTCTCCTTTAGTACAGCTAGAGGGGTATAAACATCCTGGAAGCAAAGGAAGTAGCACGGTGTCAAACATGTTATTTGTGTGATGCTTTGTCGCAATACCTCAGGTGGCTTTTCGGTCAAAGTAATCCTCAGTACTCGCACTGAATTACGTATAACCGAATTAATGTGACGCATCATACCACCACCCTCAGCGAGGCGTATAAAAAGGAAAGTCCGAATATGAAAACGGCTGATGTCGAGAAATTCCTGCAACTCGATTTGATCAAATTTATAGGCTTCAAGAATTCTCTGATGCAACAACTCTAAGACATCCAAAGCCTCGTCACGATATTCATGTTGAATCAAACGGAACGCAATTTGAAGGGCTTCATCGGGAGCAACGATCAGAGTGTTAAATCGAATCACATGCTTAAGGGCCTCCTGCGGTTTTTCTAGTGCTATTAAAGCTTCCGCTACCAGTCGTGCCGATTGTGCAAATATTGTATTGTAACGAAAGTTGACACGTTGAGAGAGCAATAGAAGGCGAAATACCTCGACAGGTGGTCCTAATTCTATAGCAGTAGAGAGCGTCTTCTCTATATCAAACAATAACGTATCTGGTTCGACGCCCAACGCTACGCAATCATCTACCCAAGTTTGGTTACATGTACTTACTGCTTGGGTGCGTGCTACAGCGTCTGATCGAAGCAAATGAAAGACGACATTGAGAGTGCAATACTCCAATTGTGTTTCGTTGATACAAAACTCAGAAAGCCGCTTCTGAACAACTGCCTCAAGGTCAGCCGTCTTTAAAGTTAAAAATTCAGTGAACGACGGATGGTATATTGTTGTTGCATCAGGGGTCAATAAAAGGTGCCGAATACGGTTCATAGTAGGGATGAACATCTTCTGTTCTGTCGGCATGAGAATTTTCAGAAGGTCATTAGTCTCAATTCCCCACCTAAGGCGTGCCATTATTGCCAACAACTGAACTGCATCCGCATCGTCCAACAACATTGGCCAGAGAGATTCGTAGTACTGTTCAATCGTTCCAGTCAAGATAGGAAAAATATCTAATGAAACATCCTCAAGATTATTATTTGCATACTCAATCAAATAGCGAAGATAAAGAGGATGCCCTTGGGCCTTCTTGCAGATACCTGCGATCAACGCCGAAGTAGCTATTGCTTTGGTAAGTTCTTGCCAGCAATAATTCGAGCTCGCTTGCTCACTTAACGGTGGAAGAGAAATTATATTTTGACTCTTAACTCGCCCAGTGAGCAACGCTGCAACATTGTGATAATTTGGCGCGGTCAGGATGATTGTAACTGACTGCGGCAATGACTGAGGAAGAAGGCCTAAGAGTTTTCTCAGTGTTTCTGGAGCGGCAGCTTGCGCCTCGTTCAATCCGTCAAGGAACAATATGCCGCGACGGTTTGTGGAATTACAGTACTGAGAAAAGGCCTCTAGCAATGCTGAAGTTTCCCGGACTAAGGTGACATAGTTCCGCTCCTCTTTGCGCGAATCCCGGCCTGTTATCAAATTAGATACTGCAGTCGAAAGCCAGTTGAAAAAAACCTCTGGTTGAGTCCGGTAAATAGCTCCAGGTCCTCTGCCCTGCGATACAATACTGTATGTTCCAAGAATGAAGAGAGAACCATCCTCGGGTTCAAACTCATTACAAAAAGTCGTTTTCCCGATACCGTGAGCACCTTCTAGAAAAACATATTCACCAGGGTTACCGGCAATAATCTGCTCAAACGTCTTTTGGAAGTTCCTTCGACCAGCCAAGTTGCCACGAGATTCTTCACAGCCCTCAGTGTCGTTATTAATCTGCTGAAGTTGTATCCCATTTTCCAAAAGAAATTTAGACAGCCGATAAATACTTATTGCGCCAAGTGTTCCATCCAGTCTTAGACGGATCATTCCTCTGCTTGCACCCTCGCATACAACGGCCGCCCCTGAAAAACCTCCATAGTTCTCCAGGGATGTACTTGGCTCGATTGAAAGGTCAATATCAATTTTCAGTTTCGGAGAATCGAGCAAATGAGAAATAGTTCCTGCTATACGATGGCCGACAGAAGTTTTATCTAATGGGTAGCCAAATGACCGCCAGTCACCTCCCTCTTGAGGCATTTCTGAATTCAAAAGAATTGGCTTGTGTCCCAATGATTGTGGAAGTGACAATATGCAGGTGTCCATTTCTTCTGACTGAGCAAAAATGGTCGCTGAAAAAGTAATATCACCCTCCTGGCTAGAAAAGGTGAGTGTAATCAGTTCTTGAGATTTAATTGCTCCAAGGACGCAATGGCGCGCAGTTAACACTTTTGAATCAGCGACAAGATAACCGGTTCCAGATTCATTTCCACATAAGATGTGACAGGTTGCAGCTCTTATAAGATTGTCGATCATTTTTTATCTCACAGGAATTTCCATCCAATCTGTCATGCATTCGTGAATTTTGAATGCCGCACCAGATAGGGATGTGTAGTGACGCATCTGCTGGGATGCGGTAGTTGCATAGTTAAAGTAAATATGCCTCTGGAAATTTGACGGTCGATCTACTATCGCCCTCAGAAGTGCAGAATCGGGATGGCAGTGCCGTCCACCATTTGAAGAAATTAAAAAAACGGGGGAGTCTATTAACTTAAGGAGTGTCGGACTCGTATTATGAAGACTACCATGGTGTGAAATCTTAATTGCGTCAAAGTTCATAGGAAAAGTAGCATTAGGCAACGTCTGGAGTGAAGCCTCTATGTCTTCTGCCCAAGAATCTCCAAGGAAAAGCATGCGTGAGGAACCTACTTCAACAATTAACGAGATTGAGCTTCCATTTATCACTGAATTATCAGCCGAATATGCTTCATCTAAACTACGGTTTGCGGAGTTGCTTAGTGTTACTGGTCCGACTCTTACGCCCGATTGGAGTTCTTCAAAAGCACTCAGAAACTCAAAGGCATCATCAAAATTATCGCTCGCATCAATTGTTCCTATAAATCCCATTCGTCTCAACGCTGCAACCCAATGACGATTTAGTTGCTCAAGCCGACCAACTGGAGGGCCAATCACACGTAGTCGGACATTTGGTCCAAGTTCAATAAGCGGTGTATCTGCTGAATGGATGCCTAGCATGCCATCTCCAGAGTTCCAGTGATATTCTCCCCCAAGCAACAAAGTAGCTAAAGAGCTGCCTTGCCGGGCACTGATTTCGACAGGTTCTACCGTTGGTTCAGAAGGCCGGGGGTAACCTCGTCGACGTATTTCGAGAATTAGTTCTTTATCGCCATCGGAAGCTGTCTCACAAGTATCCACTGTCGGAAATGCTAAACTTCGTAGGCTATTATGCAAAACATTTTTTACACGAATTATTTCTGGATTATGCGAGTTACCATTGAGCTTGAAAAATGAGAGCAGTCCAGAAATGTGGTCAGCGTCAATGTGTGTTGCGACTACCAAATCGAGAGCATAATCAGATGTTGCAAGATGTTTTAAATCGAGGGATATGTAGTCATGAAAGGTAGAAGCATATCCTCCATCAATAAGGATAGCTGTAGGCCCGATCACATCATCTCGGATTAAGAATGCATCTCCATTTTTCGCGGGGTACATTTTTAGACAAAGCATGTGAAAATGAATCCTAATCGTTTGAGTAAGTAAAGGTGTTTTTTTCTGGTAGATAACAAGAAACTTGCTAATCTTACCTCTTAATTACAGGGTCAGGCCAAAAACAACACATTTTATTGCGCACTCCATAGTCAACATGTTTCCACTCAATATAGACTGATCAATAAGATGCATGTGACTTTTCCGAAATAAGAGATTCATAGTTGGGTGTATTGCTTTTAGTTATAAGGCAAAACTTCACGATGCTTTGTTTATCCACTGATAACCATGATCATAAAATATCTCGATGTCGCTGACTTGTTGGCCAACAACAGTGCTCCAGCTATATCCGGGTGCTGAATCTTTGAAAAAACCAAACTGTTTGCCTTCTATATTGTCAATGTATAATCCTTTGTCTGTTTGGATGACCTGCATGTTACTTTTCCATCGAGGATTTAAAGAGATCCCCTGTACGATTTTAACAGATATGATAAAGTGATTTTCCATAGTTACTCCATTCTTACTAAAGTAAAAAATGCTTACGGCTTAAAGATGTATTTACGGTGGAACTCAAAATATTGGAGATGTGTAGTAGCGCTAGTCATCAGCGAATATATTTTTTGTTTTGGGAAGATACCTAGCAATTCAAATTCGTCCTCTGTAATACGTCCCGAGAAAATAGCTTTTCCATCATGGCCAAATGATATGTAACCTTGGTCAAAGAGATGATCGGCCGTTGGAGATAATGGTAATCCGTTCATTGGGTCTAGTCGTTCTTTGTGGGACTTACATTTAGCCCATGGTTTTATATGGCTTGCCTTTAGCAATAAGGGATTAGAGATGCCGGTGAATGGGCAAAACCTATGTGTTTTGATTACATTTTCTCTAAACTTACCTTGTCCTTTCCTTGCATTGACGATGGCTTCCGTTTCTGTATCAGATAGATTGCCATCATTTCTGATCAACTTTTCGATACGGTTTTCCTCTGCTTCATTGTCTAATAAAATGGTTCCACTATGGCGGTGAGTATCCCTTAGGATTATAGAAACTTCATCTCCGATTAGTTCGAGTAATTTTTCTCCAAATTGCTGAGAGAGCTCTGCTAAATATACACCTTGGTTACCGTTTCCATTTTGTTGAAGAGGGGAGTATTTTGGGGGAAGTAAAGGGATAATTGCATCCAAATGTTTTTTGGGTATGATGGCATTTTTAACAATTTGATAGTCAACGTTCACCATCCACCCATCAGTTCCCCACGCTGCACCTGATGCTCCGAATTCAGGTTTATTTTGACTGTATCCGTGTGATGTGATGATCCCTATGCAAGGTATTCGGGTTTTGTAGAATGAGAAAACAATGTCCCCTGGAGAAACTTTTGCCATATTGTCATAAAACGTATTCTTGCTCCCGTCCGACTTTGTTTTCGGTGACCACATGTACCCGCCCTCTGTTTCCTGGGAGAAGGTCTGATTTTGATTTACCCACCAAAATTTCAATTTATTTTCCTCAATAAAAGATATTCTTCAAGAATGGGTACGTCAGCTTCTGAGAGTTCATAATTTGTAACAGAATCATCGGTTACCCAAGCAAGTTGTTCATGCTCTGTGAGCTGAGGTGTTCCTCTCGTTATTGTACATCTATATGGAATTAGGGTTAAGGAGAAGTTTGAATATGAGTGATCGATTGGAGTCAGTGGAGTATGGATTTTTATTTTGAGGTTGAGCTCTTCTTGTATCTCCCTCTCTAGGGCTTCAATGGCGGACTCACCATTTATGATCTTCCCTCCAGGAAATTCCCATTTACCTGCTAACTGATGGCTAGCAGGTCGTTGAGTAATAAGGAACTTTCCAGCCTGTTCAATGATTGCGCAAACAACATCACCAATGTGCTCCATTCGGGCCTCTTCCCATGTCATGACATGATTTGATCTTTGTAAGAAAATGCAGAGAAGATATGGTGAAGTTCAAAATTGCTATTTCAAACATGCATATCTTCCGACTCAGTAAATCCAATGTTGCTTCAGTTAATGTCCTTGGCTTAACGCCCAAAACGATGCCTTTATCCTGGCAGGTAATTGTCTGAAATCACTTCCCGTCCATTCAGTATCGAATTTTTCTATATTCTCATTTATCAATGACAACTGTAATCTCCACAGAATAACCCCCCAGGGGTAGCTTGATAGTAATACCACTGCCGCCTACGTCTCTTTGTTGGCTTCAACACTCTCTTCCTACTTATTGAAGAACTTTGAGCTAGTTGGATAATTAATTTTCACTGACAATCACCATCAGGGAAATATCTTGCGGGTTTCTTAAAGACTTCTCGTTCATGCCATCTTATGTAAGAATCCTTAATACTGTATGCCGGATTGACAGGAGTTCTAACCGGCTTTCCGTGGTGTTGCATTAGTGTTTCGTTAAAACCATTCGTTCCGTGTGCTTTTTCTGATACGATAAGTTGACGATCATTTTGTGATATTGTGAAGGCTCCGTAATCAAATATTTTATGATGAAGGATGCAGAGTGCGATGCCATTATCAACTGTGCTTGGGCCACCTGCCTGATGCCATTTTACATGCGCAGCTTCTAGTCCTAGTGTTTGATTACCAATACGGATATCAAGGCCACATACTGCACATCGATATTCATAAGCCCTCAATACAGTTTCACGAAATGCAGGGTCGCGGACCGTTCTATTGACTATTGTCTTAGATAAATCCAATCCTATTATTGATAAAATTTCATCATGCATTGATTCCGGAAAATGCTTCTCTAAAATTTCGTAGGCAATCTCAGATATCAATGATCGATTTCCTTGGAGTGTCTGGAGAATATTCTGAGGAAATCCTCCATGAACGTTGTGTCTTAATAGTTGGCTTTTGGTAGGGTTATTGCCACTTTTTCTGCGAGGCAGAGTCGCAGGATCAATATCAAGCTCCCAGATGCCATCAGTTTGTAACCACCAAAATGGTTGTTCGGGATGATATGATTTACGGGTTGGTCCAAATTGAGCCAGAAGGGGCCGTAAGGCTTCATCAACTTCTTGGTACGGTATCCTGCTGTTCTTTTGGCCAGTGCTCAATCGAGAGAGGGCGTAGAGAGTAAGTAAAGGTTTGTGCGGAGCCCTCTGATCTCCTCTCTTCCATACATTGATCTTTCGAAAAAGTTCTTTTAAATGCTCGTTATCCATTATTCCCTGAATATGAAATTACACAACTTTCCCATAACAGTAAGTTACCCCAACACAGCAATCAACTCTGCTACAACCCGTAGATCTTCAGTTTCCTGCTCTTTCTTGCTTTCGTATACCTCGACCGTATAATCTCCATCAGTGTCGTTACCAGCAATTTTCCTATGCTGAGCCAGAACGACCTTGCCTTGAAGAGTACCAGCAGGATTCATTTTGAAGAGGCACCATGAGTCATTAGGTATCCGCCGATCCGTGGATTCATCGATCACTTTAGAAACGAATAACCCTTGTTGCGGACGAAATACATCAGGTAGTTCGACCCAATCCATATTTTCAACGGGTTGTTGTTCATCGTTGGACGATTCTACTGCAACTCTCAAGTCATAGAGAGGAACACTGTTTTGGTAGGGTCGGATCTCCTCATTAGGTAATCGACGGAAAGGTAGAGAAACCGTAGACTCTTGTACTTGTGATTTTGGTAATATTTCTTCAGTCGTATGTGATTTCTCGATACAATTCTCGAAGAATTGCCTGGTCTCCTCATCAACGAAGTAAACGTAACAACCTTTTTGGCCTCGGGTCATGAGGGTACGATAAGTGTTTTTAATAATTGCATCCAGCTTAGCAGTTGCTGTAATCGGATCTTCTTTCATTCTCGCTTTCCAGCCATGCACTGATCTGTCTGTACCAGCACGTTCAGTCGGCTGGGTGATGACCTTACCTTCCCTAACAATTAGGTCTGGACCTACTATTACACCGATGTAGTCCACTTCTAGACCCTGCGATGTGTGAATACAACCAACTTCACTGACTGAATCAGGTTTGATGATCCATGCTTGTCCGTCAGAGGTTAAATTCCACGTGGCCTTGTAATTACCTATAATAATATCTTTTAACTGAGGGTGTTTCTTACTAATCCACTTCCAGCAGTAACCGGCAACCATTCGAGCCTTGTTCTTTTCCTTGTTCTTGTGGAGAATCAGTTCATGTAATTCTGTAGGACTGTTAATGATACGGAAATCATAATCCTTAGTTTCTAGCAGCTCATTTGCTGTTGACTTAATTTGCAGCGTGTTGTCAAGCCATGCCAAAAAACCATTAGAGCCATTGCATCGAAATTGTGATTCCAGCTTTAACTCGGTAACACTTACACCTAGTTCTTTGGCCCAGCGGCGTATCTCTTCTTTGTCTCCAATATCTTTTAGGGTTACCTTCTGATCTTCATCAATGAAAAATACGCTTAATTTGCTGGCATTGATGATCTCTTTGATTTGATTCTCACCTAAATGATTAAACATGCCTGATTTTTCATTGAGCCTATGTGCTTCGTCGACAATCAAGCTATCAAAAGTGTTTGCTTTAACACTATGGTAGGAGCCAGACCCTGAAAACATATTTGAAATATGTGATTTTTTGAATGATCCAGTAAGTTTTGCTTCATACACTAAGCGTGGAGCCGAATTACGGGTGACATATTTTGCAACAAGTTGGCGATCTGTTAAGGCGACAAGGAGGTTGATTGCTACAACTGATTTGCCTGTCCCTGGTCCACCCTCCACAATAAGTACATGTTTTTGTTTGTTTGAAGATCCATTAGCCAAACGAATAGCCGTTTCAAAGACAATCTTCTGGTCGTCGATTAATACGAATTCATCGTTTCCCTTGAGCATAGACACGAGTTGATCAGCAAGATTTTTTGAAGGTTTAATCTTACCTTGATCAATCCGAAACATGATTCGATTTTTGTCACCATATTTTATATTGGATTTTATGAACTCTTGTAGTTTACGCGCATCAGACTTGAGAAAAAGTGGGGCTTTGCGGATATGCTCTGCATAGAAATCATTTGATATAACAGTATCTTCTTCATAGTTATGTAAATACGCACAAGGGAACAGTTGAATATGCTCCTCCTGTACGGTTGCATTAAAATCTTCGAGAAGTCGTTTGTAAGACCATGCTTGATAGGAGGGGTGGAGAGTTTCGTGTAGGCCGTGCTTGAAGCGTGTAATGACGACAGCGTCACTTTCCGTCAGTTCTGCTTGCTGCCATTGTTTGAGCTCGACCAGGATAGCTGTGTCTCGATTCTGATGGTCAATACCTGTTAGGATGAAATCGATGCGCTTTGAAGACTGTGGAAGGTGATACTCAATGGAGACACCAGCATCGTCAGGAATATCGTCTTCACCGAGGATCCGATCCATATACTGCAGGGAATTTACCCACGAATTAACTTCTGACTTGCTAGTTCTTCGTTTTGTCGCAACTTGGAATGCGTCATAAATGATATTGCCGATATCATTCGTCATTACATCTTCTTTGAATTTTGCTTTTGTGGAAGAATAGACAATCAAAGGCTTACTCCAATTTGATAAATTCCAAGCTACATGAACCCTACAACATCGTATATTTTTTATTACTTCCTTTTGCTTTATCCACAGGGTATTTTTTTTCAGTCTTTTCTATTTTTCGAATCAGAGCTTGGCCAAGATCAACGTCAAATCGCTGGGAGAAACGAATTAGGAAAAAGAAGACATCTGCAAGTTCATCTTCTATTTCCTCTTTATGTGATGGGTTCTTTAAGAGGGCAAGGGCTTGCTCGTCTGATAAAAAACGAAAATGCTCAAGTAACTCTGAGGCTTCTGTGATGACACCGATGGCAAGATCCTTAGGTCCATGATACTGGTCCCAATCCCTAGCTTCACAAAAACATCTAACTAATGATGTTAATTCCTCGATTGACTTAGGCACCTGCGGATCTCCTTTGTTTTACAATCAATTAAAAAAACTACAAGATTGAATCTAAAACATATATACTCCTTTTTGTTTGCAGTGAGTAGTGTTTTATTGTGGTGATAAAAAGCTCTTTATTATTAATTTTCAAGCAGTTATTAGCTACCCGTAAAGTAAAAGAACAGATAGGGAGAAGAAGACGTTGCCATTATTTGAAGAGACACAACTCGACCCATATCAAGTTAACCTTATTAAATAACTCCATACAACATGAACGTAACTATCCCATATGCTCTGTTCGCATAGCATTCAAATGTTGTTGTGACGAACCTCAACCTGTTCGTTCTACTCCAAAATAGTGGTTTTCCAAGGGGGAATCTCTCCCTGCTGATGAAGTACTGATTGCGTCGAATTTAGGGGAGTAACTATGATGTAAATAGGTAGCCCCATCATCTTTTCCAGCACATGGTTATAGTATCAATATACCTGAATTCAAGGCATAACTTAACCGAGGAGGAACAGATGGAAAAGCGAAAAAAGTTAGATAAAGATGAGACTGTTTTTATCGGTATTGATCTTCACAAACGAACTTGGCATGTAACAATAAGGACATTCGATATCGAACTGTTCAGTGGTGGTATC
>JAQYVF010000190.1 GCA_030145625.1 Desulfocapsa sp. | reverse complement strand
TTGATAATAGCGGCACCGCACTTACCAGTGATATTACTGTCAATGAATCTGAACCAACTGGAACAAAAGATCAACAGTTACCTCAAGCCATTCTCCCCCTGGCTAACGGAAATTTTTCTATTCTGTATAAAGACGAAAATATTAATACAGACAATAAGGATGACTTTTTCGTCAGGACATTTGAGGGCAGCAGTTCTACCCCAACGGTCACCCTTGCCCTCTCCGGGAGCCCACTTAGCGAAAATGGTGGAGTCGCTACGGTAACTGCCACTTTATCGGCAATTGCCGGACAGTCTGTCACTGTTACTCTTGGTTTGAGTGGTACGGCATCCGGTGGTGGAACCGATTATACAGCCTCGGCGACCTCCATTGTTATTTTTGCCGGAAATACAACTGGTTCTATTTCTCTAACCGGTGTTGATGATACTTTAGATGAAGCAAATGAGACAATCATTGTTGATATTACTGGTGTGACAAATGCAACTGAGTCCGGTACTCAACAGGTCACAGCGACAATTACAGATGATGATGATCCGCCAACTGTAAGTCTTAGCCTCTCAGGCAGTCCGCTAGCTGAAAATGGGGGCGCCGCTACGGTCACTGCTGAGCTATCAGCAGCATCAGGTCGGGATGTGACCATTACTCTTGGTTTGAGTGGTACGGCATCCGGTGGTGGCACCGACTATACAGCCTCGAATAGCTCCATTGTTATTACTGCCGGAAATCCAAGTGGAACTATTACTCTAACCGGTGTTAATGATACCTTAGATGAAGTTGCTGAGACAGTAATTGTCGATATTAACGGGGTAAGTAATGGTACTGAAGATGGTACTCAACAGGTCACTGCGACAGTCACAGATGATGACGATCCTCCCACTGTAACTCTTGCCCTCTCAGGAAGTCCGCTAGCTGAGAATGGTGGCGTTGCTACGGTTAGTGCCAATTTATCAGCAGTATCAAGTCAGGCTGTGACCATTACTCTTGGATTGAGTGGAACAGCATCCGGTGGTGGAACCGACTATACAGCCTCGGCTACCTCCATTGTTATTTCTGCCGGAAACCCAAGTGGAACTATTACTCTAACCGGTGTTAATGATACCTTAGATGAAGTTGCTGAGACAGTAATTGTCGATATAACCGGGGTAAGTAATGGTACTGAGTCCGGGACTCAACAGGTCACTGCGACAATTACAGATGATGACGCCTCCCCAACTGTAACTCTTGCCCTCTCAGGCAGTCCACTAGCTGAAAATGGTGGCTCTGCTACGGTCAGTGCCAACTTATCAGCAGTATCAGGCCAGGATGTGACCATTACTCTTGGTTTGAGTGGTACGGCATCCGGTGGTGGCACCGACTATACAGCCTCGGCTACCTCCATTGTTATTTCTGCCGGAAATCCAAGTGGAACTATTACTCTAACCGGTGTTAATGATACCTTAGATGAAGTTGCTGAGACAGTAATTGTCGATATAACCGGGGTAAGCAATGGTACTGAATCCGGGACTCAACAGGTCACAGCGACAATTACGGATGATGACGATCCTCCAACTGTTAGCCTTAGCCTCTCAGGCAGTCCATTAGCTGAAAATGGTGGCTCTGCTACAGTCAGTGCCAACTTATCAGCAGCATCAAGTCTGTCTGTCACTGTTACTCTTGGTTTGGGTGGTACAGCAACCGGTGGTGGAACCGACTTTACAGCCTCAGCTAACTCCATTGTTATTTCTGCCGGAAATACAAGTGGTAGCATTACTCTGACCGGTGTTAATGATGCCTTAGATGAAGTTGATGAGACAATCATTGTTGATATAACCACCGTAACCAATGGTACTGAATCTGGGCTTCAGCAGGTGACAGCTACAATACTTGATGATGATGCCGCCCCCTCCGTAACATTTACTTCCGCCAGTCAAAGCCAAGGGGAACAATACTCTGCTATGACTGTAACTGTAGAGTTGTCAGCTCTCTCGGGTAAAGATGTGACAGTTCCTTATTCTCTTGCAGGCACTGCCTTGGAAGGGGGGGCTGCAGATTATATAGTCACAGCGAGTCCAGTAGTCATTACTGCCGGAATACTGCAACAACAGATCGCTATTACTGTTAACAATGACAGCGAACGAGAATCAACAGAGACAATCATACTTACGATGGGAACTCCACTAAATGCTGATCAGGGAAGCATAGTAGTGCATACCGCATCCATCACTGATAATGATGAACCTGAAATTGAGGTGTCTGGTAATAATATTTCAATCACTGATGGTTCTCAGGAACCTATGCTTGAAAACTATACTGATATTGGTCATCTTCAATCGACTGATGAGAAAACTTCACAAACTTTTGTAATAAAAAACACCGGTACAATAGACTTGCACCTGACCGGAAATCCCATTGTTGCATTTAGTGGGGAATGTGCAGATAGATTTTCCATAACATCACTACCTGCAGCAGTTATTTCTGCTGATCAGTCAACTCCTTTCACTGTAGAATTTAAGCCGCAAGGGAGAGAAGTCTGTAAGGCTCTGATCCAGATCAACAATGATGACGCAGATGAAGCTTCCTTTGATTTTATGATCCAGGGAAGCAAGGGGGGAGTTTCATGGCTTTTAATACAGCTCTTGCCGGCACTAAGAGAGGCCCATGATCGACTCAATGCGGAGGAACCAGGACAGGTGCAGAATCCTTAACCCGTATTTCTCACCAAGCTCGTCGCGAGAAGTTGTAAAGTACTGTAACTTTGTAGATACAGTGCTTTACGACTTCGAAGTAGATTTTGTTAAGAAATGTGGTCTAATAGCCTATAATTTTAGTCTTACCCTTATGGGTACCTTGAAAAATTAGAATTTTCGTTCAAAATCGAGGCATGAGAAAATTTTTACCGCAGGTGCCCTGCAAAAATCACCCTAACTAGGGGTACAAGTACCCTTGTGGTGCATATATTTAAGATTCCGAGGATAAAAAATTTTCTCATAACGAAGAGTTTGGGCGAAAAGGCAATTTTGCAAGGTGGCCTTATGACAGGTTATACAAGCAACTCCGTATTTTTTTTACAATCATTTGATGATAGGAATGTTCTCCCTGATTGGGTTTGAACTTACGGTATTGCAGAACGTTTGTCAAAAGCGGTTTGCGACCCGATTCCTAACATATCCTCAAGAGGCAAAGGCATTTTTCGGACTGTTTTGAAGTGAAAAATGGTCTTTTGAGTATTTTTACTTTTCCATCTCGCTTGCTCGGCAAAGCGATTTCTTATCATCCATCCCGTCAGAGTGGGCTCCGAAGCACATGGTTGTCCCTACTGGTCCTTTCGAGGGTGCCAGGATGAATCTCTCAGTCTCTCCACACCTGAAGGGGATCATGGATGCGGCTGTAGAGCCATATGTGCGGGATATCAATATCTGTGCCGCTCCTCAGACCGCCAAAACCACCCTTGCTCTTACCTGTTTTAACTGGTTCTCGGTGTTCGAGCCAGGTCCAGCCCTCTCTGTTTATCCTATTGAGGCGACAGGGACGGAAAATATGCAGGAGCGTATTCAAAAATCATATAATCTCAGCCCGCAACTCAAATCGCTGATGACAGGTCGCAGGGAGGATGCATCAAAACATCACCTCCGGCTCAAGAATATGTATCACCGGATAGGCTGGTCCGGATCCGTCACCTCTGCCGCTAATCGATCAATCAAATTCCTCAATATGGATGAGGTGGATAAATATCAAAATAGTGCCGGCAGTAAAGAAGCATCCATTATTGATCTGTTCCCTATCCGTGTCAGGACCTATCACAATCATAAAATTTTTAAGATGTCCTCCACCACTGTGGACACCGGTCCTATCTGGGTGGCTATCACCAAGGAGACAGAGGCTGTTTTTATCTTTTGGGTAACATGCCCGGCCTGTGGGCATGTGCAGCTCATGGATTTTACCAACGATAATTTTTACTGGCCGCATAAAGAGGACGGTCATTCTTTCGACAGGATTACCATCCTTTCCAAAAAACTCGCACGTTACGTCTGTTCTCGCAATGGCTGCATGTGGGACGATGATATGCGCAATCTGGCTATTCAGCAAAGCTCATGGAAACTATTAAGTGGTGATCCGCTCAATCCAAAGTCATACGACACGCCAGGAGAAGAACTCTTCAGGTATATCCGCAAGCATCGATCACGGTCCATTGGCTTCATCATTCCATCCTGGGTGTCACGTTTCGTTTCTTTGTCAGAAGTTGCCCACGATTTTCTTAAAT
>JAQYVF010000212.1 GCA_030145625.1 Desulfocapsa sp. | reverse complement strand
TCGAACGGATTTGTTTTGATTGGCAACGGTAAAGGAGTAATTTCCATTTGTGTCGGTAACGGTTGTTTCCAATACTGTGCCAACACTATCAAGTAACTGGACAGTGGCTCCACGCACAGGCTTTTGTACGGTGGCAGCGTAATTCAGGCTGACTGGCGATGGTATGGCTGGTACCCGGTCATAAGTGATTTTGCCGGAAACTCCACCGGGGGTGCTGCTCTGTAACAAAAGATGCATGATCGATGGCAGTGCATCCGTGGTCTGGGCATTCACAGAGGAAACACTCAAGAGCAGCGACGCGCAAAGTAAGAAAACAATCTTTTTAAACAGACCTTTGGTTTTTTTCATAAGTATTACCATGAGTTTACAGTTTCTAAGAACAGAACCCCGTGAGTTCACTATGAATAGTAAATTTTCCTATTCATAGTGAACCCTTTCACATATTTTTCTGTAAGTCCAACTCTTTTAAGATTTTTTTTCGACTGCCTAACGGAATAATAGAATGATATAATAATGGCTCGGACACCAGGGGACAAATCGAAAGAGCCTGAGTGAATTGGCACGGGATGGTGATATAACATTTCTATATGAAAGGGGAATGATTTGTTCCGTGGCCAGAGTTATGTGTTGGCTGTGGCGGTAAGGAAGCATGGCGCTGACAGAGGAAGCGTAGGGCGTTCATTGCAAACAATAGGGGTTGATTTCGGAAAAGCAAAGGTTTAAACGAAAAACGAAAAGAGGGGAAGAGCAGTAAGTATTTTTCCGCATCTGCGGAGTGTAAAGACCTTGTGTATACGTGAACGCTTTATGCTTGAGAATCGTGTGGGTTCATTGTTCTTTGATAGTTCCTATGAAGCCGGAGGGGTTAGGAAAGGTTTGTGGATATAATCCTAACGCGTACTCCGGTTTTGGTCATCTCTGAGCGTTTGCCATTGCCCGGAGATGACCACTCAGCTTAGGATAACCAGCTAAGACACAGTTTTTCCAGGGTTTCGTTTTTGGGCAGTCCGGTTGAGATTTCCCAGCCCATGGATTGATAGTAACTGTCCAGGACTGTATCCAGGTCAACAATCTGTCCTTTTCCTCTGCTGTCTGAAGCCGGTTCTGTCAGTAGACGTTTTGGCAGGGTGTCGTTCTTGCGATCGAAACCAAGTTTGGCATTGATCCTCCGTTCCATTTTGAGTACACGTTCCGCTGCCTTCAACAGTTCCGGGCCGCTTATGGTTTTCCCGGTAACAGCAGATAAAAGGCCTGCCCAGGATTCAGGTTTGACACCCAGGGTAATGGATCCGAACAGGCAGACGCCCAACATGTTGGTTGCCATGGAGAGCTCCTGGAGCGGTTTCACCCAGCTTTTGTTCCCATCCTCAAGATAGTCCACCTTTTCAGTGATGCCCAGCTCCTTATCGTGGTACCCGAAGGCATCGATGGTCGAGGCATACGGTCGCAGATGATCACCGCCTCTGGGGGAGACAGCAAAGGAAATAGCTTCGCTTTTACTGGCTCTGACACCGCAGGATGATATTTCCAGTCCTTTGACATGCATGGCGGCATGGTCAGCGTCGTTTCCGAGTGTTTCCGCTGCTCGTTTCACCCCATCTGCCAGCAGATTGCCGAGTCCGTCCCGGGCTGCTATTTTTTCTACAGTTTCCAGCACTGCTTCACCGTTTCCCCAGCTTAGATCGATTTCGCCAGTCTGTTCGCTTGTCAGAATCCCGTTTTCGTACCAAACCATTGCGGTGGCAATGGTTTGGCCTGTGGAGATGGTGTCCAGCCCCAGGTTGTTGTAGCGATGTGGCGCCGGGATTTTGAAGTGGGCAACTGTTGTTTATCCTGGATTTCATCTTTCATTATCTTGGATGCTCCCGAATCGTACCGGTTGTTCCTAATCATTTTTGTACAGCATACCCGAAAACAGGATTGGATTTCCGCGCAGAGATATGCGCCTTTTTTCGGGCAATCGAGTCAATATTAATTAGCAATCATTGATGGATCAGAGTCAAGCCTGTTGATTCATACAACCGGATGTCACGGGATCTTGGGTTTTGTTTGGATCTGCTCAGCCGATAGGGACTACTGGCAACTCTGCTTTGCACCTCGTTTTAATAGCGTTTCGTCATTTGCAACGTGCCGATAATAAGGTCTTTTTTGAATGACCCCTTGTTGGCCTGATACAGCGAAGGCATGGCACCGTCATTTTTTTTCGAACGTTTCATCGTAGGTATTACGGATCGGCCCATCGGCTTTTTGATCCAGGAGGTCGATTGCTCCGGAATCTTTCTCTTCATAAAACTCAACAGAGGTTTTCAACTTCTCCTTGATTACTGCTTGTGTCGGTGATTTGTAGATTTTCTTGTGGGGTGTGCTGCTACCAGGAGGGGCTTCGGCTACCGTGACCTTCCTCTGGAAAATTTTACCTCCTCTGATAAACCTTATTAAGACTGTATCTCCAGGCTCAACTACAGAAATGGTTGCTGATAGCTGGGGGCCGTCGGATATGACAACCGAGGAGACATGGGTGATGATGTCTCTCTTTTGCAGCCCTGCCATATCGGCAGGACTGCCTTTAAGGACTTCCATTACGATAACACCGGCTTTGATTTTAATATCTAATGTCTGTCGTATTTCTGGGGTGTTATCCGTTACTTTTACGCCCAGCAAACCTCTTCGCACACGATCAGTATCTGATGCATGCGCAAGGGTTAAGAATGTTATTAAGGTCACCGCAACGCAGCACATGGTACCGAATAAGGATTTTCTATGAAAAAGACTCAGTTGAGATGTAGGCTTAGTTATGCTGCTCATGGTTAATCCCCTTTAACTCTCTATATTGATAACAACCTTGCCGATGTGATGACCTTCTGTGCAATAACGAAGTGCCTTGGGTACCTCATTGAGCTTGTATTGTTTGTTGACAACGGGAACGATCTTACCTGCTTCGATAAACTCTCTTAAATCTGCCAGACCTTTATTGGGGCCTTCTGCCACTATCCGGAATTTTTGCCCCCCAGTTATTGTTCCCCATAGGCCGAAAAGGAGGGCCTGGAATATTCGAGGCATAGCGCCGCCGACCATGGCGTAAGTACC
>JAQYVF010000223.1 GCA_030145625.1 Desulfocapsa sp. | reverse complement strand
GTCACAGGCGTTCTTTTTGTAGACCTCAACACCATCGTGTACGTTCGTATCAGTGGGGTTAGGGATAGTCTCATCGTAAACAACATAATTCATACCGGCTTCGTCAAGCAGGCCGGTGATCTGTTTAGTGATTCCTGCACCGGTAATCCCTTTATCGGTGACGATCAGCGGTTTGCTGCCGCCAAGTGCTTTGATCTTGGCTGGGATCTCTTTTGCCGCTCCAATACCTATTAGGGTAACGCTGGGAATGAAATAGCCATATACTTCTTCACGAATTGCCATGATGATACCTCCATTTTAAGATTGAGTTTCTTCTGGATTTACTGCCTTGCTTGGATGATGTCATTCGCAGTATTTTTGCGGCCAACGACATGCATCCTGATTCCATTATGAAACCGCCACGCATCTCTAAAAATCTAATTATGACATTCGTCGAATTAGTAAGGGATGTCTGGCTGCTTGATGTACGGTTTAAACAATAACTATTTAAAAAATGTTAGAAGAAGTAAGAGGCAAGCAGGATAGTGAATTTTATTATTAAGTTAACTGCTTGACGCTCGAGTAATAACTTTAATATGCAAGGGCAAAAAAGTATTGACTGCTACTCCTCTTTTCTTGGTAGAGAATCTTGAGAAGGAATGTCTACAGTAAGATATATGAGAAGAATTCTTATTGTGTAAATTAGTATATATGAGTCGGGTGCTTTTTGTGAATAGGTAATATTACTAATTTTTCATTAGGTAAAAATACCTATTTGTGTTGAATCCTTTGAATTGTGGGATGGTCGGAACATCAGGTAATTAGTTTGATTAATGGATTTTTTAAATGAAGTTTAGTGCCACAATGTACCATTGGTAATGGGGGGGGAGGGTACTATAAAAAAATGGATGTTTTTACTAAAATGGCGGCGAATTAAAAAATATGTGGGAGGCAGCAATCAATAAAGTTGGCTATATCCTGGTTTCCCAAATGGGTGTTATGCGTAAACGCCCTGCAGATTTAGGCTGAGCAAGCAAAAGGCATGGGCAAAACTCCAAAGGGTTACAGTTCTCCAAAACTACAGTGTTTTCTTCCTCAACCTCGGGCTCAAAAGCTAGCAGGGCGCCCCTACATCTTCATCGCCGTCGGCGTCAGTCCTTGGTGTGGGTGAGACCGACGCCGACGGCGACGAAGCTGCAGGGGCTTTAGTCCGCAACTTTTATACATCAATGGGCTTTTGGGAAACCCGGATTGACCCATAAAGTTCACTCATCACGGTTTGACATCGGAATATACACCTAGTCCCAATGAGATTGACAAAGGTTTATAAGATAGCTGGTGACTATCATTTGACCTTTGAAATAAAATATCAGGTATTTTTCGGAATACATGGGGAGAATGGAAAACGCTAACGTCTATAAGATACAAAGAATATATTGATGATCAGGATAATTCTGCTGGTAGAGAGGGCGTAACTAATGTTTTTGCAGAACCAGAAATAACTCGTGGCTGATCCCCTGAGCGAGTTGGAAGAGATGGTTCATGTCTTGTGTACGCCTGAGTCTCAAATGAACGGAAATGGAAACAGTTTGGAATTATGCGTGTCTCAAAGTGGGAGGTTATTCGAAGTTGATTTTATTTAAAAACAGAAAACCTGCTCTTTTAGGCCAGGCCAGGTCAGAGCATATTGGCTCAGCTATTTTTATAATGTATGTACCTCTTCATTTTCTTTACATGCCCTTTATGCCCGTGGGTAAAAGAAAAAAAAGTAAAAGAAAGAGCCACAGTGTCCCTCGGTCCTTCGTAATTATTGGAGTTTATCCCCCTCAAGGGAGGACAAAAAGAGTATCCCCTTGTTGGGTGCTCCGCGAGTGCCAATGGGTAAAAGTGAAATCGCCCCTTGAAGGGGCCATCAAGGTCAGATCCTCTGTGCCAGGATTTTTACTTTTGTTGTAAATATAAAAGGTTATGTCTGAGAGTTGTGGGTGTGATTTGGAATGAGCCTGGGTAGCTTCCATTTTCACCTGAGTGGAGTAACAAAGACACTTAGGCGGGCTTGATTGAGATAGGGGACTTCAGCTTATATTATATTTTTGATTTCCTGCTGACTTACTCGGTAAAGCGATTTCTTAGCATCCTTATCTGGTCATTAGCGTAGTCCGTAAATGACAACAGACACTTAGGGAGTCTAGTCCTAAGTGCCTGTTTGTATTTGGTGCC
>JAQYVF010000094.1 GCA_030145625.1 Desulfocapsa sp. | reverse complement strand
GTCACAGGCGTTCTTTTTGTAGACCTCAACACCATCGTGTACGTTCGTATCAGTGGGGTTAGGGATAGTCTCATCGTAAACAACATAATTCATACCGGCTTCGTCAAGCAGGCCGGTGATCTGTTTAGTGATTCCTGCACCTGTAATCCCTTTATCGGTGACGATCAGCGGTTTGCTGCCGCCAAGTGCTTTGATCTTGGCTGGGATCTCTTTTGCCGCTCCAATACCTATCAGGGTAACGCTGGGAATGAAATAGCCATATACTTCTTCACGAATTGCCATAATGATATCTCCCTCTTGAGATTGAGTTTCTTCGGATTGGTTTGCTGCTTCGCCTGGATCCATGTCTTACGCAGTATGTATATAGCAAACTACTTCTTCATGGATTGCCACAATGATACCTCCCTTTTTAGCTGAGTTAGTTTTGATTGGTCTGCTGCCTCGCTTGGATCCATGTCTGACGCAGTATGTGTATAGCGAATGACATGCATACGAAGGCAATTACTGATCGGTCGCGCATCTCTGAAAATCTAAATATGAGATTCGTCGATTAGTAAGAGATGTATGGCCGCTTGCTGTAGGGGCTTAAACGTAACTAATAAAAAATTGTCAAAAGAGGTGAGTTGGAAGCAGGACGAGAGGTGCCACAATGTGGTTAACCGCCTGACACTGCAGTAATAATTATGACAAGTGGATGTAAAAAAAATGTAGACATCTCCTGCTTTTCCTCACCTCATGGTAAATGATATTATTCTCATTAGGTTTTTATTATACAAGAGTTTAATGCTATTTGTGAATAGGTAAATGTACGGATTTTATGTTAGGTAATTATACCTATTGGGAGTTAATTGTTGGAACTCATAGGATGGCTGGAAATTCAGGGAATCAATTTAATCAACAATGCTTTTTTTATGAAGTTACGTGTCATAATGTTCTCTGCTAATGAGGAAGGATATTATAGCAAAGTTGGATGTGATTACAAAACTGGTGGCGATTTACATAATGTGTGGAAAGCAAAAAACAATAAAGTTAAGGGCGCCTTGAAAAATGAAGTTGTTTGGTCGGAGGCATGTTGGTGTGATTTGGAATGAGCGGGTGTGGTGGTTCTATTTTCACCTGGGAGGAGTAACATAGAGACTTAGTCGGGCTTGATTGCGGTGCGGAACCTCGGCTTATAATACAGTTTTGATTTCCTGCAAGCCTGCTCGATAAAGCGATTTCTTGTCACCCGGATGATCAGCCAGGGTATTTGTCAGCGATATAATCTTTTAAATACTTGTTTTCGACGTCCATTTCCTTGAGTTGTGACTTCACAACATCTCCAATGGAAACCATTCCTTTCAGTTCTTTGTTGGCAAGAATTGGAATATGACGAATTCTGTTTTCGGTCATTACTGTGAGGAGATAGTCGCTATCATCTTCCTCTGTGGGTACAATGAGGTTTGTGGTCATGATTTTATCGACTGAAAGGGTTTTGATCTCTTCAAGATGATTAACTACTGCCATCAATACGTCTTTGGCACCGATAATTCCTTGTATGGTATCATCCTTGTCAACTACTAGTAGAGAACCGATCCGGTTTACTGAAAAGATGGTCATGGCGTCGATGACAGTAGTACTCTTTTCGACGGTAACAACTCTACTTCCTTTGCTCGCCAGAATGTCTTTCACTTTCATATTAGCAGACTCCCTTTTTGATCAGTCAGCAAATCAAAGGTTGCTGGATTGAATTATTTTTATGCTCGTTACCCTATACACTTATTGCTAATTAACTATGGGATAGATACCTATAGCAACGACCCAGAACAGAAGGATAAAGGTGGTTGCTGTAGCCAAAGCTGATCCTCCTTTCTCATGGTATTCTTCGGCCTCATGATGATTTCCTGCAGGCCTGCTCAATAAAACGATTTCTAATCACCTGATTTGAAAAATAAAGAGCCCCCAATCGGGATTATTTGACTTCAGGATAGCCTTTACATAAAGATTCAGGTGGTCAGCTATGGTAGTTGCCTGCGATATAATCTTTTAAATACTTGTTTTCGACGTCCATTTCCTTGAGTTGTGATTTCACAACATCTCCAATGGAAACCAATCCTTTGAGTTCTTTGTTGGCAAAAATGGTAATATGACGAACTTTGTTTTCGGTCATTACTGCGAGGATATAGTCGCTATCATCTTCCTCTGTGGCAACAATGAGGTTTGTGGTCATGATTTTATTGACTGTAAGGGTCTTGATATTTTCAAGCTGATTAACTGCTGCCGTCAAAATCTCGTTGGCACTGATAATTCCTTGTATGGTATCATCCTTGTCAACTACCAGTAAAGAACCGATTCGGTTTGCTGAAAAGATGGGTATGGCGTCGATGACAGTAGTATCATCTTCGATGGTAACAACGTTATTTCCTTTGCTCGCCAGAATGTCTTTCACTTTCATATTGCAGACTCCTATTTTGATCAGTCGGTTAATCAAAGGTTGCTGGGCTGTATTAATTTTCTCTTTTTTACTCTAATCAGTTGTTACTAAATAACAATGGGGTACAAACCTATAGCAAAGACACAGAACACAAGAATAAAGGTGGCTGCTGCAGCCAAAGGTGATCCTCCTGTCTCAAAGCACTCTTCGGCTTCATGAAAATACATATGAATTATGAGCCGTAGATAATACCACATGGAGAGGATGCTGCTTACTATTCCGAGTACAGCAAGCGTCATGTGCCCGGCAGTAAAGGCGCTGGTGATGACGTAAAACTTGGCCATAAAACCGGCAGTTGGAGGAATTCCAGCCATGGAAAGAAGGAAGACGGTAATAGCTGCGGCAGAGTATGGACGAACGTTAGCAAGGCCTCTGAAATCATCAAAAGTGGCACGTTTTTCTCCTTCCCCTGCTAAATAGGAGAGAGCTGAAAAGATACCTAAGGTACCAACAGCGTAAGCAGCCAGGTAATAGCCGACAACGGTACCAGTAAAATTATCGGTGCTGATTGCTACTAGTGCAATCAGAAGATACCCGGAGTGGACGATACCCGAAGCAGCAAGCATTCTTTTAATACTGTTTTGACCTATGGCTATCAGGTTACCGCCAAACATGGTGAAGACAGCAATGTAAAAGAGAAAGGTGATCCAATCTTTGTGGAGCGCACCATTGATTGCTAAGAAATTGGCAAAAATAGTGAATACTGCAGTTTTGAGTGCGGTAGCCATAAATCCTGTTACAGGTGCAGCAGCGCCGTCATAGACGTCAATAACCCATGCATGGAAGGGGAAGGCGGCAGCTTTGAAGAGAAATGCCACAAAGATAAAGAAGACTCCTCCTAGAACAAGTGGATTGGTACCGGAATGACCTGCGACGAACGAACCAATTTCTGCAAATTTTGTGCTTTGGGTTCCACCATAAATGAGGGCGGTACCCATGGTGAAAAAGGCCCCAGCAAATGCACCGAGCATCAAATATTTAAGAATGGCTTCGGTAGAAGTAACATTAGATCGGTCATAGCCTACAAGAATGTAGATAGACAGCGACATTATTTCAAGGGAAATAAAAGCGGTAATGAGCTCTTGAGACAGAGTCAGCAGGAGCATACCGCAGGCACCAAACAACATGATGGCATAGAATTCAAGTGTACAGAAGAGGTTGATTTTGAAATAGGTGTGCGAATTCATTGCGGTGAAAAAACCGCAACCGAGAATGATGAGTCCGGCAATCATAGTGAAATTACTGGAGACCAGCATCCCGTTGAAAATCTTATCAAAGAGCACAGTCTCAGGGCCGCAACCAACGAGTAGTTGGGCCAAAAAAGCCGCAGCAAAGAATCCCATGCTGATATAGGATGCGGTCTCCAACTGGATTTTTTCAAAGGCGGAGAAAAGCATCAACAGGATAGCACCTGAACCGATAATGATAAGAGGGAGTAATGAAATAAAATCATGCATAATGGTTTCCCTGCCTTATTTCTTGTGGTTGTTGTGTCCAAGAGTCGGGACTGTTGTATCAGCAACCTGGGCTTGGGGTATAGTGAAGACCTTTACTATTTGCTGCCGGGCTGCTGGTTCGATTTTTTTAATAAAGGTCTGGGGAAAAATACCCATGGCCAGAATCAGAACGATAACCGGAAGAAAAGTAAGTGCTTCTGAAACATTGAGATCTTGAAATTCCTCGGTACGCTCGTTGGATTTCTCAAAGAAAACCCTTTGGAACATCCAAAGCATATAGCAAACACCGATGATAAGAGTTGTTCCTGCAAGGATTCCGATAAAGGCATTGAACTTGATTGCCCCGAGGATAATGAGAAATTCACCGATAAAACCGCTGGTCCCCGGTAGACCGACGGAGGCAAGCATGGCTATGGCAAAAAAGGTGGCAAATATAGGAGCCCGATAGGCTATCCCACCGAGATCCTCAATTTTCCTTGTTTGCATTCTCTCTTCCATGAGACCTACAAAAAGAAAGAGTACGCCGGTGCTGGTTGCATGAGCTGCGATTTGAAAAAGGGTGCCGGTAAGCGCTTGAACATTCATGCAGAAAACACCCAGGGCAATGATCCCCATGTGTGAAGCGGAAGAAAAAGCCAGCATTCGTTTCATATCTTTTTGGGAAATTGCTGCGAGTCCACAGTAGATCATCCCGGTCACTCCCGCCAGGGAGAGCAGGACTGCAAATCTGGCAAATTCGATCTCAAATACGGGTACGACAAAGCGAATAACTCCGTACACACCAATTTTGGCCATAATTGCAGAGAGGACAAAAGTGGTTGATGTTGGAGCCTCTGTATATGCATCCGGCAACCATGTATGGAAAGGAAAGAGAGGGATTTTGATTGCAAAAGCTATCATGAACATGAGAAAGGCCCAAACTGCAAAACCGCTGCCAAGATTTAGCTCACTTAACTGAACGATATCAAAAGTCCATTTGCCAAACTGTGTATGGTAGGAAACAGCCACATACACAAGAGCGGCTAACATGAGCAAAGAACCCGCTATGGTGTAGATGGTAATTTTCAAAGTTGCCGGAATTCGTTTAGGACCACCATAAAGACCGATCATAAAGAAAATCGGCAATAACATAACTTCCCAGAAAATATAGAAGAGTACCAGGTCAGTAGCGCAAATGGTGCCGATCATCGCTCCTTGCGCGATGAGTAGGTTGGCGTAATAGCCTTTTGACTGGGTTTTGAAAATTGTAAAGACCATGGGGAAAAGAACGGTTCCGGCCATGAGGACCAGAAGACTGATGCCATCAATACCTAAACCATAGCTTATCCCAAGGGACTGAATCCAGGAGTGACTCTCAACATATTCCATGCCGCCAGTGCCGGTAAAGCCGAGGAATATTTCAATTCCCCGGAAGAGGATGGCCACCGTGACGACAAAGCCGGTAATTCGGGCAGTTCCCTTGCTGAGAGGGAAGAGAAGCATGACCAGTCCGGTAAGGATTGGCAAAAAGATCATGACTGAAAGGGCATGTTCAAACATTGTTATACCTTGCCTATTTGAGCGATTGAGATAAGAAGAGACTCATAAGACTCAGTCCTATAACCATATAGATAGCATAGACCCGAATATAGCCGACTTGAAAGACCTTGAAGGCTTTTCCAGCCTTCTGGTAGAGCCAGGTGCAAAGTTTTACATGAATGTCGGTGACATTAGGTTCTAGAAACTTCGAGATAACTGAGCCAACAGCTTTGTATGGCTGCACAAAGACAGCATTGTAGATCTCGTCGACATAGAATTTGTTGTACCCGAATTTAGCAAAACCTGTGTACTCCGGCTCTTCTGCGCCATGACCGAACTTTCTGTAGGCAATGGTGATACCAGCGGCAAAGGCTGCAATGCTTGTAACGATTGCCAGGATTTCAATCCAAATACTGACATGAGGATGATGTTCGACCAGACTTGGGGCTAACCAGTGTGAAATATTGAGGCTACCGCCAAAGATCCCGGGTAAATTCAGAACACCGGCAAATGCGGCTCCAACCGCAAGAATGATGAGCGGTATGGTCATGACCGGAGGAGCATCCTTGGCATGGTCGTATATTTCCTTGTCTCTGGGCTCACCATGGAAGACGAGAAAAATCATACGGAAGGTGTAGTAGGCGGTCATTCCTGCAACCAGCACTCCGATAATCCAGATTCCGGTATGTCCGCTGGCCAGGGCTGAAAAGAGGATCTCATCCTTACTGAAGAAGCCAGAAAACAGTGGGGCTCCGGAAAGGGCTAAGGCCCCAATCAACATGGTTCCGTAGGTCTTGGGCATTTTGTCTTTCAGGCCACCCATCTTCCAGATATCCTGCTGATGGTGCAGGGCATAGATGACGGAACCGGCTCCGAGAAAAAGCAGGGCCTTGAAAAAAGCATGAGTGAAGACGTGAAAAATGCCGGCGGAATAGGCGGCAATACCAACAGCAGCGAACATATATCCAAGCTGGCTTACCGTTGAGTAGGCAAGTATTTTTTTAATATCCTTCTGGAACATCCCGAAAAAAGCAGCCAGTAGGGCAGTTAATATACCGACCCAAGCTACAATCGAACCGGCCAATGGGAAATGAGCATACAGGAAACTGAAGCGGGCTACCATATATACGCCGGCGGTGACCATGGTTGCTGCATGTATGAGTGCGGAGACTGGAGTGGGACCAGCCATGGCGTCAGGCAGCCAGACGTACAGTGGAATCTGGGCGGATTTGCCACAGGCACCGATAAAGAGCAGCAGGCAAACAGCAATACCGATTCCCGGAGTCAGATTATGGGCATTAGCTTTCAGGGAAAGGTAGTCAAAACCGTGGGTTCCGATGGCCCAGAATAAAAAGGACATACCGAGGACAAATCCAAGATCACCGATACGATTGACGATGAATGCTTTGTTTCCGGCAAGTACATTATCTGTATCTTCACTGTAAAAACTGATCAACAGGTAGGAACAGAGGCCTACACCTTCCCAGCCAACAAACATAACGACAGGACCGCTACCTAGAACGAGTATCAACATTGATCCAAGAAAGAGGTTCAGGTAAGCGAAAAATTTACCAAAATTCTTGTCTCCAGCCATATATCCGATCGAATATATATGAATGAGAGAGCCGATAAAGGTAACAAAGAGCAGCATGAGAGAACTCAGTGGATCCGCGAGAAAACCCATGTTGACCTGTAAGTCACCAACTGCAAACCAGGTAAAGGCGTTGTGGCTGAGGAAGCGTTCCTCGGCGGGAAGTCCCTTGAGATGATAGTAGACCACCAGTGCCAAAAAGAACGACAGCAATGGTCCAACACAAGCCAGAATCCCATATAATTTTTCAGGAAACGGGTTTTTCGTGCATGTAAGCATATGCATGAGCCCGAGCACGAGCGCGCCCACAAGAGGAAACAGGGGGATTAATCCAATGTATGTGGCAGTATGTTCCATATAATCATCCTCTTAACAGGCTGAATACGTTAGTATCCAGTTTACCCTTGTGCTTGTGCAGCAGAATAACTACTGCGAGAGCCAGAGCCGCCTCGGCTGCTGCGACTGCCATGACCATCATGACCAGAACGTGGCCGTCCATACTTTCGTGTAGTCGTGAAAAAGCAAGAAAAGCCAGGTTTGCCGCGTTGAGCATGAGCTCTATGGACATGAACACTGTGAATACATTTCGTCTGGTAATAACACCCAATATTCCCAGACAGAAAAGAATGACACTGAGAATGAGATAATCCTGAATCACTTGCTCAACCTCCTCTTGCTACCTGCGAGTACTACTGAGCCAACGAGAGACACGAGCAGGAGAATTGAAACTATTTCAAAAGGGAGTAACCAATCCTGGAAGAGAACCAGTCCAACCTCTTTCACCCCACCAAAACCGTTTCCGACAATAGTAGCTTCAGTACCTGGAAGACTTTTCATTATCTTGATGAGAAAAGACGCAATAGGGATAAGAATGACAATTCCACCAATAAAGTAATAGAAACGACCAGTTTCCTCGGGAAGATCCTCTGGCTGGATATTGAGAAACATGATGATGAACAGGATAAGAGACATGATTGCTCCTGCATAGACTATGAGCTGCAGGACAAAGATCAGTTTGGCGGATAACAACGTGTAGAGTCCAGCAAGAGAGATCATGGTTACAACCAGACTCATAGCTCCCTGCATCGGATGACGAAACAGAATCAACCCTAATGCACCAAGAACGGCCAGTACTGAAAATGCGGAAAATAACCCTTCGGCAAACATGATATCAAGCACCCCCTTTCTTGTATTCTTCTTCGGAACAGGCACCGGGGGTTGCTAACAATTCCTCGAGTCCAAGTAGGAAGGATTCTCTGTTGTTGTCGGTAACGGAGAAGATCCCGGTATCCATACGGATTGCGTCCAAGGGACAAGCCTCGACGCAGTAACCGCAGTAAATGCATTCAAGCAGGTCGATATGAAATTTGACCGGCATCTTTTCAGCTTTGCCATCAACCCGCTCTCCTGCTTCAATCATGATGCACTTTGCGGGACAGTTGGTCTGGCACATAAAGCAGGCCACACACTTTGCGGTTCCGTCCTCGTGGGTCGTCAGTCTATGTCGACCACGCCAGCGGGCCGGGATTTCCGGTTGGACCTCCGGGTAGTGACGTACGTAGAGGTTTCTGTTGTCCTTGAGATTTCTAAAAAGATGACCAAAAGTTGTGGCCATACCCTTTGCAATCTCTATGAGATAGAGCCTTTCTATAAGGCTTGATCCTTTCCGCTCTATTATTTTGACTTTTGCACCCATGTCATCATCCTCTCTTAGCTCAACGCCACGACAACTGCGCTTGTAATGAAGATGTTCAGAAGTGCCAATGGTAAGAGCACCTGCCATCCTAATTTCTGTAGCTGGTCATAACGAAAGCGGGGTATGGTCCAGCGTACCCAGATGTAGACAAAAATCATCATGGTGACTTTTAACAGGAAGGTACACACCTGGAGCAGGGCTACGAAAATAGTGGTTGCCGATCCACCCGATTTACAAAAGAGGATGATCAGCAGGATAAGCTCCAGGAGGAGGATCAGTCCCCAAAAGCACTTGATGTAAACGTTTGCTTCAACGACACGGGGATCATTTTCCCGTGGATAATGGCTGATGTTGCTTCTCCTTATCCACCCGGCAAAAAAGTACATAATAACCGGCAGGGAGAGCATCAGAAGAAAAGCTACTGGTTTGGCATAGCTTATTAGAGCATCGGTGGAGAGAAATGGAACCTGATATCCACCAAAAAAGAGGGTAATGATTATTGCGCTTGACGCAAACATGGCAACATATTCTCCCATGAAGAAAACTGCAAACTTCATGGCGCTGTATTCTACATGGAATCCGGCTACAATCTCACTTTCTCCTTCAGCAAGATCAAACGGGGTTCTGTTACATTCGGCAAAAGCGGCAACGATGAAAATGATCATGCCAAGGGGTTGAAGAATCGCTCCCCACAGAGGGATGAAACCAAATAGCAGTTTGCCTTGAAATTGGGCTATTTCATTGAGGTTAACCGTTCCGTAGACAACGAGCAGACTGACAATGGCCAGCCCCATTGGAATTTCGTAACTGATTACCTGTGCTGCAGAACGAAGACCGCCAAGTATCCCGTATTTGTTGGATGACGACCAGCCGGCGAGAATGATTCCGTATACACCGAAACCTGCAAGGGCCAGGAACCAGAGAATGCCGAGGTCAACTGGAATTCCCTGCATGAGATAGCTTTTGCCACCCAGGACAAGGGTGTCAGCATAGGGAACGACAGCAAATGAGACAACTGCAGTAAAAAAGACGATGATTGGTGCTAATACAAAGAAAAATTTATGCTTGATATGATCCGAAATCATATCTTCTTTGAAGGCAAGCTTAAGACCATCGGAGAGGTTTTGTACAATCCCGGCAGCTCTGAAACCACAGATGTTGGCACGGTTCGGGCCCGAGCGATCCTGGAAGAAACCAGCTCCTCGCCGTTCCATCCATACACAAACAGCTACGAAACAGAGTGGAATAAAGGCACTGAAGGCAACACGAATGGCAATCATTAAATAATCAAGCAGTGACATTGGCAGCCTCGCTATTATTTAGGTTCAATCCCTCTGCCGGGATCTTATCAGGTTCAAACTCATTGAGTGCACTGATGATTTGTTGCAGTGCTGCAAATCGCTCTGCGGGAGTCTGCAGAGGACTACCGAGTTTGGCAGCAATGATTGAGATATCGTCCAGGTCAATATTTTTTGTTATAGCCTTGCCAAAACTTTGGAGGATATTGTCACTATTAACAACACTCCCAGCGTATTCACTGTAGGATGCGACCGGTATTGCCATATCTGCCATGGCAGTGAGTGGGGTATCGTGACTAGTTACGGCAATGACCTTGGTGTCATTGAGAAGTCTGCTGAGTTCCCTTTTTTCAAAGGAGAGGGTCAGCTCGTTGTTGAAATTGAGGAGTAGGTCTGCTTCCTGCATTGCATTTTCAAAGGTATTCAGTGAATTATCGATCTTCAGTAAATGAAGACCGGCGCGGTTTGCAGATTTGTCATCCTGAATGAGATAATCGTCGCCGTCACCTTGCTTAATATAACCTTCGCTATACCCGGTGAGGGTTGCTCCGAGCTTATCTGAAAGAGCCTTAACCGTTACCATCTGTTCCAATGAACAATTTGGAGAAAGGGCAATAACGATCTTTTCAGCCCGCTCAATCTCTTTGGTGCTGGCCGCAAGTATCTCATTGATTGATCGTGGATTGTTGGAGGTTCTTGCTTCAGTGAGACGCCCGTTGTTCTCCTGTTTATAGCTCAGGCGTCCTTCGTCGCACATGAAATAGCCGTTGACCTGCTCATTGAACAGTGGCCGGAACCTGTAGATGATATCGTCTTCATATTTCTGGCGGTTATGATCGATGGTGATATTGCAGCCTTTTGCACAACCGTGACATATGTCGGGTGCCTTTTTGAGAAACCAGACCCGTTGTTTGAACCGAAAATCACTGCTGGTCATGGCACCAACAGGACAAAGGTCGACAACGTTTAGTGCATACCGATTGTTAAGAGGTCGGCCGGGAAAAATATTTATTCGTGTGTCATCGCTTCTATTGATGGCCCCGAGTTCGCCTGTCTTGGTGATTTGGCGGCAAAAGCGTACACATCGGCCACATACCACACAGCGTTCCTGGTCGTGGATGACTCCACTGCCAAAATCCAGCTTTTTGCCCTTGGTGACCTGGGGAACTGTCATCCGGCTTCCTTGTTGGTCATAGGACATATAGTAGTCCTGCAACTTGCATTCGCCAGCCTGGTCACAAACCGGACAGTCGATGGGGTGGTTGATCAGCTCAAATTCCATGACATCATGCTGAATCTTTTTGATATGCTCTGCATCGAGCAATACCTTCATTCCTTCCATTGCGCGGGTCTTACATGCAGGAACAAGCGGTGGTCTGCCGTCTTTAATCCCGACCAGGCACATTCGGCAATTGCCGTCCGCACCGAGTGCAGGGTGGTAACATAAGTGAGGAATCTCGATACCAACGGCACCAATTGCATCGATAAGGTTTTTCCCTGCTTCGACCTCAACCTCGACTTCGTTTACAAAAAGTTTAATCTTGTCAGCCATGGTCTGCCCTATTCCTGTTTCTCTTCTGCTGCTGGAGAATCTTCCGTTGTCACATACGCCTCAAACTCGTGCCTGAATTTGTCCAGGTAACTGCGGATCGGCATGGTGCAGGCGGCCGATAAGACGCATACTGTTTTCATCTCAATATTATCACAGAGTTCACGCAGCAGGTCGACATCGTCCATGCTGCCGTTGCCGCGGAGTATCTTTTTGACAATCTTCAACATCCAGCCAAGGCCTTCCCGGCAAGGGGTGCACTGTCCGCAGGATTCGTGGTGATAAAAGTCGAGGAGGTTTTTTGCAAGTTCAACAATGTCGACAGTCTCGTCAAGGACCACAATACCGCCAGATCCAAACATAGTCTTGTGTTCGGCCATGGACTCGTAGTCGAGGGTCGCAGTTTTTGCTTCATCCGGCAGCAGGACAGGGGTTGAACTTCCGCCGGGTATAATTGCCTTGAGTTTCCTGCCCTTCCAAATGCCCCCGGCTACTTTTTCTATAACCTCAAGGAGAGGCAAGCCCAGGGGCAGTTCATACATGCCTGGTTTAGTAACGTGGCCGGAGATACCAAACAGGTGGGTTCCAGAACTCTTTTCTGTACCGTAGGCCTTGTAGGCATCCGCTCCGTTGTTGAGAATAAAGGGGAGGGATGCAATGGTCTGGACATTGTTGATAATTGTTGGACAGCTGTACAGGCCGGCAACTGCAGGGAAGGGTGGTTTACTTCGTGGTTGTCCCTTCCGGCCCTCAATGGATTCAAGAAGAGCGGTCTCTTCTCCGCAGATGTATGCTCCTGCACCCCGGTGAACGGTCACGTTCAGTTTGAAGTCGTTGCCGTCTACGGTATCACCGAGGTAATTTGCCGCATACGCTTCGTCTATTGCCGCCTGAAGGGCCTTGACCTGAGTCGTATATTCGCCGCGGATATAGATGTAGGTGTCATGGGAGCCAATAGCATAACTACAGATAATGATGCCCTCGATCAGCATATGCGGATCTTTTACGAGGATATAACGATCTTTAAAGGTCCCCGGTTCCGATTCGTCAGAATTAACGGTGAGGTATACCGGCTTGCCGGTGTCTTTGGGCAGGAAACTCCATTTTATACCAGTTGGGAAACCGGCTCCGCCTCTGCCCCTGAGTCCACTGTTCTTCACTTCTTCAATGACCTCTGCTGGTGTCATTGAGAAGACTTTATCCAAGGTGGAATAGGCGCCGTGTTCTTTGGCAACCTCAATCCTGTGGGAGTCCTTGATATCGAACTTGGCACTGAGAATTTTGACTTCCATATCCGTCCGCCTCCTTATTTCAGTGTAGCCAGCAGCGATTTAAGCTTGTCCATGCTCATATCTTCATGGAATTCGCCATTGACCTGAACAACCGGAGCGGTACCGCAGTGACCCAGACATTCAACCTCTTCCAGACTAAACTTACCGTTTTTGCTTATCTGGCCAGGTTTTATCCCGATTTCGTTTTCGAGGTAGTCGACAATTTCTTGCTTGCCACGTAACCAGCAGGATAATGTACGACAAATGCAGATGTGATTTTCGCCCATCGGCTGCAGGTGATACATAGTATAGAAAGTTGCAGCTTCATATACCTTGCTGGCGAAGGTTCCGATGCGGTCGGCTGCATAGGCAATAGCCTCCTGACTTACCCACCCTTCCTGTTCCTGTATCAGCCAAAGCGCGGGAAGGATCATCGACTCCCGCATTGGATAGCGTTTGACAAGTCTCTCAAATTCAGCATCCCTTTCCTGGTCGTATTGGAATGGTTTTCCTGTGGAAATTAGTTGTGAACGATCACTCATCTGTCCAACTCCCCACCAATTATGTTGATGCAGCTCAGGTTGATGACAGCGTCGGCAATCATGTTTTCTTCAACCATTTCTGCGAAAGCTCCCATGGTATAAAAGCAGGGTGGCCGAACTTTCAATTTGTATGGTGTGCCGGATCCGTCTGAGACAAAATGGAATCCCAGCTCCCCATTTGCTGCTTCATAGGAATCATACCATTCGCCCCGGGGGACTTTGATTCCTTCAAAAATAAGTTTGAAATGATTAGCCAGGCCCTCAATGTTTCCGTATACTTGCTCTTTGGGAGGCAGAGATAGCTGGCTGTTTGCGACATTAATAGGACCTTCCGGTATGTGCTTTAATGCCTGACGGATAATTTTGATTGATTCAAACATCTCGTAGAAACGGATCATGAAACGATCATATATATCGCCGTTGCTACCGACGGGTACGTTAAAATCAAAAGAGTCATAATTGTAATATGGGGCGTCTTTGCGAAGATCATATGGTACGCCGCTCGCTCTAAGTGTCGGGCCGGTCATTCCATAGCTCAGTGCTGATTCAGCTGACATTACGCAAACCCCTTGCGTGCGGTCATGGACAATTCTATTGGAGTCGACAAGTTTTAGTGCATCACCCATACCTTTTTCCAGGCCACGGATGTGGGTTTCCAGGTCATCTTGCCAGCCTTCGTAGAAATCACGGTACATGCCGCCGACACGGGTGAAAGAACTGGTGAGACGAGCACCTGTCAGTCGGCTGATAAAATCGTAAGCAGCCTCTTTTTCGTTGTAGAGATACCAGTAGTTGGTAAGCCCACCCATATCAACCAGAGCGGCTGCCAGGCAAACCATGTGATCGAGCACCCGGTAAAATTCGGAAAGCACAACCCGCATGAATTTTGCCCGTTCGGTTATCTCAATTCCTAACCACGATTCAACGGCCTTGACATAGGCGATGTTGTTCATCATGGAGGAGCAGTAGTTGAGACGGTCAGTGAGAGGGACAATTTGGTTGTAAGTTCTCTGCTCTGCAGTTTTTTCGAAACCTCTATGCAGGTAGCCAACCTCATTCACGTTGGCGAGGATTGTTTCACCGTCAAGAGCTGCGAGAATTCGAATAGCACCATGCGTTGCAGGGTGAGATGGTCCAATGTTGAGAAACATGACTTCGGTGTTGATATCCTTCATTGTTGCTTCATCAACACCATTCTTTAACAGTCTTGCGCGAATCTCATCCTCCATACTGTCGGTATCGAAACAAACCTGCCTTTTTTTGATAGGGTAATCTTTTCGAAGCGGGTGGCCTTCGAATTGCCAGTGGTTGAGAATCCTCCTAAGGTCGGGATGTCCCTGGAAATGGATACCGTACTGGTCATAAACTTCTCTCTCACCCCAGTTCGCAGATTCCCAGAGATGGGTGGCCGTCGGAATGCCTTTTTCCGGATCAACTACCCATGTCCGTACCTGGATGAGGAGATTCGCTTCCCAGTTACGTATGGTATAGACTACATGGAATCTGGTTTCCTGTTGTTGCGGATAATCGAGGTAATCTATTGCCGTGACGTCAACAAGCAGACCGCAGTTAAAATCTTGCTCGTTTTTAAGCCGGGAAAGAGTTTCCTCCAGATTTTCAGGATGAACTTCTATAACCACTGAATCCAGAACAACTTTGCAGGTCGCGTCCGGAAACGCGGCTTGGAGATTTTCTAGCGCCGTCGCATTCATATCAGTCGAGAATCCCTTTAAAGTCTTTATGGCGGTCTTTCAATACGCTTTCGCCTTTTATCTGATCCTGGATTTTAATGAGAGCATCCAGAACAGCTTCAGGTCTTGGAGGACAGCCCGAGATATAAATGTCCACAGGAATAATGGTGTCAATACCCTGGACTGTACAATAGTTGTCGTATATTCCCCCGGAACTTGCACAGGCCCCCATGGCAACAACCCATTTGGGATCAGGCATCTGTTCATAGATACGCTTGAGAACCGGTGCCTGTTTGTAGCTTATGGTTCCGCAGACAAGCAGGAGATCCGCCTGGCGGGGAGAAAACCTGACAACTTCAGCACCCCAACGGGAAATGTCGTACTGGCTCGCGGCTGTACTCATAAACTCTATGGCACAGCATGCTGTACCATAGACAAAAGGCCACAGAGAATATTGCCTACCCCAGTTGACGACTGCATCGAGTTTCGTGGTGATGGCTGTGTCGCCGAGACTTGCTTCTAATCCTAACGCCAATTGAGAACCCCTTTCTTTAAGATATAGATAAGCCCAGTAAGAAGCAGCAGCATGAAGACCACCATTTCTGTAAAGCCGAACCAGCCGAGTTCACGGAGGCAGACAGCCCACGGGTACATGAACACTGCTTCAATGTCGAAAATCAGGAAGAGGATGGCAAGGAGATAAAATTTGACGCTGAACTTCTGGTCAACCGCTCCGATGACCAGGCCTACACCACATTCGTAGGCTTCATTTTTCATTTTTCCCTTGGACCGAGGGCCAAAGACCCCGGTCGCAACCATCAAGCAGGGAACAATAGCAGCAAGACCTATAAGAACTGCTGCTGAAATAACTAGTTCAGTAGACATTTTTTCCTCTCTCGCTGCTGGTTATTCCGCTATTCCTCAGTAACAACAATTGGTCGGGGTACGGATGATTCCGTACCCCGAACGCATTGTGTTGTTTAGTTGTTATAGTGCTGCTTTGTAGATATCGTTGACGTCCTTATCCGTGGGAGTACGAGGATTGGTCAGACCACAGGCATCTTTTTGGGCGTTGGCGGTCATGGTGTCGATATCTCCAGCCTTGACGT
>JAQYVF010000091.1 GCA_030145625.1 Desulfocapsa sp. | reverse complement strand
GGTTGCAATGGTAATTCCACGCTCTTTTTCTTCCGGGGCCTTATCAATATTACTAAAATCAGTAAATTCAGCCTGTCCCTTGGTTGCCAGCACAGCAGTAATCGCTGCAGTCAAAGTAGTTTTACCATGATCAATATGGCCTACGGTACCTACATTAACATGCGGTTTAGTTCTTTCAAATTTCTTTTTTGACATAATTTGACCTCGAAATGAATAAGCTATATTCCTCTTATTTTTTTTATAATTTCGTTTGACTTGGTTGTTGGAACAACATCATACTTTTCAAACTGCATAGTGAAATTAGCCCTTCCCTGAGTAGCGGATCGAAGTGATGTCGAATATCCAAACATCTCAGCCAATGGCGCATGTGCTTTCACCACCTGCATCTCATTGGAGGGTTCAACTCCAACAACTTTCGCTCGCTTAGAGTTGACATCATTCATCATTTCTCCAAGGTACTCTTCGGGACAAATCACTTCGACCTGCATTATCGGCTCAAGCAGCAGGGGCTCAGCATCAGCAGTTGCCCGCCTGATTGCCATGGCCGATGCAACACCAAAGGCCATTTCCGTAGATTCCTCTTCACTGTATGAACCACCAATCAGAGAAACCTTTATATCTGTAAGGGGATAACCAATCAGAGGCCCTGCATCGAGGCTATCCCTGACTCCCTTTTCAATGGCTTCGAGAAAAACTGCTGGAATCTGGTCTTCTTTTACATGACTTTCAAAGTGAACACCTGCGCCGTTTTCCATCGGTTCGACCCGAAAAACCACATGACCATATTGCCCTTTGGCACCGGTCTGTTGATCAAATTTACCTTCAGCTTCAGCTGTTGTGCCGATGGTCTCCTTGTAGGACACCTGCGGTTTTCCAACATTCGCATTTGCCTTGAACTCATTGAGTAGTCTATCAACAATGATTTCAAGATGAAGTTCCCCCATTCCTGATATAATAGTCTGTCCGGTATCATCATTTCGAGTAATTCGAAACGACGGATCTTCCAAGGCTATTTTACCAAGGGTCTCTTCAAGTTTCTTCTCGTCAGCTTTACTTTTTGCTTCAATGGCTACGCCGATAACCGGTTCCGGGAATTCCATACTCTCCAGAATAATAAAATCGCCACTGGCACAGAGTGTATCCCCGGTGGTGCTGAACTTGAGCCCGACAACAGCTCCTATATCTCCAGCACTAAGCTCAGCAACCTCTTCCCTCTTGTTAGCATGCAGGCGAAGAATTTTACTGATCTTTTCTTTTTTCTTTTTGACAGGATTAAAAACTTTGTCTCCCACCTTAAGCACACCGGAATAAATCCGGATAAAGGCAAGATTTTCAACAAAGGCATCACTCATCAGCTTAAAAATCAAGGCAGAAAACTTATCTCCTGAGTCCGCCTTCCTGCTGACCTCATCACCTTTTCTGCCTTCACCTGTCACTGGAGGAACATCCAGCGGAGACGGCAGGTAGCGTATGATGCTGTCCAACAAGGGTTGTATCCCCTTGTTCTTAAATGCACTTCCACAAAGGACCGGAACCAAATTCAACTCCAAAGTCGCTTTCCTGAGCGCACTATATATATCAGTCGCAGATACAGGTGTATCTTCAAGGAATTTATCCATGATCTCCTCATCGAAGTCGGCCAACTTCTCGAGGAGTACCATATGTGCGGCCGTAAATCTGTCCCGATATGTTTCCGGGATTTCTTTTTCTATGACTTCCTGCCCCAGGGATTGCTGATCAAAAACAAACATCTTGCCTTCGATCAAATCGATAACGCCTTCAAAATCAGCTTCGCTACCAACGGGCATTTGTATAGCGACCGGGTTTGCCCCCAACCGCTTTGCAATCATTGTCACAGCACGATCGAAATCGGCCCCAACCCTATCCATCTTGTTAATGAATGCGATCCTCGGGATACCGTAATGATCCGCCTGTCGCCATACCGTTTCAGATTGCGGCTCAACACCACCGACGGCACAAAAGACAGCAATTGCCCCATCAAGCACCCGCAGACTGCGTTCAACTTCAACTGTAAAGTCAACGTGTCCCGGTGTGTCAATAATGTTAATCTTTTGAGACTTCCAGGTACAAGTCGTTGCAGCCGAGGTTATTGTTATCCCTCGCTCCTGTTCCTGTTCCATCCAGTCCATAACCGCATTACCGTCATGAACCTCACCGATCTTATATGATCGACCGGTATAATACAATATCCGTTCTGTAGTTGTTGTCTTTCCCGCATCAATATGGGCCATAATGCCAATATTGCGCACAGTAGACAGATCAATTCCAGCACTCATCAGCTTCTCTCAAAATTAAGACCATTCTCAGCTGATGCAGCGCAACAACAGACAGAAGGGGATCACCTACTGCCGACAGTGTTACCAGCGGTAGTGAGCAAAAGCTTTATTTGCTTCGGCCATACGATGCGTGTCATCACGTTTTTTGACGGCAGCACCTCTGTTATTGTATGCATCCATAAACTCTGCAGCAAGTTTCTCAGACATTGACTTCCCGGAACGAGACTTAGCAAATGCAATAATCCAACGGATCGCAAGCGCATTCCTTCTTGTCTGACGTACTTCCATAGGCACCTGATAAGTTGCACCACCAACACGTCGAGATTTAACCTCAACCTTAGGGCGAACTTTATCCATGGCCTCTTCGAAAACGGTCAAAGGGTCATCATCGGTTATTTTAGCAGCAACGATATCCATGGCATCATAAAAAATCCTCTGTGCGATGCTCTTTTTTCCGCATTCCATGATTCCGTTTGTGAATTTACTGACAAGCACGGAATTGAATCGTGGATCAGGTGTTACTTGACGTTTTTCAACAATCTTTCTACGTGGCATTATATTCCTCTTTCAACCAACCATTAGGGGAGTAAAAACTATTTCGGACGCTTGGCGCCATACTTAGAACGACCCTGACGTCTGTCAGACACACCAAGGGTATCCAGGGTACCACGAACAACATGGTAACGAACACCAGGAAGATCCTTAACACGACCGCCACGAATCAATACCACTGAATGCTCCTGCAGGTTATGACCAATACCTGGAATATAAGAAGTAACCTCAATTCCATTTGTCAAACGAACCCTTGCAACCTTCCTCAGAGCCGAGTTAGGCTTTTTCGGTGTGGTTGTGTATACCCTGACGCAGACGCCACGTTTTTGAGGACACCCTTTCAACGCCGGAGTGGTGGTCTTCTTCACTTGTTTTTTTCTGCCCTGCCGAACGAGCTGATTAATAGTTGGCATTATTCTTACTGCTCCTGTTCACATATATCTTAAATGGCAATTTCAAACCTGTCTGATTTGGTCTAAATGATCTAAACCGAGCACGAAACGACAATATTTACTCTATCGTCATTCATCTGTCAAGGAGAAAAAGATTTCTCTCTTGCAAATTTGTTCATGCAAAGGTCAAGATGCAAACGCTAGAAAGACCTTGCCAGACCAGTACCGGCAGAAATAAGCCGTCCCATAATAACATTCTCTTTCAACCCTACCAGTTCATCAACCTTTCCTGCCATAGCAGCATTGGTCAACACCTTGGTCGTCTCCTGAAAGGAGGCGGCCGAGATAAAACTCTCGGTTGAGAGTGATGCCTTAGTTACTCCAAGGAGCAGAGGTTCGGCCATGGCTGGCTGTAACCCTTCTGCAAAGAGACGATCACGCTCATCTTCAAACTTCCACCACTCGACCTGTTCACCAATCATAAACTTGGAGTCACCTGCATTGGTGATCTGTACCCTGCGCAGCATCTGACGAACAATAACCTCGATGTGTTTGTCATTGATCTTAACACCCTGCAGACGATACACCTCCTGAATCTCGTTGACCAAAAATTTAGCAAGTTCCTTGACCCCAAGAACCCGGAGAATATCGTTGGGAACAACCGTTCCATCCATCAATGGTTCTCCAGCCTGAACATAATCACCTTCATGGACAATGATATGTTTGATCTTGGGAACCAGATATTCCTGCGGCTCGCCATACTCAGGAGTGATAACAACCCGGAGTTTCCCCTTCAGCTCCTTGCCAAAGCTTACTCGACCATCGATTTCGGTAATGATGGCAGGTTCCTTAGGCTTACGCACCTCGAACAATTCAGCAACCCGAGGCAAACCACCTGTAATATCCTTTGTCTTTGTGGATTCTCGTGGAATTCTGCCAACGATGGTACCAGGTTTGATCTCATCTCCCTCTTCTACGGAGATAATAGAACCAACAGACAGACTATACCTGGCAAAAGATTCTGTATTAGGTAATTTCAAGGTTTTACCACGCTCATTCTTGATGGAGATGCGTGGGGAAAGCTGCAGGCCTGAAGGAGTAGGAATAATCACCTTACTGGATTTACCAGTAATCGCATCGACCTTCTCCTGCATCGTGATACCTTCATTAATATCACCAAATTTTACTTTACCACCAACCTCTGTAACGATGGGCATAGTATAAGCATCCCATTCAGCGAGGATGGTTCCTGCCTCGACGCTTTGACCTTCCTTAACCAGGATAAAAGCACCGTAATTCACTTTGTGCTCAAAGGTGACCCCTATTTTATCTGTGATTGTAATCTTGGCGTTTCGGTTCATGACGATCTTAACGCCCTCTTCATTCTCAACATAATGAAAGTTCTTAAAACCGACAGTACCGGCGCGGTGAGTCTCAATTTCAGCCTGTTCGACAGAACGACTGGCTGTACCACCAATATGGAAAGTACGCATGGTCAACTGAGTTCCTGGCTCACCAATAGACTGAGCCGCGATAATACCGACGGCCTCACCGCGATTTACCATATGACCACGACCCAGGTCACGTCCATAACACATGGCACAAACGCCACGGCGTGCACGACAGGTAAGCACAGAGCGGATCTTGACACGATTGATGCCAGCATCTTCAATGACCTTGACCAATTTTTCTGTTATTTCCTGGCCAGCCTCAAGAATAATCTTCTCATTCGAGACCGGATCATACACATCTTCCAAGGCCACACGACCAAGAATACGATCGCCAATGGGAACGATAACATCACCGCCATCCATCAAAGGTTCTGCTACAATACCGTCCAGAGTCTGACAATCCGCCATGATAATGGTTGAATCCTGGGCAACATCAACAAGCCTCCTGGTCAAATACCCGGAGTTTGCCGTTTTAAGAGCCGTATCAGCAAGACCTTTTCGAGCACCATGGGTAGAAATAAAATATTCCAGGACGCCTAGGCCTTCGCGAAAATTTGCCTTAATAGGTGTTTCAATAATCGCACCGGATGGTTTTGCCATCAGCCCACGCATACCGGCAAGCTGACGAATCTGATCACGAGAGCCCCTGGCACCGGAATCAGCCATGACATAGATAGAATTAAAACTCGGCGCTTCAACCCGTTTGTTATCCTTATCAAGAAAATAGTCTACCTTGATATCATCCATCATCTCATTGGCAACATCTTCCGTAACCTTGGACCAGATATCAACGACCTTATTATATTTCTCACCGGAAGTAATCAGACCGTCAGAGTACTGCTGGCTGACATCTACTACCTCTTTTTCTGCTTTTTCGACAAGATCCTCTTTGTTCAGGGGGATCTTCATGTCATTGATACAGATGGAAATACCGGCCCGTGTCGCAAATTCATATCCGATATCTTTCAAACGATCGGCTAGGATAACAGTTTCTTTTGTGCCAGCATGGCGGTAAGTATAATCAATAAGTGTGGCCAAAGCTTTTTTACTCATCACCTTGTTCACTTCACTAAAAGGGACTGCGGCCGGGAGAAGATCACCTAGAAGCACGCGCCCCATGGTTGTCTCTACTATCTCTCCATCCATCCTTACCTTGATAGCTGCCTGAAGATTGACGGCATCATAATCAAAGGCGATCCTCGCCTCAGCAGGACTGGCAAAGATTTTCCCCTCACCCTTGGCATTGATCCGGTCACGACTCATATAATAGAGTCCGAGAACAATATCCTGCGAAGGAATAATAATTGGCTCACCATTGGCTGGTGAAAGAATATTATTGGTGGACATCATCAAAACCCTGGCCTCAACCTGGGCTTCAACGGACAGCGGTACATGGACCGCCATCTGATCACCATCAAAGTCAGCATTAAAAGCGGCACAGACCAGAGGATGGAGCTGAATAGCTTTGCCTTCAATAAGAACCGCTTCAAAAGCTTGCATACCAAGACGATGAAGGGTTGGTGCCCGATTCAGGATTACCGAACGTTCGGTGACCACCTCATCGAGAACATCCCACACCTCTTTGGCACCCTTCTCCACCATTTTTCTGGCACTCTTGATGGTAGTGACAAAACCCTTGTTTTCCAATTTGTTATAGATGAAGGGCTTGAACAACTCCAGGGCCATCTTTTTCGGGATACCGCACTGATGCAGGCGAAGATGAGGGCCAACCACAATAACGGAACGGCCCGAATAATCAACACGTTTACCGAGAAGATTCTGACGAAAACGCCCCTGTTTGCCCTTGAGCATATCAGAGAGAGATTTGAGCGGTCGTTTATTGGCACCGGTAATTACCCGACCACGACGTCCATTATCAAAAAGGACATCCACGGCCTCTTGCAACATCCTTTTTTCATTACGAATAATGATATCTGGAGCATCAAGCTCAAGAAGGCGTTTCAAACGATTATTACGATTAATCACCCTCCTATACAGATCATTAAGATCAGAGGTGGCAAAACGCCCTCCTTCCAGCGGTACCAATGGGCGTAGATCAGGAGGAAGTACTGGAATAACCTGCAGCACCATCCATTCCGGTCGATTTCCAGAGTCTCGGAAGGCCTCGATTACATGCAGGCGTTTTCCGTATTTCTGACGCTTGGTCTTAGAATTGGTGGTTGCCATTTCCTCACGCAGGATCTTGGAGAGCTCCACAAGATCCTGACTGGCAAGCAGTTCATGGATGGCCTCAGCACCAATTCCCACCTCAAACATCCCGGGATGCTCCTCCCTAGCCTGCCGATACTGCTCTTCGGTGAGCAGGCTGGCGACAGGAATAGCTTCAACCTCGGAATAAGTCACAGCATACTGTTCAAAGTAGAGGATCTTCTCAAGCTGTTTCAAAGTCATATCAAGAACAGCGCCGATCTTTGACGGCAGACTCTTGAGAAACCAGATATGTGCCACCGGAGCTGCAAGCTTGATATGTCCAAGACGTTCCCGTCTCACTTTTGACTGAATAACCTCCACACCGCACTTTTCACAGACCACTCCGCGGTGTTTCATACGCTTATATTTTCCACAGTTACATTCAAAATCCTTGACGGGACCAAATATCTTGGCACAGAACAGTCCATCTCGTTCCGGTTTGAATGTACGGTAATTGATAGTTTCAGGTTTTTTCACTTCACCGTGCGACCAATCCATGATCTTTTCCGGTGAAGCTAATGAAATCTGAACTTTACTGAACTTGACAGGACCTTTCGGTTTTTGAAAAAAATTAAATAGCTCTTCCACGAAAGAACATCCCCCTCAGCGTATAGGGTTAATAAAAACAGAATATGGGAGTATCCCATATAACCTGTTTGAAAAACAGCGTCGAATCCACAATGACATTAAGCAAAAGCTTACATGCTCGGCATGCGATATGTAAGATATTCGACATAGAGAACCACATCGGAACACCTAACCATTCGACACAACAAAGCAAGTCCACTTTCCCCCAAGGCCATCACTATTCAAGCAGTTCCATATCTAAACAGAGTCCCTGCAATTCCTTCACCAATACATGAAAGGATTCCGGGAGTCCTGTGGTCAAGAAGTTATTTCCTTTGACAATACGTTCATACATGGTGGTACGCCCTTCTACATCATCAGACTTGGCGGTCAAAAATTCCTTCAAAGTATAAGCGGCACCATAGGCCTCCATTGCCCATACCTCCATTTCACCAAGTCTCTGGCCACCAAACTGAGCCTTACCACCCAATGGTTGCTGGGTAACCAATGAATAAGGACCAGTAGATCGAGCATGAATTTTGTTATCAACCAGATGATGCAGTTTCAACATATACATGACACCGACAGTGACCTTATTGGCAAAAGGTTCACCGGTAAGTCCATCATAGAGCTGACTCTGTCCAACCTCGTCAACGCCCGCCTCAACGAGAAGCTGACGTATCTGGGCTTCTTCAGCACCATCAAAAACAGGAGTGGCCATATGAATTCCACGATAATGCTTCCGGCACCAATCATAGAGATCATCATCATTCATTCCTTCAGTGATCATCTCATACTCTTTCTTGGAATATACCACCTGCAACTTTTTCCTGATTGCATCTATCTCTTCGGCTTTAGCCATATCACTAAGCTGTTTACCGAGTTTTTTGGCAGCAAAACCGAGATGAACCTCCAGCACCTGTCCGACATTCATACGGGATGGGACACCCAAAGGATTGAGGACAACATCGACTGTAGTTCCGTCTGCGAAAAAAGGCATATCCTCTTCCGGAAGCAACCTGGAAACGACACCTTTGTTTCCGTGACGACCTGCCATCTTATCACCCACAGACAGCTTCCTTTTGGTGGCCACATAGACCTTGACCATCTTGACCACACCTGGAGGCAGATCGTCTCCTTTCTTCATACGATCAATGATACCGTCATACCGTTCGGCGATCAGTGTCTTTTGTTTTTCATAACGCTCATAGACAGCTTTGATCTCGTCATCGAATTTAGATTTCTCGGAAAAGTCGACCTTGTAAAGGCCTGCAAAGCCGATTTTTTGGGCAATTTCACTTTTGAAATTCTTTCCGAGTTTGATGAGGACAGTTCCGTTCTTGTCGCAGATATCCTGCTTGACAGTTCTGCCATCCATGATCTCGCCAAGCTCTCGACAAACACCACGTTTGAGACTGGATAGTTCATCAAGTTTATCTTTAGTCAGACGCTCGATCTCTATATCCTCAATCATGAGCGAACGCTCATCCTTATCCACACCTTTACGGGAAAAGACCTTGGCATCGATAACCACGCCCTCAACTCCAGGCGGTACCCTGAGAGAAGAATCCTTCACATCCTGAGCTTTCTCACCAAAGATTGCCCGCAGAAGTTTCTCTTCAGGAGAAAGCATAGACTCCCCCTTAGGAGTTACCTTTCCAACCAGTGTATCTCCGGCATGCACATCAGCACCAATCCTGACAATACCAGAATCATCGAGGTTACGGAGGGTTTCCTCACTGACGTTGGGAATATCACGGGTGATCTCCTCTTTGCCAAGCTTGGTATCCCGAGCCATGGTCTCAAAGACTTCAATATGGACCGAGGTAAAAGTATCATCTTTTAAGAGCTTTTCATTGATGAGAATTGAATCCTCAAAGTTGAACCCACGCCAGGGCATGAAGGCAATGGTGGCATTTTTGCCAAGTGCCAATTCACCCTGCTCGCATGATGGTCCATCAGCGAGAACAGCTCCTTTCTTGACACGAAGACCTGGCAGCACAAGGGGATTTTGGGTAAAGCAGGTATTCTGATTGGATTTTTTATATTTACCAAGCCGATAAACACCAACTCCGGTATCAAAACCATCAACTCCAGGGTGATCGTAACGCACTACAATACGGTTCGAATCAACCTCTTCAACAACACCGCCGTCTGCTGCCAGCAGGCATGCCCCTGAATCTCTTGCCACATATCGCTCCATACCGGTACCAACCAGAGGCGCGGCATTGACCATCAGCGGAACAGCCTGACGCTGCATGTTGGATCCCATGAGAGCACGGTTGGCATCATCATTTTCAAGGAAAGGAATAAGGGATGCTGCCACACTGACAAGTTGATTTGGAGCAATATCCATATAGCTGACATTTTCAGCACCAGTGGTGACAACTTCACCCTCGTCCCGAGCAATCAACATATCCGGTATAATGCGATTATCCGTATCCATTTCAATGGCCGCTGGAGCTATAATCTGCTTCTGTTCCTGCAAGGCACTCAAGTACTTAATTTCGTCAAGGACAATACGGTCTTCTACCTTCCTGTATGGCGTTTCAATAAATCCATAGGGGTTGATGCGGGCATAAGTAGCAAGAGAGACAATGAGTCCAATATTTGGTCCCTCAGGAGTCTCAACAGGACAGATACGCCCATAATGGGTAGGATGAACGTCGCGTACCTCAAATCCGGCACGCTCTCGAGACAGACCTCCGGGTCCGAGGGCACTCAACCTCCGCTTGTGTGTAACTTCTGACAGAGGATTGGTCTGGTCCATAAATTGAGAGAGCTGGCTGGTACCGAAAAATTCTTTAATAGCGGCCGAGATAGGTTTCGGATTAACCAGATCGTGAGGCATCATGGTCTCTACTTCCTGGAGAGTCATCCGCTCCTTGATTGCCCTTTCCATGCGAACGAGTCCCATGCGGTATTGATTTTCTACAAGTTCTCCAACAGTTCGTACACGGCGATTGCCCAAGTGATCAATATCATCAACGCCACCCTGGCTGTCCTTCAGACGAACCAGATAACGAATGGCAAAGACGATATCATCCTTGGTCAGTGCCCGATGATTAATATCAGTGTCAAGTCCTAGACGGGCATTAATTTTATAGCGACCAACCTCAGAGAGATCATAAAGATCCGGGTTAAAAAAGAGGTTATCAAAAAAGGTTTGAGCTACCTCAAGAGTAGGAGGGCTTGAAGGACGCAGACGACGATAAATTTCAAGTAAAGCCTCCTCCGGATTGCTGACTTTATCTAGAGCGAGGGTCTTGCGGAAGGAATCACTATATTTAATACCATCGACATGCAAGACTTCAAACTCCCTGATGCCAGCTTCCTGGAAAGATACTAAAATAGGCTCCGTGATCTCGCTATTGCAAGCAGCAAGCAGATCCCCGCTTTTAGGATGAAAACAATCAGCTACAAGGAATTTTCCAAGGAGATTCTCCATTGAAATCTTGAGAAAATCGACGTCTGCATTTTTAATTCGCTTACACAGTGCCCTGCTCAGTTTTTTCCCTTCTTTACCAAGAATTTCGCCGCTTCCAGGGTCAACTAAATCAAATTCCAAGCGCTGTCCCTGAACCGTCTCAGGTGTAAACTGACTGAAATAGGATTCGTTTTCTTGTTTTACCATGGTGGTGAGGTAAAATTCGCGAAGGAGTTCTTCTCCGTTAAAGCCAAGGGCCTTAAGCAAAGTAGTTACAGGGAATTTTCGACGTCGGTCGATACGTACATGGAGAACATCTTTAATATCAAATTCAAGGTCAATCCAGGAACCTCGCACGGGGATAATTCGTGCAGAATATAGGTGCTTACCGCTTGAGTGGCTCTTGCCAGCATCATGGGTGAAAAATAGTCCGGGTGAACGTTGAAGCTGAGAAACAATGGCGCGTTCAGTTCCATTAATTACGAAGACACCGTCTCCGGTCATAAGAGGCAGAGAGCCAAGAAAAACTTCCTGTTCCTTGATATCCCGTATGGTTTGAACACCGGTCTCCTCATCAACATCAAAGGTTATAAGACGTACAGTAATTTTAACTGGAATATCAAAAGTCATTCCCCGTTGCTGACATTCAGCAACGGTATATTTCGGTATCCCAAAGGAGTAGCGAACAAACTCAAGTGAACAGAGCCCGTTAAAGTCATTAATAGGAAAGACATTTTTAAAAATACCCTGTAATCCAAAATCCTCGCGGGAATCCGGATCTACATCAATCTGCAGAAACTGTTCATAGGAAATACGCTGCATGGAAATCAGGTGCGGCGGCTCCAGAATTGAGGCGGCTGTGGCAAAATTTTTTCTGACTCTTTCCATAATTAACCTCGGGATGCGTTAACAAATAAGTGTATACCCCGTAACCCACGTCTGACGCAGTAACAGGGATTAAACGGCTCTGCAGCATCTGCTGCTAAGCCAGGGAAATTCAGATGGTATGATAATGCAGGTACTGAGGAAGCGTACCGAGACTACAGTGATAAACTGTGAAGCACATTGGTCGAGCAGTGTGGGTTTTTTTCATATATACATTCATAGCGATACTCGGGGGCATGTTAGAACCAAGTCTGACAATTTACAAAGCGGCAGCAAAGCATCTGCCTGATATTTCGACCTTTTCCAAATCACACTATACTACTTGCTGAAAGCACGATACGCTACGAGGCATATTGCCCGTAGCGTATCGCGAATAAAAAGTGGTTGCTAGCCTGCAAGCAGACAACCGGATGAAAAAGTAGATTACTTGATCTCGACAGAACCACCTACTTCTTCGATCTTTTTCTTGATCTCTTCTGCTTCCTCTTTGGTCACTCCTTCCTTTACTGCATGAGGAGTACCTTCAACGAGTGCTTTTGCCTCTTTCAGGCCAAGAGAGGTGATTGCGCGGACTTCTTTAATCACTTTGATTTTCTGATCACCAGGGGCAGTGAGAATAACATCAAATTCAGTCTGTGCTTCTGCAGCTCCAGCACCAGCATCAACTGCAGCACCGGCAACAGCAACAGCTGCAGGAGCAGCGGCTGAAACACCAAATTTCTCTTCGAGTTCTTTGATAAGCTCAGAAAGCTCAAGAACTGACATGTTGGAAATAAATTCGATTACATCGTCTTTTGATACAGCCATTATAAATACCTCGTATTTTTAGTCTTTAAAAATTGATGGTGTTCCCTCTCCGGTAGTCACCATTTCAACATCATGCCTGTTCTTTCTGATCTTTCACTGCCTGTAGCCCATAAAGGAATGTGCGCGGGACACCTGAGAGTACCTGGACAAGCCCTGTAGGTACACTGTTAAGAACAGAAAGGAACTGTCCAAGAAGTACTTCCCTGTTTGGAAGTTTGGACAGAGCAAGCAATTTATCCGATGAAATTTTCTCTCCATCAAGGGCGGCAGCACGAATCTGTAATTTTTCATGCTCTTCGGCAAATTTAGTCAGTGCTTTTGCCGGTGCCACCGGATCATTATAGCCCATTACTATGGCTGTAGTGCCTATGAAATCCTCAACAAGAACATCATTGGCTGTATCCGTAACTGCCCTTTTCAGAAGAGTATTCTTTGCAATACGAATCTCAGAGTCACAACCACGCAATTGTACGCGCAGTTCCTGCAACTCAGAAACCGTTAAACCACAATAGTCTGTAACAACGGTAAATTTTGCACGACTGAATGAATCACTCAGTTGGGAGACTATTGCTGATTTGTCATCACGGTTCAAAGTACTCCTCCTTTATCGGTCTAAGATTACTCTTTTGCCTAAAACAGCAGATACGATTATAGGAAACCCCTTAACTCATCAGAAAAACATTCGAACATCCTATTTCCTGACAACAAAAAGATTACCTTTGTCTCGGCGGGTCACGAGCTTGTGATTAAACCTCCTAAGAGGTACCTGCTGTCTTCGACCTAGCGTTAAACGTTATACATCTATAAAAAATTGCTCTGCTTATTTAACAGCTGCACGCAAAGCAATGGGATCGAGCTTAACTCCTGGACCCATAGTGGAGGTAATTGTGACTGATCGCAAATACACTCCTTTACTGGTAGAGGGTTTGAGTTGAATAATCTTCTCAACAAAAGTGCTTAGATTTTCAACTAAATTTTTCTCACCAAACGATATCTTTCCAATCCCGGCATGGACGATACCAGACTTGTCAACGCGAAAATCGACCTTTCCACCTTTGATGTCTTTTATTACATTGGCAAGATCAAAGGTGACCGTTCCAAGTTTGGCATTGGGCATTAAGTTTCTGGGACCAAGAACTCGGCCAATTTTACCAACCGTTCCCATCATATCCGGGGTAGCAACGGTTTTATCAAATTCCAGCCATCCTTCCTTGATCTTTTCGACAAGATCATCTCCACCTACATAATCTGCACCGGCTTCGTTAGCCTCGGCGACTTTGTCACCTTTGGCAAAGACCAGGACACGAGTAACCTTTCCTGTCCCATGTGGCAAAACAACAGACGATCGAACCATCTGGTCGGCATGTCTGGGATCAACACCAAGCTTTAGAGCAATATCTACAGTCTCATCAAATTTGGTATAGCTACTAGCGACGACATTTTTAACACCATCCTCTAGACTATAAAGGACGGATCGGTCATATGCAGCAACCTTATTTCTATAATTTTTTCCATGTTTCGGCATATCAGCCTCCTACTCTCTAGACCGTTTCAAATGATAACGACTATAGTAGTTTATTAAATTTAGCAATTATTACTGAACAACAGTAATGCCCATACTACGAGCAGTACCCATGACAATTTTACTCGCGCTATCAATGTCATAAGCATTAAGGTCAGGCATTTTTGTCTCAGCTATCTCTCGTATCTTATCCATACCAATTTCCGCCACACGTTCAGATTTTGGATTGGAAGATCCTTTCTGGAGACCTGCCGCCTTCATCAGCAATATCGATGCCGGCGGAGTTTTAGTGATGTAACTAAATGACCTGTCCTGATAGACAGTGATGACAACAGGGATAATAGTATCTCCCATTGCCTGTGTTTTGGCATTAAACGCCTTACAGAATTCCATGATATTCACACCATGCTGTCCCAATGCGGGTCCAACAGGGGGCGATGGATTTGCTTTTCCAGCCGGAATCTGAAGTTTGATGTATGCCGTAATTTTTTTGGCCATTTCTAGCTCCTGCTACACAGTAGAATATTTCTTAATAACGTGGTCGATTCGTTGTTGAACCGTCCATCTTGAACATATATGAAAAAAGCTTCCCCTAAACACCTCTCTAAAGAGAGTGTCAGGTGTTGGAAACCTGAATGTATTCTAATTCAACAGGGGTTTCCCTGCCAAAGATAGAAACCATAACTTTGACTCTTCCCTTCTCAGGGAAGACTTCATCAACAACACCCTGGAAGTTCGCAAAGGGACCATCAACTACACGCACAGCTTCACCAACTTCGAAGATAACCTTCGGCCTTGGTGCTTCTGCACCATCCTGAATACGACCAATTATCTTGGCTGCATCCTCATCCGGGAGGGGTGTTGGATGCTGATCATCACCGACAAAACCTACAACACGTGGCATATTTTCATGCAATATGTGCCATGTCGTGTCATTAAGATCCATGGAAATAAGCATATAGCCAGGAAAAAACTTCCTGGAGGAAGTCTTTCGATTTCCCTTGATCATTTCAACTACCTGCTCAGTAGGAACGAGAATTTCTCCAAAAGATTCCTCTAACCCTTCATTCTTAATACGCTCCTCAAGGGTAAGCTTGACCTTATCTTCAAAGCCCGAGTGAACCTGCAATATATACCAGTGTCTTTCCATGAGGTTGTAACCACTAAAGTGTATTGCCTGAAACAGTCTGTTCCAGACGGAAATAGTAACGAATCAGGAAAATAAACGATTGCACTTCTCAGCGAAGAAAAGAGTCCAGGAGTTTCCCTAACAACAGATCAACGGAACCAAGATACGCAGAAGCGAGAATCGAAAAGACAATTACTATCCCAGTCAAACCAAAGGTTACCTTTTTGTCAGGCCAGACGATCTTGGTAAATTCGACTTTAACCTCTTCAAAAAACTTCTTAATCTGGGCAGGTGAGAAATTGCTTTTCTCTTCAACCTCCACCTGGATTTTTTTGTTGGTCTTTGTCTTTTTTCCCATGATTTCCGAACAGTTCCTTCGACAACAGGTTCTACGCAAAGAGGCAGATTATCGCCAATAATTTTACAGCAACTTAAAAAGAAAATGGCAGGCCAGGAGGGACTCGAACCCCCAGCATCCGGATTTGGAGTCCGGCGCTCTACCAATTAGAGCTACTGGCCTGCAAACATTATTTTGTCTCTTTATGCGGTGTATGTGTTCTGCAGAACGGACAATATTTTTTCAACTCCAGCTTTCCTGGAATAGTTTTTTTGTTCTTCGTTGTCGTATAGTTACGACGTTTGCATGTACCACATGCCAGAGTCACAATATCTCTCATGATAAATCCTATGCCAGATAACCTGAAATTTTAAAATGCGTTAAAAAAGTTATAAAAACCAAAAGTACTCCATGACCATGATCACGAAATACTTGTATTTGTTGGTTACTCTACAATCTCGCTGATAACACCAGCACCTACTGTGCGTCCGCCCTCACGAATGGCAAAACGAAGTCCGACATCCATGGCGATGGGGGTAATAAGCTCAACCTCAGCGGCCATATTATCTCCCGGCATTACCATCTCTACACCTTCTGCAAGAGTGAGAACGCCTGTTACATCCGTGGTCCTGAAATAAAACTGGGGACGATATCCATTGAAAAATGGGGTATGACGACCACCCTCATCTTTTCCAAGAATATAGCACTCTGCCTTAAATTTGGTATGCGGTTTAATGGAACCTGGGGCTGCCAAAACCTGTCCTCGCTCAATATCATCACGTTTGGTTCCGCGAAGAAGGGCACCGATATTATCGCCAGCCATACCTTCATCAAGGAGCTTACGAAACATTTCGACACCGGTACAAGTAGTCTTAACGGTATCACGAATACCAACGATTTCGACCTCATCACCTACATGAACCACACCGCGCTCTATACGACCGGTGGCAACAGTACCGCGGCCGGAGATAGAGAACACATCCTCGATGGGCATGAGGAAAGGTTTTTCTATATCACGTTTGGGCTCAGGGATATAGGAGTCAATGGCATCCATC
>JAQYVF010000131.1 GCA_030145625.1 Desulfocapsa sp. | reverse complement strand
TCCCCAGTCAAAAGGATGAAACAGCCGTCACTGGAGATCCCATGGAGGAGATGAGCCAGGGCTTCCCTGTGCAACTCGCTCATATAAAGATATCTGGGGTCCGGGGCAATGGAGAAAGGTTTTTCCCTGAGTCCGAAGTATGTTGTATACATTGTAGTCGTAAAGGAAGAATCAACAGGAAAACAGATGACTTAAATGCAACCTGTCGGGTATTCGCAGGGAAAAACGGCCAAGCTGTTGCTCACTCAGATAGGCCTGTCTCTTATTTCCTGTTTCATATTGATATTATTTACAGTATTACTACCATAGCAACAAAATGAACAAGGTTTTTTCATTTTGTTGCCAAAAAGCAACAAAATATGATGATATAGAGGAACAAGACCCTGCTCCCAAGAATTTCATCACAAAAGTGTGATGACTGCGGAAAGCAGAAACAGGACTCGCAGTACAACAAGAGAAAGGGGCTACACCCCGCTTGGTCTACCAAAAGAGATGAGCAAACGCCTCGTTACTCAAATCAAATCCGACGAAATTCATGACGCCATCAGACAGCTTAGCACACCCCTGTGTACAGAGGCCAGCCTGATCCGGCAGACTCTCTTACTCCTCATTTTTTTATTTGTCTTTCTAAATAGTTCCGGACAGGCGGCTGAACCACTTGTTATCGCTTACAGCGAGAATCCCCCCCTGGTCTTTACCGGAAAAAATGGCAAGCCTTCCGGATTCTATATCGATATTATCCAGTATATCGGCAAGAAAGAGGGGTGGCAGTTCCAGTTTCGCTCCGATCAGTGGAACGAAAACCTCAAGAATCTGGAAGAGAATAAGATTGACCTCCTCCTCGACATAGGTTTTTCAGAAGCCAGGAACCGCATCTTTCGCTTCAACCGGGAAACCATGCTCGAAGACTGGGCCCAGATATACCTGCTTCCGAACTCTTCCATTGAGTCGATACTGGACCTTGATGAAAAAAAGATCGGCATGGTCAAAAACGATATCCACAGCATCGCTTTTACCCAGGTAGCCAGCTCAGTGGGAATCCAGCCTGTGACCATAGAGACAGACAGTTATCGTGAAAACGAGCTGCTGCTCGATGCAGGGAAGGTGGACGCCATTATCCTGCCCCGCATTTACGGACAAAGCAGTGGCGATGACACCAGACTTCGCAAAAGTCCCCTGATGTTTAACCCCATTGAACTCCGTTTTGCAGCACCTCGCAGCGCGGACACTGCTCTACTTTCCAGAATTGACCACCACCTCAAAGCACTCAAAAACAACCCTTCTTCCCTTTACTATCGCTCACTGGATCGCTGGATCGAAGGAATTCAGAAAATTGTCCTGCCGCAATGGCTAAACCCGACCTGGGTTGTTGCTGGAGTCACCGGACTCATCGCCATAATCAGTGCTTTCATCCTTCTTCTCAAGAGACAGGTTCGTCTCCAGGCTCTGGCCCTTGAAAAATCCATTGTTGCCAGAGAGAGACAGGAAAGCGAACTCCAGGTGGCCCGTTCCATCCAACAGGGTCTGCTGCCTGCAGGACCACTGGATCTTCAAGCTTACCAGATTCGTGCTCTCCTGCAGCCGGCCAAGGCTGTGGGTGGTGATTTTTACGATTATTTCATTTTACCGGACAACAAACTTTGCTTTTTCATTGCTGATGTTGCTGACAAAGGAATCCCCGCCGCTCTTTTCATGGCTGCAACAAAGAGTGTTCTCTCTCTCAGGACTAAAGATTTAGGAGAAATACGAAAGATCCTCACTGCCGTCAATCAAGAGGTAATCAACAGCAACGACAGTTGTATGTTTGTCACCCTCTTTTGTGGTATTCTGGACATGCAGACAAACACATTGGAATATAGCCTGGCAGGACATGAGCCCCCTATGCTTCTTCGAAAAAATAACACCCTGGAACGATTGGAGCAAGCCCACTGTCCCGCCCTTGGTCTTGACGAAGAGAGTGACTACACCAGTGCCACAACCACACTCTCTCCCGGAGACACCCTTCTCCTCTTTACCGATGGAGTGACAGAGGCCATGAACAATGCAGGAGAACTCTTTGGAGAAAAACGATTGCAGGAGACACTTGCCCGCTGCCTGGGAAGACCCGCCGCAGAACTCCTTGCTTGTGTAGAAAAAGAACTGGTAACATTCACAGGATCACAGCCACAGCACGACGATATCACCATGCTCTGCCTCATTCGTGAACAATAATGGAAACCCACCTTCACCTCTCCAGCAGAATGGATGCCCTGGACGGACTCATGAACAAGCTCCATGAATTCTGTCAGGGAAACAGTCTGGATACACAACTCAGTCTGGAACTGCAGCTGGTACTGGAGGAGCTTGTGGTCAACATCATCCATCACGGGACTGCAGAGAATGAAGAGACGTCTATTGACATTTTCCTTGCCGTCACCGATCATGTATTAAACATAAAGATAGAGGATGGAGGATGCCCCTTTGATCCCCTGGCCCATCAAGCCCAGGATCTTGACATCCCTTTTGAGGAAAGAGAAATTGGTGGATTAGGGGTTCTGCTTGTCAGGGAACTGATGGATTCGGTCAGTTATTGCCATGACCGTGGGAAAAACATTGTCACACTAACAAAACAACTTGAAAATACTTAAGGCCACCTTAAGCCGCATTTTTCATCAAAATATACTGTGAAATGGGCTAAAAAACAGCAGGTTCCGTTCACGATCAAGGAGAAATAATGTCTTTGCAGATACGCTATCAACAGAAAGCTGCCAATGTGGTAACTGTTTTTCTTTCCGGCTCGCTGGACAGTACCACTCACCCCCTGTTTGAGACGGAGCTGCAAACCATCCTCAGCGAATATCCGACCCTCAAACTCCTCATTCTTGACCTTGACTCCCTGGACTATATCAGCAGCGCCGGCATCAGGGTCACCCTGAGCGCAAAAAAGAAACTCAAAGCCCTGGGCGGTCAACTCGGACTTCTCAATCTCCAACCCCAGATCCAGAAGGTCTTTGACATCATCAAGGCCCTGCCCTCCTTCCAGATTTTCGATTCCACCACAGAACTGGATCGCTACCTGACAGCCATCCAGAAAAAAGTAGTGGAAGAACAGCGAGAATTATAGGCTGTGAATGATCCCTCTCGTTAATGTCTGTTCGGCATATACACAATGAGCATGGTTTTCTGCAGCTTCTTCGACACGGTATCAGCAAGGGAGCCGAAGAAAAACTTTTTGATCACCTGAGTTCTGGTGGCACCCATAACTACCAGATCATATCCTGCTGATTCATCCAAGACCGCCTGAACCCTGGCATCGGTGGCCACCACCTTCACGGACAGGTTCACTTTATGCTCCTTCTCACTCAACCACTGAGCCACTTCCGCCTCCTTTGCCTGCATAACAGTATCCGGTTCCCCGGACTGGAGAAGATAAAGAAGTCCCACCTGATGTTCTCCGATAAGATCCAGGGCCATCACCACCGGATACACCTCTTCCAGATCCTCAAGACTCACCACCGGAACAAGGATTCGCTCCGTATGCAGCTCTCCGAAAAAACGGACCACCACCACCGGGCAGCCAACATTCCCGGCAACGGCTTCCAGGATCTCATGGAAACTGCTCACTGTCCCATGCAGGGGATAGCCAAGCACCACCATCTTCGCCGCATTATACTCCACGCCAGCCACAAGACCTGAAGCCACGGAAGGATCGGGTACCACCTCGGTAACCAGGGGATACCCCATGCTCGCCGTCTCTTCCAGCTCTTCCTGAAACAGTCTGGGGGGAGAAACGGTTCCCGGCTTTACGATTCGTAGTGCCATGGGCAGACATCGATAAAAATTGGCGAAAATAGTCGCAAACCGGGCAAGACCACCCACAGTGGTATGATGCGCCGCTCCGAATACAACCACACCTTTGGATGGAATCTGAGGACTCAGCTTTTCCCAGGTCCAGGGCAGGATCTGCACGCCATCGGCAGAGCGCAGATGGAGATCATGTTTTTTGGTCGAAAGTCCGTTCTCCTCTCTATCCTTCTCCTCATTCAGCTTGTGTGCCTCCCCGGCACTGGTCACAGCAAAACGGACAGCCAGAGGACCAATCAACTCCGAGAGTAAAACACCGGTTAGAACCACCGGGGTGATAATAGAGGCATACTCGGTCAAAGCCGGATCACTGGAGATAAGAAAGATAAGACCGATGGCCACCCCGGCTTGAGGCACCAGGCCAAAACCGAGATAGCGCAAAACTGCCTGCGGTGCCTTACCAATGCGGGCTCCCAGGGCCACTCCGTTAATTTTTCCACCGATACGGGCGAGAAAGTAGATAGTACCGAGGATACCCGCTGCCCCAAGGGCCTTGATATCAAGATGCGTCCCGGCCAAGGTAAAAAAGAGGACATAAATTGGCGGTTCAAAACTGTTCAGCGCCCTGAAAATGCGAACATCCCGTTCAGCCCTGTTGACCAGAATAACCCCGGCAGCCATTCCGGCAAGCAGGGAAGAAAGATTAAGATATTGAGCGAGTTCGCTGCAGAGCAGGAGCAGAGCCAGGCCTCCGGTCATCATCTCTCCCTGACTCTTCAGTTTGCGTAGAACCACATCAAGAAGAATCCCGGTGAATATCCCCAGGAGCAGAGATTGGAAAATATCAACAAATCCATTAAAAACAACCAGATAAAAGGCTTCCCCCGCCTGCCCCATGATATGATGGGCAATGGAAATGGCAAAGCCGAAGATCATGATGGCCAAACCATTATCTATGGCGATAATAGCTAGAAGAGTGGCTGTAAACGTCCCTGAGGCCTTTACCTCGCGTATAACCAGCAGGGTCGCTGCAGGTGCCGTAGCCAGTCCTACAGCGCCAAGAAGGAGAGAAATGGCAAGATGATCGCGCAGCTGCCAGCCCTCTATGTCCACGCCTGTGAAATGAACAGTCACAAAAACGGCAACAGCCACAAAGAAAAAGGCACAAATGGCTTCACAGACACCAATCCAGGCCACACTTCGCACATGCTCGCGCAACTTCTTCAGTTCGACATGCTCTCCGATGCCAAAGGAGATGAGCATAAGGGCGATATGGGTAAAATGATCAAGGTTGGAACCAATAGACTGTTTATTGATGATATCAAATCCACTGGGCCCGAGAAGCATACCGGCAAGAATATAGCCAGTGACCGAAGGCAGATGGAACCGTTGACAAATTTTTGCCACAAACAGACCAGCGGCAAGTAGCAGGGCGACACCCAGTGTAACCATGAGAAAACAACTCGATAGGGGTTTAGGCTGAAGACTAAAGACTGCAAGAATTACAGTCCCCTGGATTCATCACCTTAATTAACTCGTTTCAAAAACTTCACTTTAAAACTAGCTAATAAATGAAAAAAATTCGATAGAAAAGAGTACGATTCAAACAGGTGCATTTCGCAATTTCCACTTTCCGCTTCGACACTCCCTCGTCAAAACACTCAATTCCCATTAAAAAATCGGGATATCCCGGCCTTCAGCCTTTGGCCAATTATACGCCCAGGCCACCTGCTTCTGAAGCAACTCTGCAAAGCGAAGATCCGGAGCCAGAGCCAGGAGTTCGTCCAAGCTGCTTGTTCTGAATTTTTCTGCCGATAACCCTTCCCCTTCTGCCTGCTCCATGAGGATGACCCCCTTAACCACCTCAAACAGATCCGGGTCCTGCAGTAGCAGGATTGCCCACAGCAGGTGTCCGGTATCGGGATTGCGTTTGGGATCTCTCTCCCAGTAGGCAGGAGGAAGGCGGACCAATGCAAGTTTTTTGGTCACAGCCGCGTGGCATCTTCCGCGCAACAAACCAACATCGGGGAGGATACCCTGCTCAATATCACGAATCATCTCCGAAAACATGGGGCGGAATTACCGAGTATAGGTAAAACTCAGTTTCTTTTCACGCAGCCCCACGGTCACCTTTCCTCCTGAAACCAGTTGACCGAAAAGAATTTCATCGGTGAGCACATCACCAATCTCCTTCATAATCAGCCTGCGCAGAGGCCTGGCGCCAAAAGCGGGGTCATAGCCTTTTTTTGCCAGCCAGGTACGGGCCTTGGCAGTGAGGGAAACAGAGACCTTTTTCTCGGCAAGCTGCCCTTGCAGTTCCACAACCAGTTTCTCAACCACCTTTTCCACTGCCTTTGGCTCAAGAGATGTAAAAGAGATAATAGCATCCAGACGATTACGAAACTCGGGCGAAAAGAGGTTTTTCACCGCCTTCTGCTCCCGCCCCTTTTTCTCAGCCACAAAACCAATGGGCGCGCTGGACATCTCACGGGCACCGGCATTGGTGGTCATGATAATGATCACGTTCCGGAAATCGGCCTTGCGGCCTGAGTTATCGGTGAGGGTGGAATGATCCATAACCTGCAGAAGGATGGAAAAGATATCGGGATGGGCCTTTTCAATCTCATCGAGAAGAAGAACGCTGTAAGGATGTTTGCGAACGGCCTCGGTAAGCAGACCACCCTGTTCAAAACCGACATACCCGGGAGGGGCGCCAATGAGACGGGCCACCGCATGTTTTTCCATGTACTCACTCATGTCAAAACGCTCGAAGTGAACGGAAAGCTGCTCTGCAAGCTGCCTGGCCACCTCTGTCTTACCCACTCCGGTGGGTCCGGCAAAGAGGAAACTACCAGTAGGTGAATCAGGATTACCAAGGCCTGCACGCGATCGTTTCACGGCCGTGACCACTGCCTCGATGGCCGGGTCTTGACCAAAAATCACCTGCCTCATTGAATTCGTAAGTTCCTTCAGAGGACCAAGCTCAGCACGGGAGCCACTCTTGGCAGGAACTCTGGCCATGCGTGAAACCACAGTTTCCACGTCCCGCACCTTGACAATCTTGTCGAGTTTACCGGCCATGCGAAAGGCAGAACCCACCTCGTCCATGATGTCAATGGCCTTATCCGGCAGAAAACGGTCATTGATGTAACGTTCGGCAAGTTCGGCTGTTGCCCGAATAGCAGTACGGGAATAGGTAACCCGATGATGATCTTCGTAACGGGACTGCAACCCTTGGAGAATACGCCTGGTATCCTCCACTGAAGGCTCTTCCACATCGATCTTCTGGAACCTTCGGGCAAGAGCCCGATCCTTCTCTATATGATTCTTATACTCTTCGTAGGTAGTGGAACCGATACAACGCAGACTCCCTGCCTGCAGGGCCGGTTTGAGCAGATTGGAAGCATCCATGGATCCACCGCTGGTGGCGCCTGCACCGACGATGGTGTGCATTTCATCGATAAAGAGAATCGCATTCCCCTTTCGTTCAACGGCTGCAATCACGGCCTTAAGCCGCTTCTCAAAATCGCCTCGATATTTAGTTCCAGCCACAAGGCTACCCATATCCAGAAGCAAGATATCCTCGTCCTGGAGCAGGTCCGGGACCAGGGGTTTTTCTTCTGCTGCCCGGGCCTCTTTGTCGGCGTGAATGAGCAGGGCCAATCCTTCGGCAATAGCGGTCTTACCCACCCCGGGCTCTCCCACCAGCAATGGATTATTTTTTTTCCGCCGGCAGAGCACCTGCATCATCCGACTGACTTCATTCTTGCGACCAATCAGGGGATCAAGCTTGCCCTCTGCCGCGCTTTTCGCATAGTTGACGGTGAACTCATTCAGAATTTTTTCATCTTTATCCGCCTCCTTCCCCCCGGCAGGTCCGGCCGGCATCTGGGGCAGAGGCTCCTTCTGCAAATCATCTGGAAGGGAATGGGAGATAAATTCCACCACCGACATACGCCCCAGCCCTTCAGAACCCAAAAAATAGACTGCATGCGACTCGGCCTCGGAAAAGATGGAAACCAGTACATCACCACTATCCACCTCTTTCTTGCCACAGCTTTGCACATGGGCCACAGCCCGCTGCAGGACACGGTTAAACCCCACAGTCTGGGCAGGGTCTCCGGAGGGAACAGTGGGCAGTTCCCCCGAGAAGAAGGATTCCAGCCGCTTTTTCAAATTGTCGGCAGACCCCCCGCATTCTTTGATGATATACTCTGCCAGTTCATCATGAAGCAGCCCGTAGAGCATATGCTCCACGGTAACATACTCATGACTATAGCTCTTTGCCTCTCGAATTGCCCTAACCAGGGCTACTTCCAACGGTTTACTTAACATATCGAAACCACCCCTTAAAGGGTTAGTAATAAAATTCAGACCTATTCAAATATATACAAAAAAACTTACAATAACCTTGTTCTATACATGCCCGGCAGTTACACCTGTTCAATGGAACAACGGAGGGGATACTCACTCTGCTGGGCGAGTTCGTGGACGATGGCTACCTTTGTCTCACAAATCTCACGGGTATAAATCCCGGCGACACCAACACCCTCCTGGTGGACGTTCATCATTATCTTACTCGCCTCGGAGATATTTTTTCTGAAAACATTTTCCAGAATAGCGACTACAAACTCCATGGACGTGTAATCATCATTATGCAGTAACACCTTATACAGAGAAGGCTCTCGAACCTGAGTCCGGTCTCTGGTTGCCACCGATCCTTTTTTTTCACTCATAAACCGTACAATCCATTCTTCTCACATTCACTCCCCGTTAATTACTGGGCAGGGAGGAGACAAAATAGTCTGAGAACCATTCCTCTGACTATTCCTCTCTCCTATAATAAGGATGATTTTACTTTTTTTCAACGTCCCTGTTGTTTCGGTGTCTAGACTCTGTTTCGCTTACCTGTCGCAAGCATGGTCAATAAGAGCTCCTCGAGGACCAGTTCCTGGGGCAGCGGGGCACCCTTCAATCGATATTCGGCCTGAAGCAGCAGCCCAAGCCAGTTCTTTAACTGGGTACAGGAAAACCCCTGCGCCTTGCTAAAAGACATAAACAGAGCGTAAGGATGGCCCTTTAATAACTCCTTCCATTCTCCCCGCTCTTTTAGTGCAGGAAGATAGCTGCCCTGAAACTGCTGGGCATTCATCCCCGCATGCCATTGAGGCTCCGGCTGCAGCTGCAGAGAACGAAAAATAAGGAGTCGGCGCAGATAGTTTCTTAGGGTTGCCAGGATAGCCAAGCCATGGATGCCGTTTTCCAGGAGACGGTGCAAGATGACCAACGTTCGGCCAGCCTGCTGTTTACCAAAGGCGTCGGTCAATTCAAACAGCGCATCCTCACGGGTTCTTCCCACCATGGCATCCAAATCTTCCACGGTAATAAGCTCCCTGTCTTCCACAAACAGTGCCAGTTTTTCCGTCTCCATGACCACTGCAACCGGATGAAACCCCACCCGTTCAAAGAGGAGATCCAGTACCCGGGGGGCCATCTTTTTTCCGAACCTG